>NZ_JBWKFM010000033.1:0-43718 GCF_056434285.1 Streptomyces sp. NPDC044063
GGTACGGGGGGGAGCGGGGGGGGGGGGGGGGGGGGGGGGGGGGGGAAGGAGGGGGGGGGGGGGGGGGTGTGGGGGGGGGGGGGGGGGTGTTTTCCCCCCCCCCCCCCCCCGCGGGGGTCTCACTGCATGACGGCCATGGCCAGCGCGCGGCGGGCGCGCATCGAGGCGCGTTCGGCGCGGCGCTGCATGCGGCGGGCGGTGACCAGCCGCAGGGCGGGGCGTTGGGACTCCGCCTCGCGCAGGAGGTTGTCCATATGGGCCCGGGCCAGGGCTTCTGGGATGAGTTGCATTTCGAGGTTCCTGTTCTGACGCGACGCGGTCGCGGAGGTGTGGCGGGGGGCCTTGGAGCCGAACGGCTCGGACGGGTGCTGCATGGTCGGGGCCTGCTTCTGGGGGTCGTACGTGGTGGGGTGGTCGATGGTGCCGGCGGTGCTCATGCGCTGACCGGGTTCTTGCGCGGGCGGCCACGGGGACGCTTGCGGGCCACGACCACGCCCTGGACGAACAGCTCGCCGCCCCAGACGCCCCACGGCTCGCGGCGGTCCATGGCGCCGGCCAGGCAGGCCTCGCGGAGCGGGCAGGTCTGGCAGAGCGACTTGGCGTACTCGACGTCGGCCGGGGACTCGGCGAAGAAGACCTCGGGGTCGTAGCTGCGGCAGGGCACGGAGCCACCCAGGTTCTCGATCGCGTCGTCGAGGTCGGTGAGGGTGGTCAGTGAGGTGAGGGGAGTCAAGGTGTCCTCCGTGGGGACAGGCGGGGGGATCAGGTCGGTGGCTACTGACGGGGTGTGTGCCTTGAGTTGCACGGTGTCCATGTCCTCGTCTGTGTTCCGGCTGGTGGCCGGGCTGGTTTCCCCGGGCTTGGGGGCAAGCAAAAGGGCCGCGGATCCCGGTGTGGGTTCCGCGGCCCTGGAAGGTGCCGACCTGATCGCGATCAGGCTGGATCTCTCCAGGGTTTGAGCCCACGGAAGGCCCACGTCTTGGGAAGGTGGTGCTGCGGTGCGTTCGGGGAACCGGCGCCATTGGCGGGCGCGGCGACGACATAGGCCTGGGCCTGTGCCGTTGCTGCTGCCTTTACCGGGGACGTCATGGCCGGTCGCTGTTCCAGCTGGACCATTCCGGCACCGGACAGACCGGTGCCCTGGAACGGGCCGAAGGCGGAGCCGAGCATGCCGGCGGAGCTGACGCGGCGATCGGTCATTTTGTCGCGGCTGATAAAGCTGATCATTTTCTCCGCCTCCTCTCGGCGTCTCGGGGGACCGGTCGAAACCGGTCCGAGTCTTCGGTTCAGTACAGCACGGATCCAACGAATCCCGGTAGTACCGCAGAGCCGTCGTTCCCTGCTGGGAAGGCTATGGGTATGCCGTCCACACGCGCAAACTATTTTTCCGGAGATTCTTCGGACGTGTCCTGGGACACGTTGTCCGACGCCGGAACGTCGCCCGCGCACAGGGCGAGGACATCGGCTCCGAACCTGGCGAGCTTGCGTCCTCCGACTCCAGAGATGCTCGCGAGCTCCGGTTCGGTTCCCGGAACGGCCTCGGCGATCGCGAGGAGTGTCTTGTCGGTGAAGACGCAGAAGGCGGGCTGGCCCAGCAGGGCGGCCTGCTCGGCCCGCCAGTCGCGCAGCCGCTCGTAGAGCGCCTCGTCGAGCTCCGAGGGGCAGTCCTCGCACCGCATGAGCTTGATCTCCCCGGCCGCGGTGAGGGTCCGGCCGCAGACCCGGCAGCGCACCGGGACGCGCCGGCCCCGGGCGCCGTGCTCACCGCCGTGCCCGCCCGGTCCGGAACCGAAGCCGGAGGCGAAGCCGGAGCCGGAGCCGCCCGTGGCGAAGCCCGGGCCGCCGTACGCGGAGGTGGTTCCGAAGCCGCCGCCGGAGCGGGGCGCGGCCGAGCCGGGCCGCAGGCCGCTCAGGAAGCGGGTGGGGCGCCGGGAGGGGCGGCCGCCGGGGGTGCGGGAGAGGGACCAGGACAGGAAGAGGCGGGTGCGGGCGCGGGTGACGCCGACGTAGAGGAGGCGGCGCTCCTCCTCGATCTGCTCGTCGGTTTTGGCGTAGGTGATCGGCATCATGCCCTCGGTGAGGCCGACCAGGAAGACGGCGTCCCATTCGAGGCCCTTGGCGGCGTGGAGCGAGGCGAGGGTCACTCCTTCGACGGTGGGCGCGTGCTGGGCGGCGGCGCGTTCGTCGAGCTCGGCGACGAGGTCGGCGAGGGTGGCGTCGGGCCGGACGCGGACGAAGTCCTCGGCGAGCCGGACGAGGGCGGCGAGGGATTCCCAGCGTTCGCGCACGGCGCCGGAGCCGGCGGGGGGCTCCGGGGTCCAGCCGCGGGTGCTGAGGACGGCCCGCACCTGGGCGGGTACGTCGTCGGCGCCGGCGAGCTGGGGGTCGGTGTGGTGGCCGGCGCGGGCGGCGCCGCGCAGCAGGAGTCCGGCCTCGCGGACCTCGGGCCGCTCGAAGAAGCGTTCGGCGCCGCGCAGCTGGTAGGGGACGCCGACGTCGGCGAGGGCCTGTTCGTAGACCTCGGACTGGGCGTTGACGCGGTAGAGGATGGCGATCTGGCTGGCGGGGACGCCGGAGGCGATGAGGTCGCGGACTCGGCGGGCGGTGGCCTCGGCCTCGGCGGGTTCGTCGGCGTATTCGGTGTAGGCGGGGTCGGGGCCGGGGTCGCGCTGGGAGATGAGCTCGAGGCGGTGTTCGGCGGCGCGGCCGCGGGCCTGGGAGAGGAGGCCGTTGGCGAGGTGGACGACCTGGGGGGTGGAGCGGTAGTCGCGGACGAGTCTGACGACGGTGGCGTGCGGGTGGCGGATGCGGAAGTTCAGCAGGTGGTCGGGGGTGGCGCCGGTGAAGGAGTAGATGGTCTGGCTGGCGTCGCCGACGACGCAGAGGCTGTCGCGGTCGCCGAGCCAGAGGTCGAGGAGGCGCTGCTGGAGGGGGCTGACGTCCTGGTACTCGTCGACGACGAAGTGCTGGTACTGGCGGCGGACGGTGTCGGCGATGTCGTGGCGGTCCTGGAGGACGCCGACGGTGAGCAGCAGGACGTCCTCGAAGTCGATGGTGCCGCGGTCGCGCTTGAGCTGTTCGTAGGTGGCGTAGACGCGGGCGATCTCGGCGGCGTCGCGGGGGGCTTCGCGGCCGCTCTTGGCGGCGGCGGCCGGGTAGTCCTCGGGGACGGTCTGGGTGACCTTGGACCATTCGATCTCGCCGGTGACGTCGCGGAGCTCGTTGCGGTCGAGGCGGACGCGGCAGCGGGCGGCGGCCTCGGCGACGACCTGGACCTTGCGTTCGAGGAGGCGGGGCATCTCGCCGCCGACGGCCTTGGGCCAGAAGTACTGGAGCTGGCGGAGGGCGGCGGAGTGGAAGGTGCGGGCCTGGACGCCGCCGGCGCCGAGCTGGCGGAGGCGGCCGCGCATCTCTCCGGCGGCGCGGTTGGTGAAGGTGACGGCGAGCACGGCGGCGGGCGGGAGGATGCCGGAGCGGACGCCGTAGGCGATGCGGTGGGTGATGGCGCGGGTCTTGCCGGTGCCGGCGCCGGCCAGCACGCACACCGGGCCGCTCAGGGCGGTGGCCACCTGGCGCTGCTCGGGGTCGAGCCCGTCGAGCACCGCGTCGGCGGAGGCCGGCACCTGGGGGAAGAGGGTGGAGTGCGTTGCTGGTGTCACCCCGCCATGCTGCCAGGTCCGCGGGGGCGACCGGGAATGTCGTCCACAGCCGGGGCCGTATGGTCGTACCGGTACGACCGGAGTCCCGTGGTGGGAATGCCGGCCGGTGGGTGAGCGTTCTCCTTCCGGAATTACACCGAGGAAAAACGAAGGAAAAGGAGCGCGGGTCGCATGTCGAGCAGCGTGACGATGTACAGCACGACGTGGTGCGGTTACTGCCGCCGTCTGAAGAGCCAGATGGACCGCGAGGGCATCGCGTACAACGAGGTCAACATCGAGCTCGACGCCGACTCGGCGGCCTTCGTGGAGAAGGCGAACGGTGGCAACCAGACGGTCCCCACCGTTCTCTTCGCGGACGGCAGCACGCTCACCAACCCTTCGCTGGCCCAGGTCAAGGCCAAGATCGGCGTCTGAGGCCGACGAGCCGGCGAAGGGGCGAGCCGGCGAAGGGGCGCGGCGGCCGCTACGGCAGCGGCTCGCCGTACCAGAGTTCGATCAGGCGGGCCGCGATCGAGATGCCGGTGGGAGGCAGGACCTCCCCGGTCTTGAACGCGGCCCGCAGCTCGTCCCGCGAGAACCAGCGCGCCTCGTGGATCTCCTCCCCGTCCACCTGGATGTCGGCGGAGGTGGCGCGTGCCATGAAGCCGAGCATGAGGCTGGAGGGGAAGGGCCAGGGCTGGCTGGCGATGTATTCCACGTCGCCGACGACGACGCCCGCCTCCTCGGCGACCTCGCGGCGTACCGCCTGCTCGATGGACTCGCCCGGCTCGACGAAGCCCGCGAGGGTCGAGAAGCGGCCTTCCGGCCAGTGCATCTGGCGGCCGAGCAGGGCGCGGTCCTGTTCGTCGGTGACCAGCATGATCACGGCCGGGTCGGTGCGCGGGTAGTGCTCGGCGCCGCAGGCCGGGCAGCGGCGGATGTGGCCGGCGGCGGCGATGACGGTGCGCTCGCCGCAGCGGGAGCAGAAGCGGTGGAGCCGCTGCCAGTTCTCCAGGGCGACGGCGTGGACGAGCAGGCCGGCGTCGCGCGGCGAGAGGAGCAGCCCGGCCTCGCGGAGGCCGGCGGGGCGCGCGGACTGGTCCATGCGGCCCGGCAGGGCGTCCTTCTGCAGCGCGAAGTAGGCGACGCCGTCGCCGTCCCGGCCGAGGAAGTAGCGGTGGGTCTCGGTGGGGGGTGCCTCGAAGGCGGGGGTCATCACCAGTTCGGTGCGGCCGTCGGGGGTGTCGTCGATCAGCGCCTGGCCGCCGGAGACCACGAAGACCCGCGTCGAGGGGTGGCTCCACGCCGCGGAGAGCCAGGCCTCGTCCAGGCGGTGGTGCGCGGCGCGGTCGATGCCGCTCGCGCCGCTGAGCGTGATCGGCCGGTCTGCTGCGAATTCGGTCCAGGTGCTCACGGCTGCTTCCAACTCCCCCTACGGATGGTGTGTTGCCTCGGGCCCGCCGGGGCGGGTCAGCGGGTGGGTGCGGTCCGGGCCGGGTCGGCGGGGTCGCCGGCGGCCAGGTCGCTCCAGAGGTACGCGGCGGTCTCGACGCCCTTCATGAGGAGGTCGAGCTCGACCTTCTCGTTGGGCGCGTGCCAGCCGTCGGAGGGCACGGAGATGCCCAGGAACAGTACGGGCGCGCCGAGGACGTCCTGCAGGTCGGCGGCGGGGCCGGAGCCGCCCTCGCGGGTGAAGCGGATCTTCTGGCCGAAGGCGCGGCCCATGGCCCGGACGAGGGACCGCAGGTACGGGTGGTCGAGGGGGGTGAGGCAGGGGCGGGTGGCGCCCCAGAACGTCACCTCGTGGCGGATGCCGGTGGGCAGCCGGGCCGCGACCCAGTCGCGGATGGCGTTCTGGACGCGGTCGGCGTCCTGCCCGGCGACGAGCCGGAAGGAGAGCTTGAGCTGGGCGGACGAGGGCACGATGGTCTTGCCGCCGGGGCCTTGGTAGCCGCCGGTCAGGCCGTTGACCTCGGCGGTGGGGCGGGCCCAGACGCGTTCGAGGGTGCTGTAGCCGGTTTCGCCGAGGGCGCCGTGGGAGTGGGCGGTGCGCAGCCAGCGCTCCTCGTCGAAGGGGAGCTCGGCGAAGAGCTCGCGCTCGGTGTCGGTGAGCTCGACGACGCCGTCGTAGAAGCCGGGGACGGCGACGCGGCGGTCGTCGTCGTGGAGGGCGGCGGCCAGGCGGGCGGCCTCGGTGGCGGGGTTGGGCACGGCGCCGCCGAAGGAGCCGGAGTGGATGTCCTGGTCGGGGCCGCGGAGGTCGATCTGGCAGTCGGTGAGGCCGCGCATGCCGGTGCACACCGTGGGGGTGTCCTCGGCCCACATGCCGGTGTCGGAGACGATCACGGTGTCGCAGGCGAGGCGGTCGGCGCGGTCGCTGACGAGGGCGGGGAAGTTCGGCGAGCCGGACTCCTCCTCGCCCTCGACGAGGAGCTTGAGGTGGACGGCGGGGGCGGTGCGGCCGGTGGCCGCGAGGTGGGCCCGGACGCCGAGGGTGTGGAAGAGGACCTGGCCCTTGTCGTCGGCGGCGCCGCGGGCGTAGAGGCGGCCGTCGCGGACGGTGGGCTCGAAGGGCTCCGTGTGCCAGCCGTCCTCGCGGGCGGCGGGCTGGACGTCGTGGTGGCCGTAGACCAGGACGGTGGGGGCCTGGGCGTCGTCGGAGGGCCATTCGGCGAAGACGGCGGGGGCGCCGGGGGCGTCCGGGGTGCCGGTCTCCCAGATCTCGACGACCGGGAAGCCGGTGTCCTTGAGCTTCGCGGCCAGCCAGTCCGCGCTGCGCCGGACGTCCTCCGCGCGGGCGGGGTCGGCCGACACCGACGGGATGCGCAGCCACTCGGCGAGGTCGTCGAGGAACGCGGCGCGATGGGCGTCGATGTACGTGCGGACGGCGCTGTCCGGGGTGCTGCTCATGACATCGAGCCTATCCGTACACGGGGTGTGACCGGGACCGGGTTTCGTCACATGCCCTCTCCGGTGGCCGCTCCCCCGCCGGCGGCCGGGTCGGGGCCGGTGCCGAGGAGGAGGCGCTCCAGCCCGGCCCTGTCGGGCAGGCCGGGCGGGTGGACGGTGGCGCCGTCGCGGATGTGGACGAAGGCGGCCGTGACGGAGGACACGGGCACACCCTGGCGTTCGGCCCAGGCGACGCGGTAGATCGCGAGCTGGAGGGGGTCGGCGTCCTGGGCCCGGCCGGTCTTCCAGTCGACGATCTCGTAGGTGTCGCCGTCGGGGCCGCGGTGGCGGTAGACGGCGTCGATGCGGCCGCGGATCACGCGGCCGGCGAGCACGATGCGGAAGGGCGCCTCGACGCGGTACGGGGTGCGGTGGGCGTAGGGGGTGCGCTCGAAGGCCTCCTTGAGGGCGGCCAGGTCGCGCTCGTCGGCGATCTCCGGGTCGTCGTCGGGGCCGCCGGGGAGTTCGTCGGGGCCGAGGAGGGGCAGCGGGAGGGCCTCGAAGCGGGATTCGACCCAGGCGTGGAAGCGGGTGCCGCGGCGGGCGGCGGGCCGGGGGCGGGCGGGCATGGGGCGGGCCAGGTCGCGGGCGAACTCCTCGGGGTCGGCGGCGAGCCGTACGAGCTGGGAGGCGCTGAGGGCGGGGGGCAGCACGATGTCGCGGACGGTGGCGCGGGCGCGCTGGAGCTCGCCGGTGAGGGTGGCCAGGTCGCGGTCCCAGGAGGCGATGGCGCGGGCCTCCTCGGGGGTGGGTGCCATGGCTTCCTCGGGGGTGGCCGCCATGGCCTCCCGGGGGGCGGTCCCCTGACGCGTGTGGGCCCGTACGGCGTCGGCCGCCTCCCGACGGCGGGCCAGGGCGGCGCCGTCCAGGGGCAGCGGCCAGACGTGTTCCCGCTCGGCCTCCTCCAGGGCCGGGTTGGTCTCGTCGTCGCCCGGCCGCTCGGCCCAGGCCTCGATCTCGCCGTGACCGGCCTCGCAGTGGGCGCGGAGGCGTTCGAGGAACTCCGAGGGGCCGCGGCGGCGCTTCTGGGCCGGGCCCCACCAGTGGCCGGAGGCCAGCAGGAGGGAGCGGGGGCGGGTGAAGGTGACGTAGCCGAGGCGCAGCTCCTCGGTGGCCTTGTGGTCCTTCATGTCCTGCTGGTAGGCCCTCAGACCCTTGGCGTCCCAGGTCTCGACGGTGGGCAGGGTGTCGGCGTCGCCGCGCAGGGTGTGCGGGAGGACGTGGGCGTGGGCGGTCCAGGAGTCGGTGCCCTTGGTGCTGGGGAAGGCGCCGTCGACGAGGCCGGGAACGGCGACGACGTCCCATTCGAGGCCCTTGGACTTGTGGGCGGTGAGGATCTTCACGGTGTTCTCGCCGCCCGGCAGCGAGCTGTCGAGGCCCTTCTCGTACTGGGCGGCGGTGCGCAGGAAGCCGAGGAAGGAGGCGACGGTGGTGTCGCCGTCGAGGGCGGCGAAGCCGGCGGCGATGTCGAGGAACTGGTCGAGGGTCTCCTTGCGGCGGGCCGCGAGGGCCTGGGGGGAGGCGGCCAGTTCGACGTCGAGGCCGGTGGTGGTGAGGACGCGGTGGAGGACGTCCATGAGGGGGTCGGCGAGGGCGCGCCGGAGGTCGCGGAGTTCGGTGGCGAGGCGGGCGAAGCGGACGCGGGCCTCGGTGGAGAAGGGGAGGCCGTCGTCGGGGGCGCCGGCGGGGGTGAGGAAGGTGTCGAGGGCGTCGGCGAGGGAGATCACCTCGGCGGGGTCGGTGCCCTCGACGGCTTCGGCGAGGCGACGCTCGGGGTCGGTGCCGGTGCCGGTGCCGGCGTAGGGCACGAGGGTGCGGGCGCGGCGGCCGAGGAGGGCGAGGTCGCGGGGGCCGACGCGCCAGCGGGGTCCGGTGAGGAGGCGGACGAGGGGGGCGTTGGCGGTGGGGTCGGCGAGGACCTCGCAGACGGCGACGAGGTCGGCGATCTCGGGGAGGTGGAGGAGGCCGGAGAGGCCGACGACCTCGACGGGGAGGTCCCGTGCGACGAGGGCGGCCTGGATCCGGGCGAAGTCGCCGGCGGTGCGGCACAGCACGGCGATGTCGCCGGGGCGGGTGCCGGTGCGGACGAGGTGGGCGAGGGAGCCGGCGAGCCAGTCGAGTTCGGCGGCGTGGGTGGGCAGCAGGGCGCAGCGGACGGTGCCGTCGTGTTCGGCGCCGGGGGCGGGGCGCAGCGCCTCGACGCCGTGGTGGCGGGCGCGGAGGGGGGCGGCGAGGCCGTTGGCGAGGTCGAGGAGGCGGCCGCCGCTGCGGCGGTTCTCGCTGAGGGTGTGGCGGCGGGCGGGGCTGCCGTCGGCGTGCGGGAAGTGGGCGGGGAAGTCGTCGAGGTTGGCGACGGAGGCGCCGCGCCAGCCGTAGATGGCCTGGCAGGGGTCGCCGACGGCGGTGACGGCGTGGCCCGTGCCGCCGCCGAAGAGGCCGGCGAGGAGGATGCGCTGGGCGACGGAGGTGTCCTGGTACTCGTCGAGGAGGACGACGGCGAACTGCTCGCGGAGGATGCGGCCGGTCTCGGGGCGGGTGCGGGCGAGCTCGGCGCACAGGGCGATCTGGTCGCCGAAGTCGAGGAGGTCGCGGTGTTTCTTCTCGCGCCGGTAGGCCTCGACGAGCTGGAGGAGTTCGAGGCGGGCGCGGGCGGCGTCGGGGGCCTTGCGCAGGTCGGCGTTGGTGAGACGGGCGGTGCCGAGGGCGGCGAGCAGCTCGTGGTCGTGGGCGCGGAGCCGGGCGGGGGGCACGAGGTGCTCGGACAGTTCGCCGTCGAGGGTGAGGAGGTCGGCGACGAGGTCGGCGAAGGGCCGGGTGAGGGCGGGGTGGGGGCCCGGGGAGGTGCGCAGGACGCGGGCGGCGAGCTGGTAGCGGGTGGCGTCGGCGAGGAGGCGGGCGGTGGGCTCGAGGCCGATGCGCAGGCCGTGTTCCTTGAGGAGGCGGCCGGCGAAGGCGTGGTAGGTGGAGATCTGGGGTTCGCCGTCGGTGCCGGGCTCGTGGGGGGCGCCGGGGGTGATGCCGGCCTCGCCGAGGGCCTTGCGGACGCGTTCGGCGAGCTCGCCGGCGGCCTTGTTGGTGAAGGTGAGGCCGAGGACCTGTTCGGGGGCGACCTGCCCGGTGCCGACGAGCCAGACGACGCGGGCGGCCATGACCGTGGTCTTGCCGGAGCCGGCGCCGGCGACGATCACCTGCGGGGCGAGGGGCGCGGTGACGCAGGCCATCTGCTCGGCGGTGAAGGGGATGCCGAGGAGCTCCTTGAGCTGCTCGGGGTCGGTGAGACGGGGGGTCCGGGGGGTCACCCTGTCCACCGTAACGGGGGGTGCCGACAACGCCGGACCGTCGTACGTCACTCCACCACCTGGCGGCCCTCGGGCCGGGCGGTGCAGGAGGAACGGAAGGAGCAGTGGGAGCAGTGGCGGCCGGGGCGGGGGGCGAAGCGCTCCTCGAGGACGCGGCCCGCGGCCTCGGCGAGGAGCTCGCCGACCCATTCGCCGTCGAGGGCCTCCTGGCCCTGGACCCGGGGGACGGTGTCGCCGCCGTCCTTCTTGGGGGCGCCCTGGCGGAGGTGGACGAGTTCGGCGCCGCCGGGGCGGGGGCGGGTGCCGTCGAAGAGGCCGTCGACGGCGCCCTCCTGGACGGCGAGCTGGTAGACGGCGAGCTGCGGGTGCTGCTCGACCTCGGCGGCGGAGGGGGTGTTGCGGCCGGTCTTGAAGTCGACGACGTAGGCGTGGCCGTGGTCGTCGCGCTCCACGCGGTCCATGGAGCCGCGGATGCGGACCTGGTACTGGCGGGCCTTGAGGGTGACGTCGAAGGGGTGCTCGGTGGCGACGGGGGTGCGGCCGCGTTCCATGACGTGCCAGCGCAGGAAGCGTTCGAGGGCGGCGCGGGCGTCGTCCTTCTCCTGCCGGGACTTCCAGGGGGCGTCGAAGGCGAGGGAGTCCCATACGGAGTCGAGGCGCTCCATCAGGACGGCGAGGTCGGCGGGCGTACGGCCGGAGGCGACCTCGTCGGCGAGGACGTGGACGACGTTGCCGAAGCCCTGGGCCGCGGTGGCGGGGGCGTCGGCCTTGACCTCGCGGCCGAGGAACCACTGGAGGGAGCAGCCGGCGCCGGTGAGCTGGCCGAGGGCGGAGCCGGAGAGGGCCAGAGGCTGCTCGGGGTCGCGCAGGGGCGCGGGGGCGCTGGTGGTTTCGGCCAGGCCCCACCAGCGGTCGGGGTCGGCGGCCGGGACGAGGGGCATGCCGTCGTCGTCGCGGAGCGCGGCGAGGGCGGCGAGCCGCTGGGCCGCGGCGGCCCGCAGGGTGGCGGAGGCGTGGGGGTCGACGGTGGTGGCGCGGAGTTCGGCGACGAGCGGGGCGACGGCGAGGGGGCGGCGGGGGCGCTGGGTGACGTCGACGGGCTGGACGCCGAGCTCGGTGAGGAAGCGGGACGGCTGGTCGCCGTCCTCGGCCGCGGCCTTGACGGCGGTGACGACGAGGCGTTCGCGGGCGCGGGTGGCGGCGACGTAGAAGAGGCGGCGCTCCTCGGCGAGGAGGGCCTTGGGGGTGAGGGGTTCGGCGAGGCCGTCGCGGCCGATGCGGTCGGCCTCGAGGAGGGAACCGCGGCGGCGCAGGTCGGGCCAGAGGCCCTCCTGGACACCGGCGACGACGACGAGCCGCCATTCGAGGCCCTTGGAGCGGTGGGCGGTCATGAGGCGGACGGCGTCGGGGCGCACGGGGCGGCGGGTGAGGGTGTCGGCGGCGATGTCCTGCGCCTCGAGCTCGTCGAGGAGGTTGAGGGCGCCGCGGCCGCCGGTGCGTTCCTCGGCGCGGGCGGCGGTCTCGAAGAGGGCGCAGACCGCGTCGAGGTCGCGGTCGGCGTTGCGGCCGGCGGCCCCGCCGCGGTGCGCGGCGCGCTGCAGGCGGGCGGGCCAGGGGGTGCCGTCCCAGAGGGTCCAGAGGGCCTCCTCGGCGGTGCCGCCGTCGGCGAGCAGCCGGCGGGCCGCGGCGAGGAGCGCGCCGAGGCGCTGGGCGCCGCGGGCGTAGGCGGGGTCGTGGGCGACGAGCCGGGCGGGCTCGGCGAGGGCCTCGGCGATGAGCACGTCGGACGGCCGCGGCACCCGCTCCCCGGCGGCCCGCTCCTCCTCCCGAAGCGCCCGCCCGAGCCGTCGCAGGTCGGAGGCGTCCATACCGCCGAGGGGCGAGGTGAGCAGGGCGAGCGCGGTGGCGGGGTCGAGGGGGGCCGCCCCCGGGGCCGCGGTCGTACCGGGGGTACGGGGCTCCGCGGGGGTGCCGGACGCGACGGGGTCGCCGGGGGCCGGCGTACCGCCGGGGCCGGGCTCGGCGGGCGCGCCGACGGCACCGTACGGGCCGGAGACGCCTGACACGGCGCGCTCGCCCGTCGTACCGGCGGTACGGGGCTCGGCGGGGGTGCCGGACGCGACGGGGTCGCCGGGAGCCGGCGTACCGCCGGGGCCGGGCTCGGCGGGCGCGCCGGGCTCGGCCGGCTCTCCGGGCGTACCGGCCGCGCCGGGCATCCCGAGCGCGCCGTTCTCGGCAGAACCCGGTGCGTCCGGCCCGGTCGCCGGGGCCGCCGGCTCGCCGGAGGAGCCGGTCGCCGCTTCCGCCACCGCCCGCAGGGCCATGAGCAGGGGCGCCACCGCGGGCTCGTGGCGGAGGGGGAGGTCGTCGCCGTCCACCTCCACGGGGACGCCGGCGCCGGTGAGGGCGCGGCGGAGGGGGGGTATCGAGCGGGAGCCGGCGCGGACGAGGACGGCCATGTCGTGCCAGGGGACGCCGTCCTCGAGGTGGGCGCGGCGGAGGATGTCGGCGATGTTGTCGGCCTCGGCGCCGGCCGTGGGGAAGGTGCGGGCCTCGACGCGGCCGCCGGCGCGGGGAGTGGCGAGGTCGCGGTGGGCGCGGACGGCGTCGGCGGGGAGCCGGGTGAGCGGCATCCGGTGGGTGAGGAGCCGGGTGGCGGCGAGGAGGCCGGCGCCGGAGCGGCGGGAGGTGGCCAGGACACGGACGGGGGCGGGGGTGCCGTCGTGGCGGGGGAAGGCGGTGGGGAAGTCGAGGATGCCGTTCACATCGGCGCCCCGGAAGGCGTAGATGGACTGGTCGGGGTCGCCGAAGGCGACGAGGGTGCGGCCGCCGCCGGCGAGGGCGCGCAGCAGGCGGACCTGGGAGGCGTCGGTGTCCTGGTACTCGTCGACGAGGACGGCGTCGTAGCGGCGGCCGAGCTCGGCGGCGGCGGTGGTGTCGCGTTCGGCGAGGAGGACGGCGCGGTGGACCAGCTCGGCGTAGTCGAGGACGCCGCGCGCGTCGAGGACGTCGAGGTACTGGGCCATGAAGGAGGCGGCGGCGCTCCAGTCGGGGCGGCCGATGCGGGCGGCGAAGCGGGCGAGGTCGTCCTCACCGAGGCCGAGCTCGCGGCTGCGGGCGAGGACGGCGCGCACCTCGTCGGCGAAGCCGCGGGTGGTGAGGCAGGCGCGGAGGTCGCCGGGCCAGCGGACGCGGCCGAGGCCGCGGGCGGCGAGCTCGGTCTCGCCGGCGAGCAGCTCGCGGACCATGACGTCCTGTTCGGGGCCGGAGAGCAGGCGCAGGGGTTCGGCGAAGAGGCCGGCGTCCTGGTGGGCGCGGACGAGCGCGTAGCAGTAGGAGTGGAAGGTGGTGGCCTGGGGGGCGGGGGCGCCGCCGAGGCGGGCGGCCATGCGGTCGCGGAGTTCGACGGCGGCCTTGCGGCTGAAGGTGAGGACGAGGATGCGGTCGGGGTCGGCGCCGCGCCGGACGCGGGCGGCGACGGTCTCGACGAGGGTGGTGGTCTTGCCCGTGCCCGGTCCGGCCAGCACCAGCAGGGGTCCCCGGTCGTGCTCAACCACGGCCCGCTGCGCCGCGTCCAGCTCAGGAGGGGCCACCGGCCCCGGTGGGGTGCGTACGAGGCGGTACGCGCCCGTGGCGGGGCGGGAGGGCGGAGAGGAGCTCACGTGGTTTGCCGGTCCTGGTGGGAGTGCGGGGTGTCGTGCGGCCGTCGGTGCTGAGGCGGGGCGCGGTCCTCGACGCTACGCCAGGAGAGGGGTGGGGCGCAGGACGTCCGGTGGGTCGCCGTGGTGCCCGGGCGGCCTCATCCGTTCGGGTCATACCGGGGTCGCGGCGGTCCGGGGGGCGTGGACGGCGGGGGCGGTCAGGTGGGCGGATTCACACCGGAGCCGTCCCAGCGGGCGCGGGCGAGGGCGAGGCGGGGGAGGTGTCCTTCGGCGGTGCGGCCGGCGTCGCGCAGCGGGGTGCCCTCGGCGCGGTAGTGCTCCAGGGCGCGCAGCTCGTGGCCGGGGAGGAGGGCGCCGTCGGCGCGGACGACGCGCCACCAGGGGACGGCCGCGCCGTAGAGGGCCATGACGCGGCCGACCTGCCGGGGGCCGCCCTCGCCGAGCCATTCGGCGACGTCGCCGTAGGTCATCACCCTCCCGGGCGGGATCGTCTCGGCGACGGCCAGCACGCGTTCCGCGTATTCGGGGAGCTCGGTCACCGGTCCATACTGCCGCACGCCACCGACACCGCGGCCGGCACGGACCTCCGCCCCGCAGGACGCACCGCAGGACGCCTCGCAGGACGCACCGCAGGACGCACCGCAGGACGCACCGCACGACGGACCGCACGACGGGCCGCACGCCGCACCTACCGGAGCCAGCCATTCCACAAGATCACCCAGAGTGCGCCGGAGGACTACAGGGCGTACGATCTCCAGTCCGCGCCCCCGAAATGCACCCTGATACCCCCTTGCCCGGCCGGGTCGTGCCACCATCTTCCGGGCGGTGACTGGTGATACGAGACCGAGAAGAGACCAACGAGCAGCAGGGCGTACGGCCTCCTGAGGAGGCCCGCGCCCCGAAGGTGCTGCCCTGCGACGGCGAGGCGGAGGACCGCGGCAGGTACACGTGCGACGACGGCGAGGTCACCATCGACAAGGTCTCCGGCGACGAGCCCCTGCTCCCCGCCCGCGTCCACCGCCCGGCCGATCTCGTGCGGCTCTTCCTGGGCATCGTCGGCATCGCCCTGGTGCTGGCGCTGGCCGCCTTCGCCCACGCCACCACCACCGGCCTGGAACAGGACATCAGCGAGAGCACCGGCAAGGCGCCCCAGCTGCTGGCCAGCTTCGCCGGGCTGGCCGCCAACGTCGCGATCTTCATCGTGCCGGTGGCGTTCGCCATCGAGCGGCTGATCAAACGGGACGGCCTGCGCATCGCCGACGGCGTGCTGGCCGCCGTCCTCGCGCACGGCGTGTCGCTGGCCACCGACCTCTGGGTCGCCGAGGCCGCGCCCGAGTCGATCCGCGACGCGCTCACCCAGACCTCGCCCACCGGCGGCGTCACCGACCCGGTGCACGGCTACCTGGCCCCCGTGATCGCCTATATGACGGCCGTCGGGATGTCCCGGCGCCCGCGCTGGCGGGTCGCGATGTGGGTCGTCCTCCTCCTGGACGCGTTCGCGGTGCTGGTCAACGGCTACACCACGCCGTTCTCCATCGCCGTCACGGTCCTGATCGGCTGGACCGTCGCCTACGGCACGCTCTACGCGGTCGGCTCCCCCAACGTCCGCCCCACCGGCCAGCACCTGCTGGCCGGGCTGCGCCGGGTGGGCTTCAAGCCCGTCACCGCCCTGCGCGCGGAGGACGCCGGCCACGCCGAGCCCGCGGCGCCCCACGACCGGGGCCGCCGCTACATCGTCACGCTGGAGGACGGCCCGCCCCTCGACGTCACCGTCGTCGACCGCGAGCAGCAGGCGCAGGGCTTCTTCTACCGCGTCTGGCAGCGGCTGGCACTGCGCAGCGTCATCCAGCGCCGCAGCCTGCTGTCCCTGCGCCAGGCCCTGGAGCAGGAGGCGCTGCTGGCCTACGCGGCCATCGCCGCCGGGGCCAACGCGCCCAAGCTGATCGCCACCTCCGAGCTGGGCCCGGACGCCGTCATGCTCGTCTACGAGCACGTCGGCGGCCGCACCCTCGACGCGCTGGCCGCCGACGAGATCACCGACGACCTGCTGGACGGCGCCTGGCGGCAGGTGCGGGCCCTGCAGTCGCGGCGGATCGCCCACCGCAGGCTCGACGGGGACGCCCTGCTGGTGGATCGTTCCGGCAATGTCGTCCTGACCGATCTGCGCGGCGGCGAGATCGCCGCCGGCGACGTGATCCTGCGGATGGACGTCGCCCAGCTGCTCGTCACCCTCGGCCTGCGGGTCGGCGCCGAGCGGGCGGTGGCCACCGGTGTGGCCGTGCTGGGTCCCGACGCCGTCGCCGACAGCCTCCCCCTGCTCCAGCCGCTGGCCCTGACCCGGATCAGCCGGGCGACGCTGCGCCAGCTCGCCCGGGAGCGTGCCGAGCGCGAGCGCGAGAAGGTCCTGGAGGCCGCCCGGCTGGCCAAGGAGGCCCGCTCCGGCGAGGCGTCCCCCGACGAGGTCAGCCGCAAGGCGCTCAAGGCCGAGCGGCAGGCCGAGAAGAAGGCCATGGACGAGGCGCTGGAGGAGGCCCGCGAGGAGGACCTGCTCGCCCGGATCCGCCGCCAGGTGCTGCTCATCCGGCCGCAGGCGCCCATAGAGCCCGTGCGCCTCGAACGCATCAAGCCACGCACCCTCATCAGCTTCGTGGCCGGCGCGTTCGCCGCCTACTTCCTGCTCTCCCAGCTCACCCACATCAAGTTCGGCGATCTCGTCGACAAGGCCAACTGGGCCTGGGTGGCGGTCGCGGTCGCCTTCCAGGCGCTGACCTACGTCGCCGCGGCGCTTGGCCTGCTGGGCTTCGTGCCGGAGAAGGTGTCCTTCGCGCGCACGGTCGCCGCCCAGGTCGCCGGGTCGTTCGTGAAGCTCGTGGCGCCCGCCGCGGTGGGCGGCGTCGCCCTCAACACCCGCTTCCTCCAGCGCGCCGGCATCCGCCCCGGCCTGGCCGTGGCGAGCGTGGGCGCCTCCCAGCTGTTCAGCCTGGCCTGCCACATCCTGCTGCTGCTGTCCTTCGGCTACGTCACCGGGACCGAGCGCAGCTCCTCCCTCGGACCCTCCCGCACCGTGATCGGCGGCCTGCTCACCGCGGCCGTGCTGGTGCTGGTCGTCGCCGCGATCCCGGTCCTGCGGAAGTTCGTGTCGACCCGGCTGCGCTCGCTGTTCGCCGGCGTGGTGCCGCGCATGCTGGACGTCCTCCAGCGCCCGCAGAAGCTGTTCGCGGGCATCGGCGGCATGGTGATGCTGACCGCCGCCAACGTGATGTGCCTGGACGCCTCGATCCGCGCCTTCGGCGGCGAGCTCAGCTACGCCAGCATCGCCGTGGTCTTCCTGACCGCCAACGCCCTGGGCTCGGCGGCGCCCACCCCGGGCGGCGTGGGCGCGGTGGAGTTCGCCCTCACCGGTGCCCTGACCTTCGCGGGCCTGCCCGCGGAGCAGGCGGCGCCGGCGGTCCTCCTCTTCCGGCTGATGACCCTGTGGCTGCCGGTGCTCCCCGGCTGGGTGTCCTTCACCCACCTCACCCGCAAGAGCGCCATCTAGAGCCGGATCACCTTGCGTCTGCGAGCCGCGACGCCGTACGGTGCCGCACATGCGGTCGTACACCATCGGGCGGGCAGCCCGTCTGCTGAGCGTGAGCCCCGACACGGTCCGCCGCTGGGCCGACGCCGGCCGGATCCCCACCCGCCGTGACGAGGCGGGGCGACGCCTGATCGAGGGCCCGGACCTGGCGGCCTTCTCGGTGACGCTGGCGGCCGAGGCCGCCGAGCCGGATGAGGCGGGCGAGGCGTACACCACGGCCCGCAACGCCTTCCCCGGCATCATCACGGCCGTGAAGCTGGGCGACGTGGCCGCCCAGGTGGAGGTCCAGGCCGGCCCGCACCGCCTGGTCTCCCTCCTCACCCGCGAGGCCGTCGAGGAGCTCGGCCTGGCCGTCGGCATGGAGGCCGTGGCCCGGGTGAAGGCCACCAACGTGCACATCGACCGCGCCTGAGGAGCCCCCATGCCCCGCACCACCGTCCGGGCGGCCCTCGCGGCCACCCTCCTCGTCCTTCCCCTCGCCGCCTGCTCGGCCGAGGAGACCAAGGGCGACGCCAAGAAGCCGACGACGGTCACCGTCCTGGCCGCGGCCTCCCTCACCGACGTCTTCAAGCAGGCCGGGGCCGCCTACGAGAAGAGCCACCCGGACACCAGGGTCACCTTCTCCTTCGCGGGATCCCAGGAGCTTGCCGCCCAGGTCCGCCAGGGCGTCCCGGCCGACGTCCTGGTGACGGCCGACAGGAAGACGATGGACGGCCTGAAGGAGCGGACCGCCACTCCCCGCACCATCGCGAAGAACCGCCTGACCATCGCCACGGCACCGGGCAACCCGAAGCACATCGCCGGCCTCGCCGACCTCGGCAAGCCGGACCTGAAGGTCGTCCTCGCGGCCCCCGAGGTCCCCGCCGGCCGCTACAGCGAGAAGATCCTCGACCAGGGGCACGTCACCGTCCACCCGGCCTCCCAGGAGCCCAGCGTCCGCGCGGTCCTGAGCAAGGTCTCCCTCGGCGAGGCCGACGCCGGGATCGTCTATGTCACCGACGCGGCCTCCGCCAGGAACAAGGTCGCCACCGTGACCATCCCCGACGACGCCAACGCCGTCGCCTCCTACCCGGCGGCGACCCTCAAGGACGCCCCGCACGCCCAGGAGGCGCGGGACTTCGTGACGTGGCTCAGCGGGGACGAGGCGCGGCGACTGCTCGGGGCCGCGGGCTTCCAGCGGCCATGAGACCGGGCCGTACGGGGGCGGGGCGCGCCAGGGCGGGTCGTACGGGAGCGGGCCGCAGGGGGACCGGACGCGCTCCCCTGACGCTGGCGGTGCCGGCGGCCGCGGCGGTGGTGTTCCTGGCCCTGCCCCTGGCGGGCATCCTGGCCCGCACCCCCTGGCACGACCTCCCCGCCCGTCTGACGGCGCCCGCCACCACGGAGGCGCTGCGCCTGAGCCTCGTGGTGTCGCTGGGGGCCCTGGGGCTCTCGCTGCTGCTGGGCGTCCCACTGGCCTGGCTCCTGGCGCGCACCGACTTCCCGGGCCGGACGCTGGTCCGCTCCCTGGTGATGCTGCCGATGGTGCTGCCGCCCACGGTCGCGGGCGTGGCCCTGCTCCAGGGCTACGGCAGGAACGGCGTACTGGGGCCGTTCCTGGAGGACCTGGGTGTGACCCTGCCCTTCTCCACGGCGGGCGCGGTCGTCGCCTCCGCGTTCGTGGCGATGCCGTTCCTGGTGATCAGCCTGGAGGGTGCGCTGAACACGCTGCATCCCCGCTACGAGGAGACGGCCACCTCCCTCGGAGCCTCGCCGCTGCGGGTGTTCCGCACGATCACCCTCCCGATGATCGCGCCGGGGCTGTTCGCGGGCGCCGCGCTGTGCTGGGCGAGGGCCCTGGGGGAGTTCGGCGCGACGATCACGTTCGCGGGGAACCTCCCCGGCACCACGCAGACGCTCCCCCTGAAGGTCTATCTGCTGCTCCAGGAGGACCCCGAGGGCGCGACGGCCCTCTCGCTGCTCCTGCTGACGATCGCGACGCTGGTCCTGTTGCTGCTGCGCGGCCGCTGGCTGAACCCGGGGGCACGGGCGGACGGCTACGGCACGGGGACGGACGCCGGCGCGGAAACGACGGCATCGGAGTCGCGGCCCGCCGCCGTACCGGAGACGACACCGCCGCCCGCGCCCGACGCCCCGCGCTACCCGCTGCGCACCGTCGTGGAGGGCGCCGTCGCGGCCGACCTCACCGCCGAGCCGGGCGACACGATCGCGATCGTGGGCCCGAACGGGGCCGGCAAGACGACGCTCCTGCGCGCCCTGCTGGGCCTCACCCGGCGCGCCACCCCGGGCACCCTGCTGCTGGGCGGCGCCGAGACCGTCACGCTCCCGCCCCACCGCCGCCGCATCGCCTGGGTCCCCCAGGACGGCGCGCTGTTCCCGCACCTCACCGCGCTGGACAACACGGCGTACGCGCTCCGGGCGCAGGGCGTGCCGCGGGCCGAGGCGCGCGAGCGGGCCCGGGTCTGGCTGGCGGACCTCGGCCTGGCCTCCCTGGCCCACCGCAGGCCGGCCCGGCTCAGCGGCGGTCAGGCCCAGCGGGTCGCCCTGGCCCGCGCCCTGGCGTCCCGCCCCCGGCTGCTGCTGCTGGACGAGCCGCTGGCCGCCCTGGACGCGTCGACCCGGGCCCACGTCCGGCACACCCTGCGGACGCACCTGGCGGCCTTCCCCGGGGTGTGCCTGATCGTCACCCACGACCCGGTGGAGGCGGTGTCGCTGGCCGGCCACGTCCTGGTCCTGGAGGACGGCCGCACGACGCAGTACGCGACGCCCGCCGAGCTCACCCGGCACCCCCGTTCGCCGTGGACCGCCCGGATGCTGGGCCACAACGCCTGGCCGGCCGAGGCCACGCCGGAGGGCATGCTGCGGCTGGCCGGCGGGGCGAGCCTGGCCACCGCCGACCCGGCGCCGGACGCGGTGACGGCGGGGCTGGCCGTGGTCCGTCCCGAGGCGGTGTCCCTGCACACGACGCGCCCGCACCGGTCGGGCAGCAGCCCCCGCAACGCCTGGGAGGGCACGGTGCGGGAGATGACGCGGCACGGCAGCAGGGTGCGGGTGACCGTGGCCGGCGTGCCGGAGGTGACGGCCGAGATCACCCCGGCCGCGGTGGCGGACCTGGCCCTCGCCGAGGGCGGCCCGGTGTGGGTGACGGTGAAGGCCACGGAGGTCGCCTTCGTGGCGCGGTAGGCAGTGGCAGGCGGCGGGCGGCAGTGGCAGGCGGTGGGAGGCGGGCGGCGGGCGGCGGGCGGCAGTGGCAGGCGGCGGGCGGCGGGCGGCGGGCGGCAGGCGGCGGGCGGCGGGCGGCAACGGGAGGCGCCCGTACCGGGGAACCACCCGTACGCCCCGCCCCCCGCGCGCGGTTCGGGCGCCGCCCGGAGGATGGGCCTCGTGTCCACACCCGCCCGGAGGACCGGCTGCCAGGCCGACGCCAGGACCGGGGCGCAGCGCGCGGCCGGGGCCGGGGGCAGGGCCCGGTTCGCGGTCGCGCTGCTCGCCGCGCTGGCGCTCGTCCTGGCGTCGGCGGGCTGCGACTCCGGCGGGCACCGCGACGCGGACGCGGGCACCGCCGCCACCCCGGCGGACCAGCGGCTGGACTGGAAGGCCTGTCCGGCGCCCAGCGCGGGGCAGGGCGGTGGCGAGGGGGCGGGCACGCCGCCGGGCCGCGACTGGGAGTGCGCCACGCTGCGCGCGCCGCTGGACTACGCGCGCCCCGGCGACGGGACGCTCGGCATCGCCATGATCCGGGCGCGGGCCACCGACCCGGCCCACCGCATCGGCTCGCTGGTCTTCAACTTCGGTGGCCCCGGCGGCTCCGGGGTGACCACGCTGCCGGCCTTCGCCGACGACTACCGCACCCTGCGCACCCGTTACGACCTGGTGAGCTTCGACCCGCGCGGGGTGGGCCGCAGCGGCGGGGTGACGTGCCTGGGTGACAAGGAGCTGGACGCGTACTACGCCGCGGACGCCACCCCGGCGACCGACGCGGAGGCGAAGGCCCTGGTGGAGCGGACCGAGCGGTACGCGGCGGGCTGCCGTGAGCACTCCGGCAAGGTCCTGCCCCACGTGGGCACGGCGAACGCCGCCCGGGACATGGACCTGATACGGCAGGTCCTGGGCGACGAGAAGCTCCACTACTTCGGCGTCTCGTACGGCACGGAGCTGGGCGGCGTCTACGCCCATCTGTTCCCCGGCCGGGTGGGCCGGGCGCTGTTCGACGCGGTGGTGGACCCGGCGAGCGACCCGGTGCAGAGCGCCCTCGCGCAGGCCGCCGGGTTCCAGCTGGCGCTCGGCGACTACATGACGGCGTGCGTACGGACGTCCGACAACTGCCCGACGGAGCGGCAGATCACGGCCCTGCTGGCCCGGCTGGACAAGGAGCCGGTCCCGGGGACCGGCGGGCGGGAGCTGACGCAGTCGCTGGCGACGGGCGGCATCGCCCAGGCCCTGTACTCGAAGGACTTCTGGGACTACCTCACCGAGGGCGTGGAGGACGCGGAGAACGGCGACGGGAAGATCCTGCTGGCGCTCGGCGACGCGATGAACGGCCGTGGCCAGGACGGCCGGTACAGCACCCTCCAGGCGTCCCTGGCGGCGATCACCTGCGCGGACTTCGCGCAGCGCTACACGGCCCGGGAGGTCCAGCGGTGGCTGCCGGAATTCCGTAAGGCGTCCCCGGTGTTCGGCGACTTCATGGCCTGGAGTCTGCTCCAGTGCACCGGTTGGCCGGTGAAGGGCGCGTGGCGGACGCCCGATGTGAGCGCGAAGGGGTCGGCACCCATCCTCGTGGTCGGCAACACCGGCGACCCGGCGACTCCTTACGAGGGAGCGCGCAGGATGGTCCAGGAGCTCGGTCCCGGGGTCGGGGTGGGGATGACGTACCGGGGCGAAGGCCATGGGGCGTACGACAGCGGCAATGCCTGCGTGAAGTCGGCAGTCGACGCATATCTCTTGGAAGGCACCGTTCCGGGACCCAATAAGGTGTGTTCATAGGTGTAGACACAGGTGTGGTCATAGGACCGATAGCACCCATGAGTCCATCACACCGGTACGACGTACGCCGCGCACCGCCCGCTCGAATGTCAGTCGCCCGCACTACGATCTCCCGCACAGAAGTTCCGCGGGGGACGCGTCCGGTGACCGCCGGGCGCGTGCGGCGGCGTGGGGAGGGAAGCGATGCCCCGGACCACCGGGCAGAGCGACGACGACGGCGACAGCGACGGCGACGGGAACGCCCGGCTGCTCACCGGCGCGCTGGCCGTCGCCGCCCTGCTGGCCGCCCTGGCGGCGCTCTGGCAGACGCAGTCGAGCCCCCTTCAGCCGCGGCCCGAGCGCAGCGAGCCGCCCGGCGCCACGGCGGCGACCTCGCGGGAGGCCACCGGCCCGGCCGGCGACACGCCCCGTCCGCCCGCCGCGAGCGCTCCCGCCCCGCCGACCCCTTCCGCCACGCCCACGGACGAGGCGTACGCCCCCGCGCTCCCTCTGACGGCGACCGTACGCCGGGGGTCGGGAGCACGCGGCGGGGGGATTCGTCCGTAGAGTCGGTGGAATGAGTCCCACACGGCCCCGGTCCCTGGCCCTCGCCTCCACCGCCCTGGCGGTCCTCCTCACCGCCACCGGATGCGGCGGCGGTGACGCGAGGACCGGCGCCGAGGGCAGCGGCACCCCGGACGACAAGGACCGCTCCCCCGCCGCCACGCTCCGCTGGGCGCGCTGCTCGGCGCCCACCGCCGCGCAGGGCGGCGGCAAGGCACCCGGCAAGGGCTGGGAGTGCGCCACCCTGCCCGTGCCGCTGGACTACGCGAAGCCGGACGGCGAGAAGATCTCCCTGGCCCTGATCCGGGCGAAGGCCACCGACACGAAGGGCCGCATCGGCTCGCTCGTCTTCAACTTCGGCGGCCCCGGCGGCTCCGGGGTGGCCACCCTGCCCGGCCTGGCCGACACCTACTCCGCGCTGGGCGGCCGCTTCGACCTGGTGAGCTTCGACCCGCGCGGGGTCGGTGAGAGCGCGGGCGTGCGCTGCCAGAGCGACAAGGAGCTGGACGAGGCGGCCCAGATCGACGCCACGCCCGACGACGACGCCGAGCTCCGCGCGGCCCTCGCCTCCAACAAGGCGTACACCGACGCCTGCGCGAAGAACTCCGGCAAGGTCCTGCCGCACGTGGACACCGAGAGCGCCGCCCGCGACATGGACCGGCTCCGGGCCGCGCTGGGCGAGGAGAAGCTGCACTACTTCGGCATCTCCTATGGCACCGAACTGGGCGGCGTCTACGCCCACCTGTTCCCCGGGCGGGTCGGGCGCACCGTCCTGGACGCGGTCGTGGACCCCACGCAGGACCCGGTGCAGGGCAATCTGGGCCAGGCCAAGGGCTTCCAGCTCGCCCTGGACGACTATCTGAAGGACTGCGGCGCGCGGGGCGGGCCGGGGGACGACCGCTGCCCCTCCCGGGACGAGATCCTCACGCTGCTGAAGGGGCTCGACGCCAAGCCGCTGCCCACCGCCGAGGGCCGGAAGCTGACCCAGGACGAGGCGGTCAACGGCATCGCGGCCGCCCTCTACTCCAAGGAGACCTGGAAGTACCTGACGGCCGGCCTGCGGGAGGCCGTCGACCGGCGCACGGGCAACACGCTGCTGCTGCTCTTCGACTCGCTCAGCGGCCGCTCCCCCGACGGCCGGTACAGCAACCTCCAGGCCGCCAACCGGGCCATCTCGTGCGCCGACGCCGAGCAGCGCTACACCGTGGACGACGTCCGGCGGCGGCTGCCGGAGTTCCGGGCGGCCTCCCCCGTCTTCGGCGAGTCCGCCGCGTGGTCACTGCTGTCGTGCACGGACTGGCCGGTCAAGGGCCGGTGGACGACGCCCCAGGTGAGCGCGCGGGACGCGGCCCCGATCGTGGTGGTCGGCAATACGGGCGACCCGGCGACGCCGGTGGCCGGCGCCGACCGGATGGCCCGGGAGCTCGGCTCCGGCGTGGGTGTCCGGCTGACGGTCCGGGGCGAGGGCCACGGCACGTACGGGGTGAACGCGTGCGCGACGAAGGCCGTGAACGCGCGCTTCCTGGAGGACAGGGTCCCCCGGGACGGCACGACCTGCTCCTGAGACGCGCCGGCGCCCCCACCCGGGCACGGGCGGGGGCGCCGAGGAGCGCGTACGGTCAGTAGACCGGCTTCTGCGGCTCGATCTGGTGGACCCAGCCGATCACGCCGCCGCCCACGTGCACCGCGTCGGAGAAGCCGGCCGACTTCAGCACGGCCAGCACCTCCGCCGAGCGGACGCCCGTCTTGCAGTGGAGGACGATCCGCTTGTCCTGCGGGAGCCCCTGGAGGGCGGTGCCCATGAGGAACTCGTTCTTGGGGATCAGCCGGGCGCCCGGGATCGAGACGATCTCGTACTCGTTGGGCTCGCGGACGTCGATGATGTCGATGTTCTCGCCGTCGTCGATCCACTCCTTGAGCTGCTTGGGAGTGATCGTGGAGCCGGCCGCCGCCTCCTGGGCCTCCTCGGAGACGACGCCGCAGAATGCCTCGTAGTCGATGAGCTCGGTGACGGTGGGGTTCTCGCCGCAGACCGCGCAGCCGGGGTCCTTGCGGACCTTGACCTGACGGTAGGTCATCTCCAGGGCGTCGTAGATCATCAGCCGGCCGACCAGCGGGTCGCCGATGCCTGCCAGCAGCTTGATGGCCTCGTTGACCTGGATCGAGCCGATCGAGGCGCACAGCACGCCCAGGACGCCGCCCTCGGCGCACGAGGGGACCATGCCGGGCGGCGGGGGCTCGGGGTACAGGCAGCGGTAGCAGGGGCCGTGCTCGCTCCAGAAGACGGACGCCTGGCCGTCGAAGCGGTAGATCGAGCCCCAGACGTACGGCTTGCCGAGCAGCACGCAGGCGTCGTTGACCAGGTAGCGGGTGGCGAAGTTGTCCGTCCCGTCCACGATCAGGTCGTACTGGGCGAAGATCTCCATGACGTTGTCGGCTTCCAGCCGGCCCTCGTGGAGAACGACGTTCACGTACGGGTTGATGCCGAGCACGGTGTCACGGGCGGACGCGGCCTTCGACCGGCCGATGTCGGACTGGCTGTGGATGATCTGCCGCTGGAGGTTCGACTCGTCGACCTCGTCGAACTCCACGATGCCGAGGGTCCCCACACCGGCCGCGGCGAGGTACATCAGGGCGGGCGAACCCAGGCCGCCCGCGCCCACGCAGAGCACCTTGGCGTTCTTCAGCCGCTTCTGCCCGTCCATCCCCACGTCCGGGATGATCAGGTGGCGGGAGTACCTGCGAACCTCGTCGACGGTGAGCTCGGATGCCGGCTCGACCAGGGGTGGCAGCGACACGGGGACTCCGTAGGTCGGTATGTCAGTACGGTCGTTTCCCCCGTAACACTGCCACGCCCCGTCTCATTCCGAGACACCCGGTCCGATGCGCGAGATGATCTCGTCCCAGTAGCCGGGCAGGGACTCCCAGGGATCGAGCTGGTCGTGGTCGGTGCGGTCGGTGAAGTAGATCGTCCCGGCGCCCTGCCAGCGGGCGATGCGCAGCGCCTCGTCCAGGTGGGAGCGCGGCACGCCGTGGACCAGGTGGCAGAAGCGCTCGGGCGGGTGCTCGGCGGTCCACTCGGCGGCCTGGGACCAGCGGTAGCGCGACCAGGGGCCGGAGAAGGTCACCAGCTGGTCGGCGAGGGCGGCGTAGCCGGGCGCGGGCGGCCCGCCGTGCACGAGCACGATGCGGGCCCGGGTCAGGAGGGTGCGCAGGGCGCCGATCACGCGCCGGACCTCCGGGAGGGAGGCGGCGTCGGACGGGCAGCGGCCGAGGGCGAAGCCGTCGACGCGGTACCAGTTGAGGTAGCGCTGCGCGTCGGAGACCAGTTCGCCGAAGGGCCGGGAGCCGAAGCCGGCGTCCAGGTGGCCGAGGACGCGGACGCCGGCGGTGCGCAGGGGGACGACGGCGGAGAGCCAGTACGGGTCCTGGCGGCTGCCCGGGCCGCCGGTGATCCCGCCGGACTCGCGCAGCGAGCTGCCGCCGAGGACCACCCAGTCCAGCGGCAGGCCGGCGCGCTGGAGGCCGCCCCACTCGACGGGGGCGACCAGGGGGTGGGCGAAGCCGGGGACGGCGAGCCGGAGGGGGGCCTTGCGGGCGGACAGGGCCCGTCGGTGGCCCGGGGAGATCAGATACGACACGCGGCCTCCATCCAGATGTCGGCGAGGGACTCCTCCAGGCCGATGCGGGGCCGCCAGCCGAGCCGGTCGCGGGCGGTGCGCACGTCGGCCTGCTGCCAGCTGCCGCAGCCGTCGGGGTAGGGGTAGGCGGGCGGGGAGCCCAGGTGGGGGTCGTCGAGCTCGTGGAGGGCTCCGCCGAAGCCGGCGACGCGGGCCAGCAGGGTCGCGGCGTCGCGGAGCCGGACGGCCCGGCCGGTGCCGATGTTGACGGCGCCCTGCGCCGCGGACAGGGAGGCGGCGTGGACGGCGCGGGCGATGTCGCGGACGTCGACGAAGTCGCGCTGGACGCCGAGCCCGGTGAGCTTGAGTTCGTTGTCGCCGCTCTGCATGGCCCGGCGCATGGCCTCGGCGAGCCGGCCCAGCGGGGAGCCGGCCGGGGTGCCGGGGCCGACCGGGGAGAAGACGCGCAGCACGATGGCGTCGAGGCCGGAGCCGAGCACGAGCTCGGTGGCGGCGAGCTTGCTGACGCCGTACGGGCCGCCGGGGCGGGGCACCGCGTCCTCGGCGGTGGAGGAGCCGGGCTGGGAGGGGCCGTACTCGGAGGAGCAGCCGACCTGGACCAGGCGGGCCCCGCAGCCGCTGCGGCGCAGGGACTCGCAGACGGTGGCGACGGCCACGGTGTTGTGGCGGGTCAGGTCGCGGGCGCCGCCGCGGGTGGCGCCGGCGCAGTTGATGACGACGCCGGGGTGGACGGCGTTGAGGAAGCGGGTGAGCGCGCCGGGGCTGCCGGTGGCCAGGTCGAAGCGGACGTCCGCGTCGTCGCCGCGGCCGAGCGCGGTGAGCTGGACGGCGGGGTCGGCGAGCAGCCGGTCGGCCACGAAGCGGCCCAGGTAGCCGTTGGCGCCGAGCAGCAGGACCCTCATCGGTCGTGCCCTCGCTCTCGCCCGGTGGTGCTGCGGGGGTGAACGGTCATCTTCCTTGGTCTCCTCATGACGGGGTGGCGGGAGTGAGCACGTGCGGGTGGTCCCCGCGTCCGTGGACCGAGGCCCGGGACAGGGCGGGGAAGGCGTGGGCCAGCAGGGCGAGGGCGGGCAGGGCGCAGGCGACCAGGGATATGGCGGTGGGCCCGTAGGTGTCGGCGGCCCAGCCGACGGGCCGGCGCAGGGCCTCGCAGCCGGGCAGCCGGGCGGCGAGCAGGGTGGCGAGGGCCGCCGCCTCGGCGACGGCGGCGGCGAGGGCGGCGGCCCGGGCGGGGCGGGCGAGGCCGTGCGCGGCGAGCAGCCGGGCGAGGAAGAAGAGGGCGCCGAGCGCGGCGACGGCGGTGTAGGCGAGGAGCGGCGGGGTGGGGTCGGCGGGCCCCGCGGGCAGGGCGGTGCGGGCGGGCCAGAGGAAGGCGAGCAGGGCGCCGGTGAAGAGGACGACGGCGGCGAGCAGGGCGGGCCGTACCCTCCTGCCGAACTCGGCCAGTCCCCGGCTGGCGGC
This sequence comes from Streptomyces sp. NPDC044063, assembly GCF_056434285.1. Taxonomy (NCBI): domain Bacteria; kingdom Bacillati; phylum Actinomycetota; class Actinomycetes; order Kitasatosporales; family Streptomycetaceae; genus Streptomyces; species Streptomyces sp. NPDC044063. Next base: position 27,757 of record NZ_JBWKFM010000033.1, read on the forward strand.
GAGGACCCGGCGGGCCCGGCCGGCGAACCAGTGGGCACACCAGGCGGCGGGGGCGACCGCGCAGGCCAGGGCGAGCGCGGTGGGCGCTGCGGCGGCCAGCGCCGCGGGGGCCGGGGCGTGGCCGGGCAGGCCGCGGCGGCCGTGCAGCAGCAGGACGACCAGGCAGTCGCCGACGAGGCCGTAGGCGGCGAGCCAGAGCCAGGCGAGCGCGCCGGTGGTGCCCCAGCCGGCGCGCAGCACGGCGCAGGACGCGTCGCCGGACGGGGACGCGTCCGCATGGGCGTGCGGGCCACCCGGCGGGGTCTCCTCCTCGCGTTCGGCGCGGGCGTGGAGTTCCTCGGCGAGGGAGAAGACGTCGCGGTGCCGGCAGGCGGCGGCCTCCCGGTCGCCGACGCCGTGGGCCTCGAGTCCGGCGGCGATCCCCAGGGGGTCGACGGCGCCGGCGCACAGGGCGTGGTGACGGCGCAGGAGCGCCTTGACGGGGTCGGCGGGCGGCCTCTCCCCGGTGCCGGGGCCGGCCTCCGGTGGGGCGCCGGCCGTCTCCTCGGCTATGCCGAGGGGGTGGGGCGCGGCGTCCTCGTGCCGCAGCGGTGTGGTCATGGGCGGCCCGCCCAGGTGGGCGAGGCGGAGCGGGGGGAGACGGTGAGCGGGGTGCGGGAGCCGGCGGCGTGGGAGAAGGGGACGGCCGGGTCCGGGGCCGCGTGCTGGACGGGGGTGCGGGAGAGGACTTCGAGGTAGAGGGCGCCGAAGGCGGAGACGTTCTGCTCGACGGTGAAGAGTTCGAGGGCGCGGGCGCGGGCGGCGGCGCCGAGCCGGGTGCGGCGTCCGGGGTCGCGGAGCAGGGCGAGGCAGGCCTCGGCGAGGGCCCGGGCGTCCTCCGGGGGGACGAGGAGGCCGGTGCCGCCGATGACCTCGCGGACGGCGCCGGTGTCCGGGGAGACGGTGGCGCGGCCGCAGAACATGGCCTCGGCGAGGGCGACGGGGAAGCCGTCGGCGGTGCCGGCGAGGACGACGACGTCGCCGGCGGCGTAGTCCTCGGGGCCGGCGGCGGGGCCGTAGGTGACGCCGTCGGGGACGGTGCCGGTCTCCGGCGGGGCGCCGACGACGCGGAGCCGTACGCCGGGTTCGGCGACGCGCAGGGTGGCGAGGGCCTCCCAGAGGCGGGGTTCGGTCGCGCCGCCGGCCCAGACCAGGGCGGGTCCGCCGGCGGGCGCGTCGGGGCCGAGGTCGCCCTCGCCGACGGCCTCGTAGAGGCTGGCGTCCAGGCCGGGGGGGACGGTGCGCAGCCGGGCGCGGTCGGCACCGCAGCGCTCCTGCCAGCGGCGGGCCCGGCCGTGGCCGGCGGTGACGAGGGCGGCCTCGGCGTAGACCTGCGCGGCGAGGAGGCGGTGGAAGGCCGCGAGGAGGGTACGGACGGACGGGGAGTGGTCGCCCGGGTCGGCGAGGTGGTGGGCCCGGAGGTGGACCTCGTACTCGGTGACGAGCAGGGGGGTACCGAAGAAGCGTTTGGCCAGGAGTCCCGGGAGGGCGGCGGGGCCGGCGGAGGTGGCGTGGCAGAGGTCGACGGCGGCGAGGCCGCGGTCGCCGTCGGCGCTGCCGTACCAGTCGAGCGAGAGCGGGCGCAGGGCCCGTTCCAGGAAGCCGGAGACGACGAGGAGGTCGGTGACCTTGGTGCCGTAGGCGGCGGGGTGGGCGCCGGGGGCGCGGCAGGCGGTCTCCAGGGCGCGCAGGGCGAGTTCGGAGCGGAGGGCCGCGGCGAGGCCGCCCTCGTCGCGGGCGAGGTCGGCGAGTCCGTGAAGGCCGTCGGCGAAACGGTACGCCTGATCGCCGGGGAGGGTGATGGCGGCGGCGAGGTCCCCGAAGTGCGCGGCGAACCGGCGGCGCTGCTCACGGCCGTACGGGCCGCAGGCGCTGCCGGCGGTGCCGGGCGCGGGGCCGCCCCACAGCGGGGCCGCCCGGACGCGCCGGACGTTGCCGGGCAGCGCGTGCCAACCGCTGTCCTCCTGGCGGGCGCTGCGGCTCAGGGCGTAGAGCTCGAAGTCGTGCTGGCCGAGTCCGCGCACCAGCCGGTCGCACCACTCCCCGCCCTCGCCGGCGGCGTACGGATACCCGCCCTCGGAAAGCAGTCCCACACGCACGAACGCACCCCCGTTCTCCCTTGTCGGCAGCCGCCGTTGCGGCAGCGGGGAGCACGCTATGCGCGCTTCCCGGTGGCGCGGCGGACGGTTGTCCGTCGCGCCACCGGAAGGGGTGAACAGGAGTGACTTTCCCGCAGATGGGCCGTTGTCTCGCGCTATGCAGCGGCTTCCGCCGGTTCGATCCTCGGGACGGCCGCGAGCAGGCCGCGGGTGTAGGCGTGCCGGGGGTTCTCGTAGACCTCGTCGGCCGGGCCCTCCTCGACGATCCGGCCGCCGCGCATCACCACGAGCCGGTCGCTGACCTGGCGGACGACGGCGAGGTCGTGGGCGATGAAGACCAGGGCCAGGCCGAGGTCGCGCTGGAGCTCGCCCAGCAGGCCGACGACCTGGGCCTGGGTGGTGACGTCGAGCGCGGAGACGGGCTCGTCGCAGACCACGACGCGCGGCTCGGGGGCCAGCGCGCGGGCGATGCCGACGCGCTGGCGCTGGCCACCGCTGAACTCGTGGGGGTAGCGGTGGTAGGCCGCGGCGTCGAGGCCCACGCGCTCCAGGAGCTCGCGCACCCGGGCGGTGATCCGGGCCTCGTCGAGCTTCCCGGCGGCCCGCAGCGGGTCGGCGATGGACTCGCCGACGCTGCGCCGGGGGTTGAGCGAGGAGACGGGGTCCTGGAAGACCATCTGGAGCTCGCTGCGGAAGGGGCGCAGGTCGCGCTCGCTCGCGCGGCCGATGTCGCGGCCGAGGTAGCGCAGTTCGCCGGCGGTGGGTTCGAGGAGGCGGACCAGCATCCGGCCGAGGGTGGTCTTGCCGCTGCCGGACTCGCCGACGACGCCGACGGTCTCGCCGGCCCGGACGGTCAGCGACACGTCGCCCACGGCGTCGACGGCGCGGGCGCCGCGGCCGAAGCGCCGGGTGAGGCCGGTGGCCTCCAGCAGCACGGGGCGCTCGCCGGCCGGCGCCGCCGGGGCCTCGCGGCGGACCTCGACGCGGGGGACGGCGGCGAGCAGGGCGCGGGTGTAGGGCTCGCGCGGGGTGCCGAGCACACGGGGCGGCGGGCCGTGCTCGACGGCCCGGCCGTCCTTCATCACCAGCAGGTCGTCGACGCTGCCGGAGGCGACGCCGAGGTCGTGGGTGACGAGGATCAGGCCCATGCCGGTCTCCTCGCGCAGCTCGCGCAGGAGGCCGAGGATCTGCTCCTGGACGGTGACGTCGAGCGCCGTGGTGGGTTCGTCGGCGACGAGCAGCCGGGGGTCGCAGGCCAGGGCCATGGCGATGAGGGCGCGCTGGCGCATGCCGCCGCTGAACTCGTGCGGCCGGAAGCGGGCGCGGCGGGCGGCGTCGGGGATGCCCACCCGGTCGAGGACCTCGGTGGCGCGGGCGCGGGCGGCCCGGCGGGAGGCGTCCGGGTGGTGGACGCGGTGGACCTCGGCGATCTGGTCGCCGACGGCCTGGTAGGGGTCGAGGGAGGAGAGCGGGTCCTGGAAGACCATGGCCGCCACGCCGCCGCGCAGCCGGCGCAGGGCCGCGTCGTCGGCGGCCTCCACGTCGTGGCCGGCGACGGTGACCGAGCCGGTGACCCGGGCGCCGGTGCCGCGGTGCAGGCCGAGCAGGGCGTAGGCGGCGGTGGACTTGCCGGAGCCGGACTCGCCGACGATGCCGAGGGCCGCGCCGGGGGCGAGCTCGAAGGAGAGCCCGTCCACCGCGCGGACGGGACCGGCGGCGGTGCCGGGGCGGGCGGGGAAGGAGACGGTCAGGCCGGAGACGGCCACCAGGGGCTCGGTCATCAGGGGCGCGGTCATCGCAGGGCCACCCTTCGGTCCGCGGCGGCGTAGAGCACGTCCGCCACGATGTTGGCGACGACGACGGCGGTGCCGGTGATCATCACGACGGCGACGACCACGGGGAGGTCGAGGCTCGTGGTGGCGTGCACCAGCAGCTGCCCGATCCCGGGCAGGCCGAACATCATCTCGGTGAGGACCGCGCCGCCGAACATCGACCCGAAGTCGGCCGCCGACAGCGCGATGACGGGCGCGACGGCGCCGCGCAGGGCGTGCCGGCCGAGGAGGGAGCGCTCGCCCACGCCGTACGCGCGGAAGGTGCGGATGTGGTCCTCGGCCAGCGTCTCCAGCAGGGAGCCGCGGATGAGGCGGGCGTACTTCGCCGACTCCAGCAGCCCGAGCGCGGCCCAGGGCAGCAGCATGTTCCAGGCCCACTGCTCGGGGTCGTCGGTGAGCGGCACATAGGAGGGGAACGGCAGCCAGGCGAGGTAGGCGCAGAACACCATCAGCAGGACGAGGCCGCTGATGAAGACGGGGGTGGCGGTGCCGGCGAGGGTGAACCAGGTGAGCACCCGCTCGGTGACGCCGCCGCGGCGCGCGGCGGACAGCAGCCCGGTGGCCGTGCCCAGCAGCAGGCTGACGACCATGGCGCCGACCGCGAGCGAGGCGGTGGCGGGCAGCCGCTCGACGAGCATGTCGGTGACCTGCTGGTTGTTCTGGTACGACAGGCCGAAGCAGGGGGCGTCGCAGTGCAGCACGCCGGCGCCGGTGGAGTAGTCGTGGCCGGTGACCAGGCTCTGCAGGAAGTGCCAGTACTGGGTGTACACCGGGTCGTTCAGGGAGAGCTGGTCGCGGACCTGGGCGATCTGCTCGGGGTTGCAGCGCGGGCCGCAGGCCAGCCGGGCGGGGTCGCCGGGGGCGATGTAGAAGGTCGCGTAGACGACGGCGGACAGGACGAGGACGACGGCGAGCGCGCCGGCGGCGCGTCGCAGGAGGTATCCGGTCATGCGGCGTCCTCCGCGCTCTTGCCGCGCGCCGTGCGCCGGGGGCGGCCGACGCCCAGCCGGGAGGCCTGGCGCGGGTCGAGCGCCGCGCGCACCCCGTCGCCGAGGACGGTGAAGGAGAGGGTGGTGACGAAGAGCATGAGCGCCGGCAGCACCACGTACACGGGGTCGGCGCGGAACCAGGTGGTGGCCGACGAGAGCATGTGGCCCCAGGAGGGGGTGGGGGGCTTCACGCCGACTCCCAGGAAGGACATGCTCGCCTCGAGCACGATGTTGGTGGGCAGCAGGACCGCCGCGTAGGTGATGACGGGGGCGGCCAGGGAGGGCAGCAGCTCGCGCCGGGCGATCCGCCGGGTGGAGGCTCCGGTGAGCCGGGCGGCGGCGACGAAGTCGAGCTTGGCCAGGCCCAGGGTCTGGGCGCGGACGAGCCGGGCCATGCCGCCGAACTGCAGCAGTCCGATGGCGATGACGAGCAGCACCGGGCGCGGGAAGTCGGCGGGGACGACGGCCATCAGGGCGATGGCGAAGACCAGCAGCGGCATGGCGACCATGACGTCGGTGAGGTGCGTCAGGACGCTCTCGACGAGACGGTTGCCGAGCGCGGCGGCCAGGCCCACGGCGACGCCGACGAGCACCTGGACGAGGGTGGCGCCGAGGGCGACGAGCAGCGAGACGCGGGCCCCGTAGAGGAGGCGGGCGAACAGGTCGCGGCCGGTGCCGGGTTCGACGCCCAGCCAGTGGTCGGCGCTGATGCCGCCGAGGTCGCCGAAGGGCACGCCGCCGCGCGCCGAGTCGACGAGGGCGTCGTGGTACGTGGTGGGGTCCTGGCCCTCCAGCGCGGTCAGCAGCGGCGCGAGGAGGGCGAGCAGGACGAGCAGGCCCAGCACGGCGGCGGCGGCGAGCGCGGCCCTGCGGGCGCGCAGCCGCCGCCAGACCTGCCGGGCGCCGGAGGCGGGAGCGGCTCCCGCCTCCGGTTCCTGGGTGGCGATGGTGGTCGTCACTTGACCGCGACCTGCGAGATGTCGAGGACGCCGGTCCAGTCGCTGATGACGACGTTCTTGACGTCCTTGCCGAACAGCCGCTTGTAGACGGGGTGGAAGAGGGGAACGGTCAGGGCCTGCTCACCGATCTTCTTGTCGAGGGCACCCCAGCGCGCGGCGGCCGCGTCATGGTCGGTGATCTTGTTGATCTCGTCGATCTCGTCGTTGACCTTCGGGTCGTCGAGGCGCGCGGTGTTGAAGTTGGCGCCGTCCTTGACGATCTGACGGCCGTCGAAGACGGGAGCGAGGAACGGACCGCCGGAGGGCCAGTCGGCACCCCAGTGGGCGATGAAGAGGCCCGGCTGCTTCTCGAAGCTGTGGATCCTCTCGTCGTAGTCGTTGTCCTCCAGGCCCTCCAGCTTCACCGTGATCCCGGCCTCCTTGAGGGCGGCCTGGAGGGCGGTCGCGATCTCCGGGCTGGTCTCGAAGTTCTGGGCGGTGGAATGGGTGAGGGTGATCTCCAGGCCGTCCTCGTGGCCGGCCTCCTTCAGCAGCTCCTTGGCCTTGGCCGCGTCGCCCTTGGCGCCCGCCGGGAAGTGGTCGTAGGGCGTGTACCCGAGGGGCTTCTGGTTCGGCAGGAAGGTCGTCGCGGGCTCGGCGAGCGAGGAGCCGCCGGCGGCGTTGACGACGCTGGTGCGGTTGACGGCGTACGAGATCGCCTGGCGGACCTTCGGGTCGTCGAACGGCTTGACCGAGGGGTTGAACGCCAGGTAGCTGGTCTGGCCGAAGTGGCCGGTGCCGACCCGGTCGGCGAGCTTCTTGTCGCCGGTGACCTGCGCGAGCTCGGCGGGGCCCAGGTTGGTGTCGGTGGTGACGGCGGCCGCGTCGGCGCCGGAGCCGGTCGACAGGCGCTGGTTGATGACCGCGGAGGACAGGCCGGACCTCACCTCGATCCGGTCGGGGTAGGCGTGCCGCTCCTTGTCGGTCTCCTCGGACCAGTGGGGGTTGCGCTCCAGCGTCATCTGCTCGCCGTCGCCCACGTTCTTGACGACCTTGTACGGGCCGGACGAGACCGGGTGCTCGGCGTACCGGGCGCCGGTGTCCTTGGCCTTGGGCACGGGGGCGAACTGGGTGGAGGTGGCGAAATAGGGGAAGTCGCCCTCGGACTTCTTCAGCTTGAAGACGATGGTCTTCTCGTCGGGCGTCTCGATGGAGTCGAGACCCTTCTTCTCCTTGTACGGACCCTGGTAGGTGTCGCCGCCGATCAGCCAGTCGCGCAGGTAGGGGGCGCCGCCGGAGAGTTCGGCGGCGAAGGAGCGCTCGACGCCGTACTTGATGTCGGCGGCGGTGATGGGCGTGCCGTCCTCGTACTTCAGCCCGTCCTTGAGCTTGTACGTCCAGGTCTTGGCGTCGTCGCTGGGTGTGCCGGTGCCGGTGGCCAGGTCGGGGACGACCTTGGTGCCCTCGGCGCCGTTCTCACGGTGACGGGTGGTGAGGGTGCGGTAGACGAGCGAGGGGACGTTGCCGCCGCCGGAGGTGTAGAGGCGGGCGGGGTCGAACTGCTTCTGGGGCGCCCGGTTGAGGACCGTGAGCGTGCCGCCCTTGGCGGGCTTGCCGTCCGCGCCGCCGCCCCCGGCACCGCCGCTCTCCTTGGGACCGCACGCCGCCGCGCCGCCGGCCAGGACCACACTGACGGCGGCAGCGGCCACCCGACGGGATATGACGGACATTTGACGCATGACAGGAACAGCCTTTCGCGGAAGCGAGGGGGAGGGGGCGCGGAGCACCCGCGGAAAGGCGGCCGGAAGGAGCGTCGAGGGGACACGGCGTCGCGGACCGCCTTCCGGCGGGCGCGAGAGCGCGGAACACGCGGACGCGTGTGAAGGGGAACGCCGGAAGGGGAGTGCTTCTCAGCGACAGTGGATGTCGGCGACGGCGTGAGCGGCCACGCCGATCAGCGCCAGCTGGAAGCCGGCGTTCTCGGAGGCGTGGCGGTGCGACATGCGCAGAAGACTGAACGAATTTTCGGCACGTGGCAAAGATGTCTCACATCGAGAGACGAATCGTCTCACAAAACGAGATTGCTCCCCGGCCTACTCCCCCGGGTGGGGCCAGGGATTGGCCTTGCAGGTCTTGCCGTCCTCCGAGGTCAGGAACTTGGTCTGCTGCATCATCACGGGGGCCGGCGCGCCGTCCTTCGTGCAGGTCTCGTGGTCGTGGCCGAGCCGGTGGCCGACCTCGTGGTTGATGAGCATCTGCCGGTAGAGGTACATCTGCCCGCCGTAGGTCTGCGAGCCCTGCGCCCACCGGTAGGCGTTGATCATCACCCGGTCGGTCGCCGCCGAGTCGCAGGAGACGTTGTCCTCCGTGGTGTCGAGCCCCGACTTGGCGCACCAGGTGGCCGTGGTGCGCGGGCTGGCCAGGGTGACCACGAAGTCGGCCTTGCCGGAGGAGACACGTTCGAACGTACGGGTGCCGCCGTGGCCCCAGCTGCGGTCGTCGTTGAGGGTGCGGTGCACGGCGGTGGCGAAGAGGGCGCCGTCCAGCGGCAGCCCCTTCTCCACGTCAATGCGGTACCGCAGGACTTCACCCTTTCCAGGGGCCTTGTCGTTGCCCTCGATGGTCTGGAATTCACCCGAGGCCCCCGCCTTGGCGTCCAGCGGGTAGGCGTGCTCCATCCGCTGCTCGTACGTGGCGGGTGCCGCGGCACCGCCGTTGGGGGTGGGCCTGCTGTCGGAGCGGGAGGCGGCGTCCGGGCCCCGGCGCTTGCCGACGTCCAGGGAGCGGGCCTGCGCCGTGTCCTCGGTGGTGTCGTCCACCTGTGCCGCGACCGTGATCGCCAGCACGGCGGTCACCACGGCGGCGGCCACGCCCGTCACCGTCCGGGCGACGGTCCGGCCCTGCCCGCGCGGGGCGCCGGCGGCCCGGGGCGCGGCGGCGCGGCGGCGCGGGCGCTCGTCCGCCCGGTCCGGCGCGGCCCGCCGGGGGCGGGGGGTGGCGAGGCCGGGGCCGTAGCCGGTGGTGCGGCGGGTGGCGCCGGCCGGGGCCTGCGGGGCCTCGGCGCCCTGGGCGCGCTGGGCGCCGATGACGCCCCAGCCGGCGGCCGGCTCGCGTCCGGCGGCGTCCGGGCCCGGGCCGGTGCGCAGGCCGGCGCTGAAGCCCGCGTCGTAGTCGGGGCCGAAGCCCGCGTCGAACTCCGCGGCGAGCAGCTCGGCGTCGTCGCCCGAGACCGCTCCGCGCCTGCGCCCCGGGCCGGGTCCTGGCACCGGCGGCGGCGCGCCGGGGCCGGGGTCGGCCGGCGGCCGGTCGTCCGGGTCGCGGCGGCCGGGTTCCGCCGCGGAGCCCTGGCGGGGCCGGTCGGCGCGTGCGCTGTGTTTACCCACGGGGCGGGGCGCTCCGTTCAGATGTCGTGGCGGTGTCCGCGAGCAGGTCCCGGAAGGCGCGGGCCACCGCGTCCGGGTCCTCCATCATCGCGACATGACCCGCATCCAGGAGCGTCAGCAGCCGCGAGTCGCGGAACGCCTTGCTCGCGCGGCGGGCCATGCGGATGGAGACGAGTTGGTCGCGCACTCCGTACACCAGCAGGGTAGGGGCAAGGACCTTCTCCGCCTGACGCCACAGCGAATGCTGTCCGCCGAGCGTGTAGGAGTCGACGATGCCGCGGGCCGAACGGGCCATGACCTCCCAGAACCAGGGGAGCTCCAGCCGGCGCTCGTACTCGGTCACGGCCAGGGCGAATCCCTCGGGCGTCACCCGGGAGGGGTCGCCGTAGCAGAGGGAGAGCACCTCGCGGGTGCGCCGCTCGGGGCTCCAGTCCTTCGTCATCCGGGCGAAGAGCGAGACGACGCCGGGCACGGCGAGCAGCCCGGTGGGCACCGCGGACCGCTGGGGCCGCAGCTCGGGCAGGGCGGGCGAGACGAGCGTGAGGGTACGGACCAGGTCGGGCCGGACGGCGGCGACGCGGGTGGCGACGGCGCCGCCCATGGAGTTGCCGACGAGGTGGACGGGGCCGCGCGCGGAGGCGTCCAGGTGGCGGATGACGACGCGCGCGTACCCGGTGATGGAGTAGTCGCCGTCCCTCGGGGGCGGCGCGTCGCCGAAGCCGGGCAGGTCGAGGGCCTCGCCGTCGACGGTGTCCGCGAGCCGTTCCATCAGCGCGGACCAGTTCTGCGAGGAGCCGCCGAGTCCGTGGACGTAGAGCGCGGGCGGCAGGCCCGCACGGGCGGGCGGCCGGGAGCGCACGGTGATCGTCGCCCCGGGAAGGGCCACGGTGCGCACCTCCTCGCCCGGGCTGACCTGCGAGGACCGCGCGGGCGGCACCACCGGTACGGCACGGGAGTCCGGCGACTCGGTCGAAGACATGCGGGCAATGTTACGAGACGATCACGCCGGGACCCTTGTGGCGGCGGTCACAGATCGCCTGGCGGCGCGCGTCCGTGTCTCCTACGCTCGTACCAAGGAGTACGAGGGCGCTCATCCTGGATGCCGGAGGGAATCCCGCATGCCTGTCGACCCGACCGACCCGGACACCTTCGAGGACGAGGACGTCGCGGAAGCCGACGTGATCACCGCCGACCCCGAGACCCCGGAGGCGGACGCCGCGGAACAGCACACCGACCTGGCCCCGCAGCGCGACGAGGCGCCGACGGCCGGCGACCTGGACCTGGCCAACGAGGCGGACATCGCCGAGCAGGCCCGCGTGGTGGAGCTCGACGAGGACGACTACCGCTAGCCGCGAACCGGCCACTACGGACGGGGGCGAACGGGCGGCGTGTACCGCTTGTCGACTTTGTCGGCTTCCCACAGCGTCCGGTCCGTGAAATTCTCCGCTCCGACCACGCACGGCCCGGTTACCCAAAAGTACGATGGCGGGCGCGGTGCACACCGTGCTTGGAACGATCATGGGAGGCGGCGTGACAGCCATCGAGCAGACCGAGGCGCGCCCGCGAGGCACGCGCCTGCCGCGCCGAGCCCGACGCAACCAGCTGCTGGGCGCCGCGCAGGAGGTCTTCGTGGCGCAGGGCTACCACGCGGCGGCGATGGACGACATCGCCGAGCGCGCGGGGGTCAGCAAGCCGGTCCTCTACCAGCACTTCCCCGGCAAGCTGGATCTCTATCTGGCCCTGCTGGACCAGCACTGCGAGAACCTCCTCCAGGCGGTCCGCACGGCGCTGGCCTCCACCTCCGAGAACAAGCTGCGCGTGGCGGCCACGATGGACGCCTACTTCGCGTACGTCGAGGACGAGGGCGGCGCCTTCCGCCTGGTCTTCGAGTCCGACCTGACCAACGAGCCGGCCGTGCGCGAGCGCGTCGAGCGGGTGTCGCTGGAGTGCGCCGAGGCGATCAGCGACGTGGTCGCCGAGGACACCGGCCTGTCGAAGGACGAGGCCATGCTGCTGGCCGTGGGCCTCGGCGGGGTCTCGCAGGTCGTGGCCCGCTACTGGCTCTCCAGCGAGAGCACGGTCCCGCGCGAGACGGCGGTCCAGCTGCTGACCTCGCTGGCCTGGCGGGGCATCGCCGGCTTCCCCAAGGTGGCGCACGAGCAGCCCTGACCTCGCGTGTTCGCTGCGAGCGTGCGGACCGGGCCCGGCCGGGCGCCCGCACCGGGCTAATGTGGGGAATGTACGGCGCGGATCACCCGCGCACCCCTCCCCTGGGCTCAGCCAAGGGGGACCCCAACCTTCGGAGGGACAGGCCGTGGAGGTCAAGATCGGCGTGCAGCACGCGCCCCGCGAGATCGTTCTGGAGAGCGGGATGGCTGCCGAGGAGGTCGAGCGCTCGGTGTCCGAGGCGCTGGCGGGCAAGAACCCGCTGCTGACCCTGGTGGACGACCGCGGCCGCAAGGTCATCGTGCCGGCCGACCGCGTGGCGTACGTGGAGATCGGCGAGCCCACCGTCCGCAAGGTCGGCTTCGGCGCGATGTGACCCGCCGCCCGCGAACATGAGCGGACATGAGCGGATATGAACGGCGGGGCCCCGGTACGGAATTCACCGGGGCCCCGCCGTTGTTCGTACGCCACACCGGGCCCCCGGCACGAGGGTTGCCCGGGACGGTCCCGGGGTAGGACCGCTACGACCGATTTGCACCCGCTTCTCGGCCATCACACGGGAGGGAATGAGCATGATCCTCTGGGAAGCGCTCGGCTCGGTCCTGATCGGCCTCGCCGTCTCCTACGCGGCCCTGCGCTGGCTTCCCGCCCGCTTCGGGCAGTTCCGCTCCCGCACCCTCACGCTGTCCACCGGACCGGTCGCCGCGCTCTTCGGCGCCCTGCTCACCCACACCGTGCTGGGCCCGGGCCACACCCTGGCCACCCTCGGCGCGTCGCTGGGCGTGGCCGTCGCGCTGCTCTCCCTGCTGCTGCGCCCCGCGGGCCGGCCCCGCCGATCAGCCACGGCCTGACCGCGGGACCGGCGGGATCCGGTGGTTCGCGTTGTCCTTCGTGCCGTCCGTGCCGTCCGTGCCGCTGCCGCGACCCGCGTTACGCCGCCAGGCCCAGCGCCGCCATCCGCTTGGTGTGCGCCTCGGTGATCCGGGAGAACATCTTCCCGACCTCGGCCAGGTCGAAGCCGTCGGCCACGCCGCCCACCAGCATCGTCGACAGGGCGTCCCGGTCGGCGACCACGCGCTGCGCCTGCGAGAGCGCCTCGCCCATCAGCCGCCGCGCCCACAGGGCGAGCCGGCCGCCCACCCGGGGCTCGGCCTCGATCGCGGCGCGCACCTTCTCGACCGCGAACGTCGCGTGCCCGGTGTCGTCCAGCACGGCCAGCACCAGCGCACGGGTGTCGGAGTCCAGCCGGACCGCCACCTCGCGGTAGAAGTCACTGGCGATGGAGTCGCCCACATAGGCCTTGACCAGGCCCTCCAGCCAGTCCGACGGCGCGGTCTGGCGGTGGAACTCGTCCACGCCGGCCGCGAAGGGCTCCATGGCCCCCGTGGGCGGGACGTCGATGGCCTCCAGCCGGTCCCGCAGCCGCTGGAAGTGCTGGAACTCCGCCGCGGCCATCTTGGCGAGGGCGGCCTTGTCGTCCAGGGTGGGCGCCAGCTTGGCGTCCTCCGCCAGCCGCTCGAAGGCGGCCAGCTCGCCGTAGGCGAGGGCGCCGAGCAGGTCCACGACGGCAGCGCGGTACTGCGGGTCGGCGGAGGCCCGGGCCCAGTCCTGGGCGGCGATGCCGGTGGGCTCGGTGGGGTTCTCAGGCGTGTCGGGCGTCTGCATGCAGCGAACGATAGCCCGCCGCGAGTCCCCGCGAAGCCCCTGGTCAGACAGTTCATCCTGATCCGGACACGGCATCGTCCGGACACACATGCGCCTTTCCGGGGTACAGTGGTAATAGGCCAGTCGAGTATTCGACGGGCCGAACTCATGCTGAGTCTTCTGGGGGCGCGTCTCCGGAGCACCAGCGGATGCCCGGTCGGTGGCCCGATCGGCTTCCACAAAACCGACCGCCCTCCGCAGCGGTACGTACGAGACGTACGCACACCTGGAGGGATCCGCCAGCGGCACGTGTGCTCGAGCGAAGGCAGTGGTCCCGCGCCACCCGGCCCCCCAGGCCGGAATCATCACCGGCACGGTCAGTACATCGCAGTCGTACGACCCCCTTCGTGCGCCCCGCGCCGCGTCTCACAGAAGAGGCAAGATTCTGTCCACTTTCCGCGAACTCGGGATTCTGTCCGAAACCGCCGAGGCCCTCGAGGCCGTCGGCATCGTGAATCCGTTCCCCATTCAGGAGATGACGCTCCCGGTCGCCCTCTCCGGCTCCGACGTCATCGGCCAGGCCAAGACCGGCACCGGCAAGACCCTGGGCTTCGGCCTCCCCATCCTGGAGCGCGTCGTCGTCCCCGCCGACGTGGAGGCGGGCCGGGCCAAGCCCGAGCAGCTGACCGACGCCCCGCAGGCCCTGGTCGTCGTCCCCACCCGTGAGCTCTGCCAGCAGGTCACCAACGACCTGCTCACCGCCGGCAAGGTCCGCAACGTCCGCGTCCAGGCCATCTACGGCGGCCGCGCCTACGAGCCCCAGGTCGAGGCGCTCAAGAAGGGCGTCGACGTCGTCGTCGGCACGCCCGGCCGTCTGCTCGACCTGGCCGGCCAGAAGAAGCTCAGCCTGGCGCACGTCAAGGCCCTCGTCCTCGACGAGGCCGACGAGATGCTCGACCTGGGCTTCCTGCCCGACGTCGAGCGGATCATCACCATGCTGCCGGTCAGGCGGCAGACCATGCTCTTCTCGGCCACCATGCCGGGCGCGGTCATCTCGCTCGCGCGGCGCTACATGTCCCAGCCCACCCACATCCGCGCCACCTCGCCGGACGACGAGGGCCAGACGCACGCCAACATCGCGCAGCACGTCTTCCGCGCCCACAACATGGACAAGCCGGAGATGGTCGCCCGCATCCTCCAGGCCGAGGGCCGCAACCGCGCGATGATCTTCTGCCGTACCAAGCGGACGGCCGCCGACATCGCCGAGCAGCTCACCCGCCGCGGCTTCGCCTCCGGCGCGGTCCACGGCGACCTCGGCCAGGGCGCCCGCGAGCAGGCGCTGCGCGCCTTCCGCAACGGCAAGGTCGACGTCCTGGTCTGCACCGACGTCGCCGCGCGCGGCATCGACGTCGACGACGTCACCCACGTGATCAACTACCAGGCGCCCGAGGACGAGAAGACCTACCTTCACCGCATCGGCCGCACCGGCCGCGCGGGCAAGTCGGGTACGGCCGTCACGCTGGTCGACTGGGACGACATCCCGCGCTGGAAGCTCATCAACAAGGCGCTGGACCTGCCGTTCGACGAGCCGGAGGAGACGTACTCCACGTCCCCGCACCTCTACGAGGCGCTGAGCATCCCCGCCGGCACGAAGGGCATCCTGCCCCGCTCCGAGCGCACCCTCGCCGGCCTCGCGGCCGAGGAGATCGAGGACCTCGGCGAGCCGGGCGGCCGCGGTCGCCGCGACCGTGACCGTGACCGCGGTCGCGGCCCGAAGGCGGAGGAGCGCCCGGAGCGCACCCGTACGCCGCGCCAGCGCCGCCGCACCCGCGGTGGGTCCCCGCTCGGCGACCAGGCCGCCGCGGCGACGGCCCCGGCCGCACCCGTGGCCGAGCCCACGGCCGCGAACCCGTCCGGCGCCCCGGCCACCCCGTCCCGCCCGCGCCGCCGCCGTCGCACCCGCGGTGGTGCCGGCGCCGCCCCGGTCGCCGCCGTCGGCGCGCCGGTCACGCCCGTGGTGACGGAGGCCCCGGCCCCCGCGCCCGTCGTGGAGGTCCCGGCCCCCGCCCAGGCCGTCGAGCCTGAGGCCGCCCCGGCCCGCCCGAAGCGCACCCGCACGCGGGCCGCGCGGAAGCCGGTCGAGGCCGCCGCGGTCGTGGAGGCCGTGGAGGTCGCCGAGGCCGCCGAGGTCGTGGCAGCGGTGGAGACCGTCGCGGAGAAGCCGAAGCGGACGCGTCGCCCGGCCGCGAAGAAGGCCGAGGCCGTGGTCGACACGGTCGAGGCCGTCGAGACCGCCGAGGTCGTCGAGAAGCCCAAGCGGACCCGTGCGGCGAAGAAGGCCGTCGCGGCCGTCGAGACGGTCGAGGCCGCCGAGGCCGCCGAGGCCGTGCCCGAGAAGCCGAAGCGCACCCGCACCGCCGCCAAGAAGGCCGTCGCCGCGGTCGAGACGGTGGAGGCCGCCGAGGTCGTCGAGAAGCCGAAGCGGACCCGTACCGCCGCCAAGAAGGCCGTCGCGGCCGTCGAGACGGTCGAGGCCGCCGAGGCCGTCGCCGAGAAGCCGAAGCGCACCCGTGCCGCCGCCAAGAAGGCCGAGGCCGTGGTCGACACGGTCGAGGCCACCGAGGCCAAGCCCAAGCGCACCCGCACGGTGAAGAAGGCCGAGGCCGCCCCGGCCGCCGACGCCACCGAGGCCGTCGCCGTGGCCGAGAAGCCGAAGCGCACCCGCACCGCCAAGAAGGCCGTCGCGGCCGTCGAGACGGTCGAGGCCGCCGAGGTCGTCGCCGAGAAGCCGAAGCGCACCCGTGCCGCCGCCAAGAAGGCCGAGGCCGTGGTCGACACGGTCGAGGCCACCGAGGCCAAGCCCAAGCGCACC
>NZ_JBWKFM010000033.1:43815-44139 GCF_056434285.1 Streptomyces sp. NPDC044063
ACCCGCACGGTGAAGAAGGCCGAGGCCGCCCCGGCCGCCGACGCCACCGAGGTCGTCGCCGAGAAGCCGAAGCGGACCCGGACGACCGCGAAGAAGGCCGTCGCCGCCGAGACCGCGGAGGAGAAGCCGAAGCGGACCCGTACGGCGAAGAAGGCCGCGGCCGCCCCCGAGGCGACCGAGGCCGCCGCGGAGAAGCCGAAGCGCACCCGCGCGGTCAAGAAGACCGAGGCCGCCCAGGCCTGAGAGGTCTGACGCTCGTCACCACCGGGGCGGGGGGGGGGGGGGGGGGGGAGGACACAGAGCGACGCGGTTTTTCTTCGGGTC
>NZ_JBWKFM010000033.1:44149-72510 GCF_056434285.1 Streptomyces sp. NPDC044063
AATACCCTACCCCCCCTCGCAGGCCCCCCCCCCCCCCCCCCCCCCCCCCCCCCCCCCCCCCCCCCCCCCCCCCCCCCCCGCCCCGGCGTGTTTCTCCGGCGCTAGCCTCGTGGCATGAGCCGGCCTCCGTTCCTCACCCTGCCCGCGTGCGCCACGGCGCACCGTCTCTCCACCGCTCGCGGCGAGTTCGCCGTCCACGACGCGCGTCCCGGAGCCGGGACGACGCGCCGCGGGACCGTTCTGCTCGTGCCGGGCTTCACCGGCAGCAAGGAGGACTTCATCGCCCTCCTCGCGCCGCTGGCGGCCGCCGGCTACCGGGCCGTCGCCGTGGACGGGCGGGGGCAGCACGAGACGCCCGGGCCGCGGGACGAGGCGGCGTACGCCCAGGACGAGTTGGCCCGGGACGTCCTGGCCCAGGCGGCGGCCGTGGCCGCGGAGGACGGCCGGTCCGGTGTCCATCTGCTCGGGCATTCCCTCGGCGGTCTCATCGCCCGCGCGGCCGTGCTCGCCGACGCGTCGCCGTTCCGTTCGCTGACCGTCATGAGCAGCGGTGCCGGCGCGATCTCCCCCACCCAGCAGGCCCGTACCCGGGAGCTGATCCAGGCGCTGGGGGTGGTGGACATGGAGACGGTGTGGCAGGAGATGCAGCGACGGGACCTCGAGAGCGCCGAGGGGGCGGCGGGCGCCGGGACGCCGCCGGAGCTGGCGGAGTTCCTGCACCGGCGGTGGAGCACGACCGTGCCGGAGCAACTGCGCGCGACCGGCCGCCAGTTGATCGAGGAGCCGGACCGTACCGCCGAGCTGGCGGCGGTACCGCTGCCCAAGCACGTCGTGTCGGGCGTGCTGGACTACGCCTGGCCGGTGCCGCGGATCACGGCGATGGCGAGGGAGCTGGCGGCGCACCGCACGATCGTGTCGGGCGCGGGCCACTCCCCCAACGCCGAGCGGCCGGCCGAGACGGCCGAGGCCCTGGTGGGCTTCTGGCGCACGACGGACGGCGCCGCGCCGCGACGGGACGTGGCCTAATCCGGCCCGGGGGGGCCGCCTAGCAGCCCGCCTTCGAGGTCACCGTGAACAGGGCCCCCTCGCGGTCGCGCAGCGTGGCCTCCTGGCCTGCCCCGGAGCCGGTGGGTTCGTCGACGACGGCGCCGCCGGCCCCGAGGGCCGACTCCACGGCCTTCTCGACGTCGTCGACACGGAAGTAGACGTGCCAGCGCGGCCGGACGCGCGGGTCGGGGGCGGCCTCGACCGCCCCGCCGCGGATGCAGGCCACGGTGTGGCCGCCGGCCCGGACGGTCACCATGTCGTCCTCGTAGCGGACCTCGCAGCGGTCGGGCCGGTCGACGGCCCACTCGAAGATCTCGCCGTAGAACATGGCGGCGGCGAAGGCGTCCCGGGTGCGCAGCTCCAGCCAGGCGGGGGCGGCGCCCTTGCCGATGCCCCAGTCGGGGACGTTGCCGCCCTCCCAGAAGCCGAAGGCGGCGCCCGCGGGGTCGGCGGCCAGGACGACCCGGCCGCTGCCGACGGACAGCGGGCCCACGGCGACCGTGCCACCGCGTTCCCGGACGCGGGAGGCGACCACGTCGGCGCCGCCGACGGCGAAGTAGCTGGTCCAGGTGCCGGTCATGCCCATGCTGTTGGCCACGTCGGTGAGGCCGGCGACGGGTTTGCCGTCGGCGAGCGCGACGGCGAAGCCCTCGCCGAGGGACGTGCCGCGGAAGGTCCAGCCCAGCACCGCCCCGTAGAAGCCCTGTGCCGAGGCGAGGTCGGAGGTCAGCAGGCTCACCCAGCAGGGCTGCCCCAGCCCCACCACGCGGTCAGTGGCCGACATGGCGGATCGCCTCGTCTCTGTGTGGATGCCGCACCGGGATCACCCTGTCAGGGTTCCACTCGTGTCCCGCCCGCGCATTCCGGCGCGCGCGGGGCGGGGCCAGATCGCTCAGAACTGCGCCCGCAGGTGGTCCCAGAAGCCGTCCCGCAGGGCCCGGCGCAGGTCGGCGTGGCCGCGCAGGGACAGGCCCAGCAGGGCCTCGGCCTCCACCAGCAGCTCCTGGTCGACGGCGCCGGGGAGGTAGGGGTCACCGGGCAGCAGCTCGGCGAGCGGGGCGCGGCCGCGCCGGCCCAGCCACTGGGCGGCGACCCGGGCGCCGACGAAGCGGACGTCGTCGCGGGAGGGCGCGGGCCCGGCCACCGCGCCCGCCGGGCGGCCGGCCGGGTCGTCGGCGAGGCCGGTGCCGTGGTCGGGGAGGGCGCGCCGGCTCACGTACGGCTTGCAGAACTCGAGGTCGAAGGTGCGCTGGCTGTCGACCTCCCACAGCAGCGGCTCGGCCTGGTTGCGTCCGCCGGCGGCCTCGATGCCCCACAGGTGGACGCGGGCGCCGTAGCCCTGGGCGGCCTCGACGGCGGAGACGAGGTCCTCGTCGCCGCCGATGAGCACCGCGTCGCTGATGGCGCGGTGGCGGGCGAGGGATTCCAGGTCGGTGCGGATGAGGGAGTCGACGCCCTTCTGCTGGTTGTTGGCGTTGAGGTTGCCGAGGCGGACCTTGACGTCGGGGAGCTCGGCGATGCCCTGCTGCTCGGTGGTGTGGATGCGGCGGCGGGCGCCGTCGTACCAGTAGACGCGCAGCAGCCGGCTGTCGGGGAAGATCGAGCGGGCCTTGTCGATGAAGGCCTCGATCAGCCCCTCGGCGTCGAGCTCGAAGGCCCGCCGGTCCTCGGTGCCGGTGACGAGCCGGCCGGCGGCGGCGTAGACGTAGCCGGCGTCCACGAAGACGGCGTGGGTGGCGGGGGTGGTGGCGACCTCGGCCAGGACGCGGGTGAGCAGCTCGTTGGTGCGCTCGATGCCGGCGGCGATCCGGCGCAGCCCATCAGGGGAGTAGTTAGACATATCAACAATTTCTTTAGCGTAGGGAATGTTTGCCCGGGTCTCCTCGTTGGATACGTAGGAAACGCGCCGCACTGTCGCCGCGCGGGCCACTGTTCATAAAAGTTCTCCTCAGGAGGATCAGACGAAGGGAGAAGTGCTGGTGCGCTTCGAAATCATGCGCCTGGACGACATCGACGGCACCGCCGTTGACAGCACCGTCGTGGACGCCGCCTCCGTCAACCGGATCGTGCAGCAGGCCGCCTCGACCGGCCAACGCCTGTACATCCGCCCGGCCGACTCCTCGGCCCGGTAACGCCTCACCGTTCCCACGTGCGGAACGCCCCCGTACGGACCGTCCGTACGGGGGCGTTCTGCGTTCGCCCGGCGGGGTGTCCGCGGGCGCCCGGCTCAGCGGTCGGCTATCACCTGGGTGATGCCGTTGATGATCTGCTGCACGGCCAGCGCGGAGAGCATCATGCCCGCGAGGCGCGTCACCAGCACCACGCCTCCGTCCTTGATCACACGGATGATCAGCAGGGAGTTGCGCATGACGAACCACAGCACCACATGGATGGCCGCGATCGCGCACCACACCGAGACCTGCTGCTGGAACGATTCGGCGCGCTGCACCGCGAGGATCACCGAGACGATGGCACCGGGGCCGGCCAGCAGCGGCATGCCCAGCGGCACCAGCGCGACGTTGACGTCCTTGGTCTGCTTCGGCTCCTCCGACTTGCCCGTCAGCAGGTCCAGCGCGATCAGCAGCAGGAGCAGACCACCCGCGATCATCAGCGCCGGGGTGGTGATGTGCAGATAGTCGAGGATCTGCCGGCCGCAGATGCCGAAGACGGTGATCACGCCGAACGCGACCGTCGCCGCCTGCCACGCCATGCGCTTCTGCGTCTTGACGGGGCGCCCCGCCGTCAGCGCCAGGAAGATCGGCGTGATGCCGGGCGGGTCCATGATCACGAAGAGGGTGAGGAAGAGGGAGCCGAAGACAGCGATGTCGAACACAGTGAGGGCCTTGCGGTGCGGTGCGAGCGGTGAGAGAGGGGGAAGCGTGCGGGGGCACGGTCCGTACGCCGCCGGGGCGCGGCGGAGTACGTCAGGTGCGGGAGCCCCGGAGGGCCGGGCGTACGGACGCCGGGCGAGGGGCGGTGGGCACGGGCGCCCGGACGCCGGGTCGGGGCGTACGGGCCGGGTGTGCGGGGGCGGTCAGCCGCCGGCGCCCGGGACGGGGAAGGCGCCCGTCGCGCGGCGCGTGATCTCGCCGTAGATCTCCGGGTCGGTGGTGTACTCGCCGAGCCCGCAGCTCTTGCGGCTGCCGTGGTAGTCGCTGGAGCCGGTGGTGAGCAGGCCGAGCTCCGCGGCGAGGCCGCGCAGCCGGGCGCGCGTGGCGTCGTCGTGGTCCATGTGGTCCACCTCGACGCCGTCGAGACCGGCCGAGGCCAGCTCGGCTATCGCGTCCTCGGTGACGCAGTTGCCGCGCTGGAGCGCCAGCGGGTGCGCGAGGACGGTGACGCCGCCGGCGGCCTTGACCATCCGGATCGCGTCGAAGGGGTCGAGCTCGTGCTTCTCGACGAAGGCGCGGCCGTGACCGCCGAGCCACTCGGCGGTGAAGGCGTCGGAGACGGTCTTCACGACGCCCAGCTCGACCATGGCGGTGGCCACGTGCGGGCGGCCGACGGCGCCGTCGCCGGCGATCTCGGCGACGCGCTCCCAGGTGACGGGCACGCCGAGCTCGTTGAGCCGGACCACCATGGCCCGGGCGCGGGGCACCCGGTCGTCGCGGACGAGCTCCCGCTCGCGCGCGAGCTCGGGCTCCAGCGGGTCGAAGAGGTAGGCCAGCATGTGGACGCTGAAGCCGCCGGGACCGTTACGCCGGCAGGAGAGCTCGGCGCCGGTGACGAGGGTGAGCCCGGCGGGCAGGGCCGCGATGGCCTCGGCGTGGCCGCCGACCCCGTCGTGGTCGGTCAGGGCGACGACGTCCAGACCGGCGGCGGCCGCGTTGCGGACCAGCTCGGCGGGGGTGTCCGTGCCGTCGGACGCCGTGGAGTGGGTGTGCAGATCGATGCGCACGACACTGCTCCCAACGGCGGCTGGAACGGAATGGACCGGTTCAGGATAACCGCCGCCCGAACATGATCCGGTCGCCCGCGACGCACCGGGAGACCGCCGGGAGGTACCGGGACACCGCCGGGAGGCCAGGAGGGGCGGGCTCAGGGGGGCCGGCGGGGGTCGGGCGACAGGATGCGCGGCGACAGCGCCCCGCAGGGCAGCAGGTCCACCTCGGCCCCGGCGTCCCGCAGGTCGGTCAGCACCAGCTCGTCGTACATCAGCAGGCCCGACCGCTCCGGCCAGACGACGGCCCACAGCCACAGGCCGCGCGCCTCCCCCGCGAAGACGGCCCGGTCGGCGGGGGCGCCGTCCACGTGCCACAGCGGGGTGGGGCGGCCGGCCGCGTGCACCTTGGCGTGCGGGGAACGGTCGAGGGCCAGGCCGGGCCCGGGGTCGGGGCCGTCGACGCCGGCGTACCGGGCACCCAGCCCGACGCCGAGCTCCTCGGCGACCAGCACCAGCTCGCCCGGGCCGCCCAGCGGGCTGGGCCCGGAGCAGGCGACGGCGGTGGCGCGGCCGCCGCTGCGGTCGTCGCCCGCGCAGACCACACCGGTGAAGAGCCAGCCCACGGGCAGCGGCCAGGGCATCCACACCGGGACCTGGGCCCGGTTGACCACGACGGCCAGCGCCTCGACACTCGGCGGGACGACCGGCTGCAGGGGGTGCACCGCGCCGTGCACGGAGCACTGCCAGGAGTCGGCGAAGAGACCGGGCGCTCGCACCCGGCCACCGCACTTCGGGCAACTGGGTTCGCCCCTCATAGCCTCCAACGGTCCTACCAGGCCGCGCCCGCGTCAAGGACGATCACCCGTCCGGAGTCGAGGGCGCCCGACGCTTTCGGTCGTCCCGGGCGGGTGGGGGCTCTCAGCCCAGCGGGACCCCGGCCCGCAGCGGGTCGCGCAGGTCCGTGCCGTGCCGCAGCCAGCGCTCCTCCAGGGCGGTCGCGCCCTGGACGCGCTTCCACGCGGCCTCGTTGGGCGTCATGGGCAGCAGCGGGAGGAAACGGACGGGGTCCATGGGCTCGTCCAGCTCCAGGTCCTCGATCAGACCGCCGGACTCCGCCACCAGGACGGAGGTGAACGGCGCGCCCGGCCAGAGCGGCTCCCCGGTGTCGAGGGAGCCGCCCGGCGCCACGACCACGCCCTCGACCTGCGGGGACGCGGCGAGGACGGCGAGCGGGCGGAGCACCTTGTCGGTGTCGGCGCGGCCGGCGCGGACCGAGAGGACGAGTTCCGCGCGGGGGCCGCGCAGGGGGTCGGCGACGGTGGCCGTGGGGTCGGTCATGGGCTGCGCCGACATGCCGAGGGTGACGTAGCGGACGAGCTCTCCGCCGTCGTCGGCCCCGGTGAATCGGAGCACCTCGATCCGGTCCGTGCCCAGGAAGGTCACCGCGGCCCGTGCGTCCGGCTGCCCGAGCGCCAGGACGAGCCGCGCCTCGACCAGTGCGAGTACGTCTGACATGCCGTGAGCATAGAACGCGTATCGAACGGGCAAAGGCGGGCCACGGGGTGGCCTTGACGCGTCGAGCTACTGCTAGCCTGGATTCGCCTTGACCTTTGGTCAGGGCGTGACGTTCGTCCCTCAGCGGGGACCGGCCGGAGGAGGTGGGGCTGCGTGGATCCTAGTCGACCGTGCAGTACCGACAGTTCTCCCGTCTTCCCGCTCCGGACGCGCGTCACCGCGTGAATCACGAGTGAGTCACGCGTGAACCAGAGGTCTTCCGCGCCCCCGGCCCCCGCGCCGGAAACGCGTCAACGGAAGTCCCTTCACGCCCGCGGCACTTGACGGAAGAGCGCCTCCGACCGCCTGTTCCGTTTCCTTGCAGTTCCCTGCACGCTTTCCCGCGAACTGCCGCCGGCCCCCGCGCACCGCACGAAGCGCCGCCCGAATTGCGGACGTACCCCCACGGCACCACGTCCACGTTTTCAGGCAGCGCTTGCGCGCACCGCGTCCCCGCGCCGGCGGCCGGCCCGTGAAGGAGCCAGCCATGTCGATGATCCGCGACCTGCGCGCCGCCGTCCGCCCCGCCCTGCGCCGGGTACCCATCCAGGGAGGCGGCGCCTACGACGCCACCCGCGACCCGTCCGCCAGCAGCGCGGTCGTGGACTGCGCCGTCTACCGCGACGGCAAGCGCGCCAGCGACCACGTCAGCCCCGCCGAGGCCATGCGCCGGGTGCGCAGCGAGGGCGGCTTCGCCTGGATCGGCCTCCATGAGCCGGCCGAGCACGAGTTCGCCGGGATCGCCCGCGAATTCGGGCTGCACCCCCTCGCCGTCGAGGACGCGGTCCACGCCCACCAGCGGCCCAAGCTGGAGCGCTACGACGACACGCTCTTCACCGTCTTCAAGACCATCCACTACGTCGAGCACGCCGAACTGACGGCCACCAGCGAGGTCGTGGAGACCGGCGAGGTGATGTGCTTCACCGGCCCGGACTTCATCATCACCGTCCGGCACGGCGGCCAGGGCTCGCTGCGGGCGCTGCGCCACCGGCTGCAGGACGACCCCCAGCTGCTCGGCAAGGGCCCCTCGGCCGTGCTGCACGCCATCGCCGACCAGGTGGTGGACGGCTACATAGCCGTCGCGGACGCGGTGCAGGACGACATCGACGAGGTGGAGATCGATGTCTTCTCCGAGCCCAGCAAGGGCTCCCGCCGGGGTGGCGACGCGGGCCGCATCTACCAGCTCAAGCGCGAGGTGCTGGAGTTCAAGCGGGCCGTGACCCCGCTGATCCGGCCGATGCAGCTGCTGAGCGAGCGGCCGATGCGGCTGGTCGACCCGGACATCCAGAAGTACTTCCGCGACGTCGCCGACCACCTGGCGCGGGTGCACGAGCAGGTGGTCTCCTTCGACGACCTGCTGAACTCCATCCTCCAGGCCAACCTCGCGCAGGCGTCGGTGGCGCAGAACGAGGACATGCGCAAGATCACCTCATGGGCGGCGATCTTCGCCGTTCCGACGATGATCGCCGGGATCTACGGCATGAACTTCGACCACATGCCGGAGCTGCACTGGAAGTACGGCTATCCGGCGGTCATGGTGGTCACGGTCGCGATCTGTGTGACGATCCACCGCGGCTTCAAGAGGAATGGTTGGTTGTAGGCGGGGGTGGTGAGCGGGGGCCTCATACCCCCGTCTCCGGGGTGACCGGCTCCTTCCGCCGGTCACCCGTGATCACCAGGACCAGGCCCGCCATGATCACCGCCAGTGCGGGGTACGCGGCGGCCGGCGGCAGCTGCCCCAGCCACACCGCGGCGATCAGCGCCGCGCCCGGCGTCTCCAGCAGGATCGCCGTCGACGTCACGGACGGGCCCAGGCCCTTGACCACGCGGTTGATCAGCGAGTGGCCCAGCAGCTGCGCGGCGGCGGTCAGCACGACCAGTTTCAGCCAGGTCTCCCCGCTGTAGCCGGTGAGCGGGGAGCCGGCGGCCAGGCAGGCGGCGAGCAGCAGCACGGTGGTCGTCGCGTAGCAGACGTACGTGTACGTGGTGGTGCCCACCGTGCGCCGCACCTCGGCGCCCAGCAGCACGTACCCGGCGCCCGCCATGCCGCCCGCGAGGGCGAGCGCGTCGCCGGCCAGGGCGCGCGGGGACAGCGACAGGTCGACGCCGGTCAGGATCAGCACGCCCAGGAACGCGAGCGCCGTGCCCGCCCAGACCAGCGCGGGCGGCCGGTGGCCGCGCAGCCGCAGCAGCAGCGTGGTCCAGATGGGGGTGGTGGTGACCAGCGCGGTCGAGGAGGCGACCGAGGTCATGCGCAGGCTGGGCAGCCACACCCCGAAGTGCACGGCCAGCAGGGCCCCGGCGGCCATGGCCAGCAGCGCCGCCCTGCGTCCCATGCCGCGCAGCTCGGCGCGGTGCCGGAGCAGGACGACGGGGGTGAGCACGCCGACGGCCATGGCGTTGCGCCACAGGGCGATGGCCAGGGCCGGCGCGGCGGTGGCGGCGATGAGCGGGGCGGAGAGGGAGACCCCGGCGATGGCGACGGCGAGGAGGACGAGATCGAGGCGGACGGAGGGGTGGGAGGGCACGGTGGCGGGGACGGCCGGTGGCGCGGCGCGGCGCGGGCGGGCGGTTCTCACCCCTTCAGCCTAGGCGCGGGCCCGGGGCGGCGGCCGCTTAAGGTAAGCCCATGACGCTCACACAGGCACTGATCGAAGAGGCCACGAAGAAGTCCGGCCTGATCTGGGTGCAGGGTCCGTCGGGGCCGGGCCGGGCGCTGTGGCACGTCTGGCACGAGGGTGCGGCCCTGCTGGTCGCCGGTCCCGGTGAGCAGCCGGTGGACGGGCTGGGCCTGGCCGAGGGGGCCTCGGCGACGGTCACCGTGCGCAGCAAGGACAAGGGCGGCCGTCTGGTGTCCTGGACCGCGACCGTCGGCGAGCTCGCGCCGGGCGGCGAGGAGTGGGCGGCCGCTGTGGGCGAACTCAAGGGCAAGCGGTTGAACGCGCCGGACGCGGAGCGGCTGGAGGAGCGCTGGGCCGCGTCCTGCCGGGTGCTGCGCCTGGTGCCGACGGGTGCCGCCGGGGAGCTGCCGGACGGGTCGCTCGCGGCCACGCCGCTGCCGACGCCGGCGACGACGCGCCGCCCGATGCCGGCGGCGCTGCCGCGGCTGCTGCGCCGGGGCCGCGCGAAGTCGTAAAAACCCTCAGGAGCCCTGAAAGCCCTCAGGAGCCCTTCGCCGGGAGCCCGCCGCCGGGGCCGGCCGGGATGTGCAGCTGCTTGCCGTAGTCGACCGTCTGGGACTTGGCCGGGACGTTCAGCGCGAAGTCCTTGCCCCAGCCGTCGAGCTCCAGCTGTCCGGCCCCGCCCGCGCGCTGGACGCGCAGCGGGTAGGGCGTGCCGACGAGGGAGACGTCGAGCGTGCCGCCGCCGCCCTTGGCGCCGGTGATCCGGACGGTGCGGACGCCGCCGACCGCCCCGCGTTCGCCGCGGGCGAGGTCGCCGTGGAGGCCGAGGAGGCCGTCCAGCAGCACGTCCTTGTCGGTGAAGCCCTTGAACTGCTGGTAGGTCGGGTCGTCCGCGGGCACCTTGACGTACTTGTCGTCGAGCTTGCCGGCCGCCGCGGCGGCGTCGCCGGCCTTGGACGCGGAGGCCGAGGCCTTGGGCGCGGGCGCCGGGGGCGAGGCGGGGGCGGAGGCCGAGCCCTTGGCCCAGAAGCTCGCCGGGGCCTTGAGGTACAGCTCGTCGCCCACCCGCAGCAGTTCGAAGGCGGCGGCGTCGGAGGAGGACGAGACGCGGCCGGTGCCGCCGTTCTTCTTCAGCCGCATGTCGATGCGGTACGTACGGCCCTGGCTGACGACGTTCCCCGAGAGGTGGACGGCCTCGGCGGCGCGCGCGGCGCTCCGGGCCTTGTCCTGGATCGCGGCGGCGGTCAGCTTGCCGACGCCGTTGGTGCCCGCGTCGGGGTCCTCGGGGGTACCGCTGCCGCAGGCCGTGAGCGCCGTGGACAGGCCGACGCACAAGGCTCCCACGAGAGCCGCGTTACGGGTACGCACGTGTGCTCCTGCCTCCTGTCACCCGGTGGGATACGGCGGCAGCGTACCCGTGCCGTCCGCGAGCGGAAGCCGGGAGTCCGTGCGGAGCGCGTACAGATTCCGTACGGCCCTCGCCCCCCGGCGGGGCGAAGCCGGTCACGTTAGCCTGAACCGGACACCGGTTCCCGCCGGGAGGAGGTACGCGGCCATGCCAGCAGGCGCCCACCGGGTGTTCGTGTCGCACCTCTCCGGCGTGGCCGTCTTCGACCCCAACGGCGACCAGGTGGGCCGGGTGCGCGACCTGGTGGCGATGCTGCGCGTCGGCAGGCGGCCGCCGCGGGTGCTGGGGCTCGTCGCGGAGGTGGTCAGCCGCCGCCGGATCTTCATCCCGATGACCCGCGTGACCGGTGTGGAGTCGGGCCAGGTGATCACCACGGGCGTGGTCAACATGCGGCGCTTCGAGCAGCGGCCGACCGAGACGCTGGTCCTCGGCGAGCTCCTCGACCGGCGGGTGAAGCTGGTCGACGGCGGCGAGGAGGTGACCGTCCTCGACGTGTCGATCACCCAGCTGCCGGCCCGGCGCGACTGGGAGATCGACAAGGTCTTCGTCCGCCGCGGCAAGGGCGGCGCCCTGCGCCGCAAGGGCGAGACCCTGACCGTCGAGTGGTCGGCCGTCACCGGCTTCTCGCTGGAGGAGCACGGGCAGGGCGCCGAGAACCTGCTGGCCAGGTTCGAACAGCTGCGCCCGGCCGACCTCGCCAACGTCCTCCACCACCTCTCCCCCAAGCGGCGCGCGGAGGTCGCGGCCGCCCTGGACGACGACCGGCTCGCGGACGTGCTGGAGGAGCTGCCGGAGGACGACCAGATCGAGATCCTCGGCAAGCTCAAGGAGGAGCGCGCCGCCGACGTCCTGGAGGCCATGGACCCCGACGACGCGGCCGACCTGCTCTCCGAGCTGCCGGAGGAGGAGATGGAACGGCTGCTGACCCTGATGCGGCCGGACGACGCCGCCGACGTCCGGCGGCTGATGTCCTACGAGGAGCTGTCGGCGGGCGGCCTGATGACCACCGAGCCGGTCGTGCTGCGCCCGGACGCCACCGTCGCCGACGCCCTCGCCCGGGTCCGCAACCCCGACCTGTCCCCCGCGCTCGCCGCCCAGGTCTACGTCTGCCGCCCGCCGGACGAGACCCCGACCGGCAAGTACCTGGGCACGGTCCACTTCCAGCGGCTGCTGCGCGACCCGCCGTTCGCGCTCGTCGGCTCGATCACCGACACCGACCTCCGCCCGCTGCCGCCGGGCACCCCGCTGTCCGCGGTCACCAGCTACCTGGCCACGTACAACATGGTCGCCGCCCCCGTCGTGGACGAGAGCGGCTCCCTGCTGGGCGCCGTGACCGTCGACGACGTGCTGGACCACCTGCTGCCCGACGACTGGCGGGAGACCGAGCTCCACCACGGCGCGCCGGGCATGGACGAACTGCCGGAGGACGTCGATGGCGGGTGACGAGCGGGGGCGGGAGCACGGCGCGGACCGCCGCCCGGACCGCGGCGACCGGGCCGAGCGGGGGCGGGCGCAGGCGGAGGCCGCGCACCCCCACCCGCGGCCGAGGGTGCGCCTGGACCTGCCGATGCCGAAGCGGCGGGCCTGGCTGCCGGAGTACGACCCGGAGGCCTTCGGCCGGACCTCGGAGCGCATCGCCCGCTTCCTGGGCACGGGACGGTTCATCGTCTGGATGACCGTCGTGATCATCATGTGGGTGGTGTGGAACACCTCGGCGCCGGGCCACCTGCGGTTCGACCGGTACCCGTTCATCTTCCTGACCCTGATGCTGTCGCTCCAGGCGTCGTACGCGGCCCCGCTGATCCTGCTGGCCCAGAACCGGCAGGACGACCGGGACCGGGTCAACCTGGAACAGGACCGCAAGCAGAACGAGCGCTCCATCGCGGACACCGAGTACCTGGCACGGGAGATGGCGGCGCTCCGGGTGGGGCTGGGCGAGGTGGCCACCCGGGACTGGATCCGCTCGGAGGTCCAGGACCTGGTCAAGGAGCTGGAGGAGCGGCGCGTATTCCCGCGCGAGAGTGAGGAAGGCGACCGCTGACGGCCTTTCCCCGGGGGCCGTGGCGGGCCGTACCATCGACCTATGGCTACCGACACGTACGGAACCGCCGCGCCGAGTGAGGACGCGATCCGCGCCGCGCTCGCGACGGTCAACGACCCCGAGATCCAGCGACCCATCACCGATCTGGGGATGGTCAAATCGGTGGAGATCTCGGCGGACGGTACGGTCGCGGTGGCGGTGTACCTCACGGTCGCCGGCTGCCCCATGCGGGACAAGATCACCTCGCTGGTGCGCGAGGCCGTCGCGCGCGTCGAGGGCGTGACGGGCGTCGGCGTCGAGCTGGACGTGATGAGCGACGAGCAGCGGCGCGAGCTGGCGTCCTCGCTGCGCGGCGGGCAGACGGAGCGCGAGGTGCCGTTCGCCAAGCCCGGCTCGCTCACCCGCGTCTACGCGGTCGCGTCCGGCAAGGGCGGCGTCGGCAAGTCCTCGGTGACGGTCAACCTGGCCGCGGCCATGGCGGCCGACGGGCTGAAGGTCGGCGTCGTCGACGCCGACATCTACGGCCACTCGGTGCCGCGCATGCTGGGCGCGGACGGCCGTCCCACCCAGGTCGAGAACATGATCATGCCGCCGTCGGCGAACGGCGTGAAGGTCATCTCGATCGGCATGTTCACCCCGGGCAACGCGCCCGTCGTCTGGCGCGGCCCGATGCTCCACCGCGCGCTCCAGCAGTTCCTCGCCGACGTCTACTGGGGCGACCTCGACGTCCTGCTGCTCGACCTGCCCCCGGGCACCGGCGACATCGCGATCTCCGTCGCCCAGCTGGTCCCGAACGCCGAGATCCTCGTGGTGACGACCCCGCAGCAGGCCGCCGCCGAGGTCGCCGAGCGCGCCGGCTCGATCGCCGTGCAGACCCACCAGAAGATCGTCGGCGTCGTGGAGAACATGTCCGGGCTGCCCTGCCCGCACTGCGACGAGATGGTCGACGTCTTCGGCACCGGCGGCGGCCAGCTGGTCGCCGACGGCCTGACGCGGACCACGGGCACCGACGTCCCGGTGCTCGGCGCGATCCCGATCGACGTCCGCCTCCGCCAGGGCGGCGACGAGGGCAAGCCGGTCGTCCTGAGCGACCCCGACTCCCCGGCGGGCAGCGCCCTGCGGGCCATCGCGGACAAGCTCGGCGGCCGCCGGCGCGGCCTGTCGGGCATGTCGCTGGGCATCACGCCGCGCAACAAGTTCTGACACGCCGAGGGGCGGCCTCCCGAAGGAGGCCGCCCCTCACGCGTATCACCGGACACCCGTCCGGTCATTCCTGGTACGTGGCGATGTCCTTGATCACCGAGAAGCCCATCCCGTACGCGCTCATCCCCCGCCCGTACGCGCCCAGATGGACCCCGCCCTCCTCGGGCGAACCCGCGAGGACCCAGCCGTACTCGGACTCGCGGTAGCGGAACTCGGTCGGCACACCGTCCACCGGCAGCGACAGCGACGACCACGGGCCCTCGTCCAGCCGGTCGGCCAGCTCCCAGGCGAGGGCGGTCTGCTGGTCCAGCCAGTCCTGCCGCAGCGCCCGCTCCATCGCGGCCGGCCAGGTGCACGCCAGCAGGCCGGAGCCGGCCAGCCAGGCGGCCGAGGAGACGGACGTGGCCTCCAGCACGCCCGTGCCGTCGGCGCTGCGCCGCACCGGGCGGCTGGCCACCGTCACCACGACCGCGAACCGCTGCCGGGCGGCGGCCGGGTCGGCCCGCTCCATCCGCAGCGTGGGTTCGGTGCCGTGGCCGGTGGCGCCGTGCTCCACGGTGCCGTCGGCGGCGGCACCGACCTGCATCAGCCAGCGCGGCCCGGTGTAGGCCTCGTCCAGCCCGTACCACGGGAACGACGCCAGGAGATAGCCGTCGACCGAGCGCCGGGTCCCGGGCCCGCCCTCCGGCATTCCCTGCGCCTCCCCGGCGGGCGCGCCGGCCGTACCGGCCCCGTGCGCCCCCACCCGACTCGTCGTCTCCATCTGCGCGGCGCCTCCTCGTAGCCCCTGCGTCGTGGGCGCAGCCGCCCACCGCGGGCGACGGCACCCCGAACAAGGGGAGGATAGCCACCCCCGTCAATGGGGCAGGGCCAACACGGGCTCAGGTGGCGTCGGCGTCGAACGGCGGACGCTCGCCCTCCTGGAGCCGCTCGCGCTTCTTGAGCAGGTCGGGAGTGGCCGGAGCGGAGCCCGCGGCGGCCGCCGGGGCCTGCGACTCGGGCGTACGACCGTGCACCGCGTCGGTGACGTCGGACATCTCGGACCGGAAGTCGAAGCCGTTGCGGATGTCCTTCAGCCCCAGCTCGTCCTTGTCCAGCACGTGCTTGCGGACGAAGGTCTTGGGGTTGAGGTCCTCGAACTCGAAGTCCTTGAACTCGGGGCCGAGCTCGTTGCGGATGTCCTGCTTGGCGTTGTCCGAGAAGTCCCGGATCCTGCGCAGCGTGCGCGACACGTCCTGGATCAGCTTGGGCAGCTTGTCGGGCCCGAAGATGAGCACCGCGAGGACGACGAGCGCGACCAGCTCGAGGGGTCCTATGTCGAGCACGTTGCACAGCTC
This sequence comes from Streptomyces sp. NPDC044063, assembly GCF_056434285.1. Taxonomy (NCBI): domain Bacteria; kingdom Bacillati; phylum Actinomycetota; class Actinomycetes; order Kitasatosporales; family Streptomycetaceae; genus Streptomyces; species Streptomyces sp. NPDC044063. Next base: position 59,247 of record NZ_JBWKFM010000033.1, read on the forward strand.
CTTGTGGCGTCGGGGGCCGGGTGTCCAGGCCGACTATCACGGTACCTGGCGCGCGGGGACAGGTGGGAGACGCGTCGGCCGGCGAGCGGCCGGGAGTCAGCGCGCACTGGCCGATCCCAGGGTGAGCCGTACGTCACGCGCCGCGCCGTCACGCTCGACGGTGAGGGTCAGGGCGTCACCCGGACGGTGGCTGCGGATCTTGATGATGAGCTCGCGGCCGCTGTGCACGGCCACCCCGTCGACCTTCTTGATCACGTCGCCGGCGCGGACGCCGGCCTTGTCGGCGGGGCCGCCGGGGCTGACGCCCTTGCCCTTGTCGCTGTCGGCGTTCACCCGGGCGCCGTCGCCCTGGTAGCCGTTGTCCACGGAGACCCCGATGACGGGGTGGGTGGCCCGGCCCGTGTTGATCAGCTCCTCGGCGACGCGCCGGGCCTGATTGATCGGTATGGCGAAGCCGAGACCGATGCTGCCGCCCTGACCGCCGCCCTCCGACTCGCCGGCGGAACGGATGGCGCTGTTGACGCCGATCACGCGGGCCGAGGAGTCCATCAGGGGGCCGCCGGAGTTGCCCGGGTTGATCGGGGCGTCGGTCTGGAGGGCGTCGACGTAGCTGATGTCGCTGCCGTCCTGCTTCTTGCCGCCGGCGGTGATCGGGCGCTCCTTGGCACTGATGATCCCGGTGGTGACGGTGCCCGCGAGGTCGAACGGGGCGCCGATGGCGACGACGGAGTCGCCCACGCGCACGGAGTCGGAGTTGCCGAGGGGCAGCGGGGTGAGGTGCGAGACGCCGGTGACCTTGATGACCGCCAGGTCGTAGCCGCCGTCGCGGCCGACGAGGGTCGCCTTGGCGGTCTGGCCGCCGTTGAACGTCACGGATATGGAGCCGCTGGAGCCGGCCGGCTGCACGACGTGGTTGTTGGTGAGGATGTGGCCCTTGTCGTCCAGGACGAAGCCGGTGCCGGTGCCCTGTTCGCCACCGCCGGAGACATGGATCGTGACCACGCCCGGCAGGGCGCGGGCGGCGATCCCGGCGATGCTGCCGGGCGCCCGGTCGGACGCCTCGGCCGACGCCTGCGGCAGCGACACGCGGTGCCCGATCCCGCCGTCGTGCTCCAGCCAGGCCCCGAGCCCGCCACCGACGACACCGGACACGAGCGCCACGACGGCGGCACCGGCGAGGAGCCGGGCCTTGGTGATCGGCTTGCCGCGCCCGGCGCCACCGCTGTGCGGCGCGGCGGCCGCGGCTTGGACGGCGGACGCCGCCCAGGGGTCGTAGGCCCAGGGGCCCTGGGGGCCGGTGCCGGGGACGGCGGGGGCCGGCTGCTCGTGCGGCGGTACGGCGGCGACGGGGGCGTCCTGCGGGTACGGGGCGGGTGTGACGGCCGGGTCGGCCGGAGGCGTCGCCGGCGCCTGGGCTTCCGCCGGGGTGGGAGCGGCCAGCGGGTAGTCCGCCGCCTCCGGGCCGGAGCCGGGCGCGGAGTCCGCGGGAACGGACTGCTCGTAGCCGACGGCGGAGCCCTCGGCCGGGACGTACGTGCGGGGCGCCGGGGCGACTTCCGGAGCGGGCGTGCCGGTGGGCACGGAAGCGCCCGGGGCCACCGGCGGAGCCGATGTATCGGCGGCCGCGGGACCCTCCGCCGGGGCATACGTACCCGCGCCCGGAGCGGACGTGCCAGCAGGCACGGTGCCCGGCTCCGGCGCGTACGCGCCCGGGGCGGCCGGAGCCACCGGCGGAACCGATGTATCGGCGACCGCCGGACCCTCCGCCGGGGCATACGTACCCGCGCCCGGAGCGGACGTGCCGGCGGGCACGGCGCCCGGCTCCGGCGCGTACGCGCCCGGGGCGGCCGGAGCCACCGGCGGAACCGATGTATCGGCGACCGCCGGACCCTCCGCCGGGACGTACGTGCCCGGGGCCGGCGTCCCGCCCGGCGGGACGTACGTGCCCTGGGCCGGGGTCACCGTCGGGCGCTGGACCGGCGGGGCCGGGGCCCACGGGCCGGGGCGGCCGTAGGGCGGGGTGCCGTACGGGTCGGGGGCGTGCATCGGCACGGGCGCCGGGCCCGCCTCGGGGGCGTGCATCGGCACGGGCGCCGGGCCCGCCTCGGGGGCGTGCATCGGCACGGGCGCCGGGCCGGCGTCCAGGGGGTGCGGGGCCGGGCCCGCGTCGGCGGTACCGGTGGGGGCCGCCGGAGTGCCGCGGTGCGGGCCCGGCGGGGGCGTGGTGCCCTCGGGGGCGGGAGCCTCCGGCAGGAGCCACTGGTCGGCCTCCGGCTGCGCGCCGCCGCGCGGGCGTCGTCGCTGCCACCACTGCGGCTTGGGCGCGGAGTCCCGCGCCGGCGGCTTGGGCGCGGAGTCCCGCGCCGTCCCCTCGTCCATCCTTCTCCCCACCGTTCGTCCGGGAGCGCGCATACCGAAAGCACGCGCGCCCCAAGGACGATTACACCAGGTGGTGAGCGGTCAGGGGGCCGGGGCCTCCGAGAGGGCACGGGAGGCGCGGACGAGCGGCGGGAGCACCGGCGCCTCGGAGGGACGCAGCAGGGAGACGCCGAGGGAGCGCGGCGCCCCGAACGTGGTCGCCGTGTGGATCGCGTCGCGCTCCAGGTGGCTCCCGGGGGTCATGGCGAGGGAGGAGGTCGCCGTCGAGCTGGAGCCGCCGGCGCGGGGCCGGGGGTCCTCCACGGGGGTCTCCAGGGGCTGGGCGCCGACCAGGGCGAAGGCCGCCAGCGAGACCGCGCCGGCCGCCGCGAAGGCGAACCGCCGGCCGCGCGCGCCACCGCCGCCGCGAACGGCGGTGTCCTGGCCGCCCCGGCCGCCGGGGTGGACCCGGAAGCCGCGGTCACGGGGCCCGGTCGCCACCGGCAGGAGGGCGTAGGCGTCGGCGCGCACGGCGGGGCCGGGTCTTCCCCGGTCGGTCCCCTCCGGGCCGTCACCGCCGGTCCCACCGCCCGGCAGGCCCTGCAACCGGGCCAGCAGGGAGTCGGACAGCGGCGGGGGCGCCGCCTGCGCGAAAACACTTTTGAGCCGACGCTGCGCGTCGGCTTCCGCTTTGCACGTCCAGCAGGTGGCGAGGTGCGCCAGCACCCGCTCCCGCGCGTCGTGTCCCAACTCCCCGTCGACCAGGGCCGCGAGGCGGTCGCCGAGATGGTGCTCGGCGGGGGACGGACCGCCTGAACCGCTCACGCGAGACCGACCTCCCCACCGATCGGGACGCGCGCCGCCACCGCCCCGGCCTCGGCGCGCTGCTCGGCCCGGGCGGCGGGCGAGCGGTGCTGGAGCGCCTTGCGCAGGTGGGAGCGGCCGCGGTGGATGCGGCTGCGGACGGTGCCGAGCTTCACGCCGAGGGTCGCGGCGATCTCCTCGTAGGACAGGCCCTCGATGTCGCACAGGACGACCGCGGCGCGGAACTCCGGGGCGAGGGTGTCGAGCGCCTGCTGGACGTCGGCGTCGAAGTGGGTGTCGTTGAAGTGCTGCTGGGGGGACGGCTCGCGGCTGGGCAGCCGCTCGGCGGCGTCCTCGGCCAGCGCGTCGAAGCGGATGCGCTGGCGACGCCGGACCATGTCGAGGAAGAGGTTGGTGGTGATGCGGTGCAGCCACCCCTCGAACGTCCCCGGGGTGTACGTGGACAGCGAGCGGAAGACGCGGACGAAGACCTCCTGGGTGAGGTCCTCGGCGTCGTGCTGGTTGCCGGTGAGGCGATAGGCGAGGCGGTAGACCCGGGCGCTGTGGGTGCTGACGATCTCCTCCCAGGTGGGAGGGGTCCACGCCGGCGCGTCCGCGTCGGTGGCGAACGTCGCGGTGGTCGCGGTGCCGGCGGTGGTGGAACTGTCAGCGGTGTAGGTCACGGATTTCGGCTCGGGAACGTACCTGCGGAAGCGCCTGAGCACTCCACGGCGGTCGCCGCCCGCAGCCGCACCTCCCCTGTCGGCTCTGGTGGTGTCCAGTGGAGCCCCTACCATATCCACCTCGCCCGTTAGCTCCGGATAAGCATTTTTGACCCGGTTTTTGTGAACGGATCGCCATGATCACCGACGTGCGGCCGGAGCTTCCGGTTCCCGCTGTCGCACTTCCCCCTCGGCCCTTCCAACGCCCGGTCCCATCTGCGGGTTCCCGTGGTCAGCGGATACAGTCACGGTTGCGTCGACTACGGGGACAGGAGAGGGCCATTACCGGCAACCAGCAGACGAGCTGGGCGTTCGCCGATGTGTTCGTCGCCGAGGACGAGGCGCTGCGCTGGGCCCGGGACCGGGCCTACGAGGCAGGTCTCCGCTCGGTGTCGAACGGCACCGGCGCGGCGCTGCGCCTGCTCGCCGCCGCTGCGGACGCCAAGGCCGTCGCCGAGATCGGCACCGGCACCGGGGTCTCCGGCATCCACCTCCTGCACGGCATGCGCCCGGACGGGGTGCTGACGACGGTGGACAGCGACCCGGAGTGCCAGCAGTTCGCCCGGCAGGCGTTCCGTGCCGCGGGCTTCGCCGGCAACCGGGCCCGGTTCATCCCCGGCCGCGCCCTGGAGGTGCTGCCGCGGCTGGCCGACGGCGGGTACGACCTGGTCTTCTGCGACGGTGACCGGACGGAGTGCCTCGACTACCTAGCCGAATCGTTGCGCCTGCTGCGCCCGGGCGGGCTGGTGTGCTTCGAGGGGGTCTTCGCTGACGGCCGTACCGTCGACTCCGCGCTGCCGCCCGCCGAGGTGCAGCGGCTGCGCGAACTGCTGCGGGCCGTGCGGGAGTCCACGGCGCTGGTGCCGTCCCTGCTGCCGGTCGGCGACGGACTGCTGTGCGCGGTACGGCGCGGCGCCTGAGCCGGGCGGGGTGTGTGAGCACCCCGGGGCCGATGGGATCACGGCCGCGGATACACCGCCGCCCCGGAACCGGGTGAGCCGGCGGCCGGGGCGGTGCGGGATTCGTGGACCGTGCGCGTCAGACGGTGACCTTCTCCAGGGCCTCGCCGAGAGCCTTGGCCTCGTCAGGGGTCAGCTCGACGACGAGACGACCGCCGCCCTCGAGCGGAACCCGCATGACGATGCCCCGCCCCTCCTTGGTCACCTCGAGCGGGCCATCGCCCGTCCGCGGCTTCATGGCCGCCATGCTCGTTCCCCTTCCTGAAACCAGCTCATCGTCAGCCGATGGCCCTCTGGAAGGGCGCACGTCACCGGCATCGAACACATTGCTTCCAGGCCATTATCCCGCATCGCGCGACCCAATGACCAACATCGGTCGGCATCCCTTCGGCAACGCGCTGCCGCAAAACCACTCAATTCGGGGATCGTGCGGCCCTCCCACGTCGCCCCGGGGGTCACTTCGGCCCCCGATTCTTTGACGCAGGTCACATGCCGGGCCCCGATGATCTCCGGCATGCTGGCACCGGACCGCAGCCGAACCAGGGAGGGACGCACCATGGCCGACAGCGTGCTGTACGAGGTGAACGAGGGGCTGGCGACGCTCACGCTCAACCGTCCCGGCGCCATGAACGCGCTGGACACCGCGACCAAGGAGGCCCTGCGCGACGCCCTGCGACAGGCGGCCGGCGACCCCGCCGTACGGGCGGTGCTGCTCACCGCGACCGGCCGGGCCTTCTGCGTGGGCCAGGACCTCAAGGAACACGTCGCGTCGCTGGCGGCCGACCGCGAGAACGGCACCCGGACGACGATGGACACCGTCCGGGACCACTACAACCCCATCGTCACGGCGATCACCCGGATGGCCAAGCCGGTCGTCGCCGGGGTGAACGGCGTCGCGGCCGGCGCCGGCGCGGGCTTCGCCCTCGCGGCCGACTACCGCGTCGTCGCCGACACCGCCTCCTTCAACACGTCCTTCGCCGGGGTGGCCCTCACCGCCGACTCCGGCGTCTCCTGGACCCTCCCCCGCCTCATCGGCACCAGCCGCGCGAGCGATCTGCTGCTCTTCCCTCGCAGCATCGGCGCCGCGGAGGCCCTGGAGCTGGGCATCGCCAACAAGGTCGTCCCGGAGGCGGAGCTCGCCGCCGAGGCCGAGGCCGTCGCCCGGCGCCTCGCCCAGGGGCCGACGAGCGCCTACGCGGCCATCAAGGAGTCGCTGGCGTACGGGGCCGGCCACTCGCTGGAGGAGACCCTGGCGAAGGAGGAGGAGCTCCAGGCCCGGGCCGGCGCCTCCGAGGACCACGGGATCGCCGTCGCGGCCTTCCTCGCCAAGGAGAAGCCGCGCTTCACCGGGCGCTGATCCGATCTTTCGGCCTGCCCCGGCCGACGGGCCGGGGCAGGCCGGGCCCGGCGGCCCGTCAGCCGTCCGACCCCGGCACCCCGTCGCGCGCCCCGCAGTCCGCGAGGTGGTCGTTCACCAGCCCGCAGGCCTGCATCAGGGCGTAGGACGTCGTCGGGCCGACGAAGCGGAATCCGCGCTTCTTGAGTTCCTTGGCCAGGGCCGTCGACTCCGGTGTGACCGCCGGGACGTCGGCGGCCGTCCGGGGCGCGGACCGGCCGGGGGCCGGCGCGTACGACCAGACGAGCGCGTCGAGCCCGCCGGGGCCCAGTTCCACGGCCGCCCGGGCGTTGGCCGTCGCCGCCGCGATCTTCGCGCGGTTGCGGATGATCCCCGGGTCGGCCAGCAGCCGCGCCTCGTCCTCGGCCGTGAACGCCGCCACCTTGGCGACGGAGAAGTCCGCGAACGCCGCGCGGAAGCCCTCGCGCCGGCGCAGGATCGTCAGCCACGACAGGCCGGACTGGAAGGCCTCCAGGCATATCCGCTCGTAGAGGGCGTCGTCGCCGTGCACCGGCCGCCCCCACTCGGTGTCGTGGTAGGCCCGGTAGTCCGCGCGGGACTCCGTCTCCAGGCCCCACGGACAGCGCGCCAGCCCGTCCGGCCCCCGCACCACGCCGCCGTCGGTCATTCCCTCTCCCCTTCCCCCGGCGCCTTCCCCTCGGAAGGCGTCCGCCGTGCGTCGTCGCCGCGCGCCGGGCGCGCGGCCTCCCCGCCCGCCACCGGACCGGCGCCGCCCATCGCCGCCGCCTGGGCCCCGGCCAGCGCGGCCTCCAGCTCGGCGATGCGGGCGTCCCGCTCGGCCAGTTCGGCGCCGAGCCGGTCCAGCGCGTCGTCGGTCTCGGTCATGCGGTAGCCGCGCAGGGCCAGCGGCAGGCGCAGCGCCTCCACATCGGCGCGGCCGAGCGGACGGGCGGCCGGCAGCGGCCAGGCGATCCTGTCCGGCTCCGCCTCGGGCAGCACGCCCGCGCCGCCACCCCCGGCGACGGCGAGGGTGACCGCGCCGACCACCACGACCAGCGCGATGAGCAAGAACCAGAACACGGCCGTCTCCCCGAATGTCCGCCGTCAGCCAAACCGTCCACCCCGATCGTGCCATGCCGCACCGACGGTTAAGGTCGCTGCCGGACCACGGAGAGGGAGTGCGGAAGATGCTGCGGCTGGGGCGACGCGAGTTCGACAGGCACGAGCCGGTGATCATGGCGATCGTCAATCGGACGCCGGACTCCTTCTACGACCAGGGCGCCACCTTCGCCGACGAGCCGGCGCTGGCCCGCGTCGAGCGGGCCGTGGCCGAGGGCGCGGCCATCATCGACATCGGGGGCGTGAAGGCGGGCCCGGGCGCCGAGGTGGACGCCGTGGAGGAGGCCCGCCGCACGGTCGGCTTCGTGGCCGAGGTGCGCCGGCGTCACCCGGACGTGGTGATCAGCGTCGACACCTGGCGGCACGAGGTCGGCGAGGCGGTCTGCGAGGCGGGCGCGGACGTGCTCAACGACGCGTGGGGCGGGGTGGACCCGAAGCTGGCCGAGGTCGCCGCCCGCTACGGGGCGGGGCTGGTGTGCACCCACGCGGGCGGCGTCGCCCCGCGCACCCGGCCGCACCGGATCGCCTACGAGGATGTGATGGCGGACATCCTGGAGGTCACCACCGGTCTGGCCGAGCGGGCCGTCGCGCTCGGCGTACGGCGCGACGGCATCATGATCGACCCGGGGCACGACTTCGGGAAGAACACCCGGCACTCGCTGGAGGCCACCCGCCGGCTGGGCGAGATGGCGGAGACGGGCTGGCCCGTGCTCGTCTCGCTGTCCAACAAGGACTTCGTCGGCGAGACCCTCGACAAGCCGGTCAAGGAGCGCGTCCTGGGCACGCTGGCCACGACGGCCGTCTCGGCCTGGCTGGGCGCCCAGGTCTACCGGGTGCACGAGGTGGCGGAGACCCGGCAGGTGCTGGACATGGTGGCGTCCATCGCCGGCCACCGGGAGCCCGCGGTGGCCCGGCGAGGACTGGCCTAGAGGGCCGGCCCGGCCGGACCGGCCGCGGGCGGGGCTCAGGTGCCCGCCTCCTTGGTGACGACCTCGACGGTCTCGTCGACGTCGTCGGTGATGTGGAACAGCTGGAGGTCCTGCGGCCCGGCCTTGCCCTCGGCGACGATGGTGTCGGTCAGCCAGTCCACCAGGCCCCGCCAGTAGGCCGAGCCGAAGAGGACGATCGGGAAGCGGGTGACCTTCTTCGTCTGGACGAGCGTGAGGGCCTCGAAGAGCTCGTCCAGCGTGCCCAGCCCGCCCGGCAGGACCACGAACCCGCTCGCGTACTTCACGAACATCGTCTTGCGGACGAAGAAGTAGCGGAAGTCCACGCCCAGGTTCACGTACGGGTTGAGGCCCTGCTCGAAGGGCAGCTCGATGCCCAGGCCCACGGAGACGCCGCCGGCCTCCATCGCGCCCTTGTTGGCGGCCTCCATCGCACCGGGGCCACCGCCGGTGATGACCGCGAAGCCGGCCTCGACCAGGCCGCGCCCGATGGCCACCCCGGCCTTGTACTCCGGGGTGCCGGGCCGGGTCCGGGCCGAGCCGAACACACTGATCGCCGGTGGCAGTTCGGCCAGCGCCCCGAAGCCCTCGACGAACTCGGACTGGATGCGCAGGACCCGGAACGGGTCCTCGTGCACCCAGTCGGCCGCCCCCCGGGTGTCCAGCAGATGCTGGTCGGTGGTGCCCACCTGCATCTGGCTGTGCCGCCGTACGACCGGCCCCCGGCGCTGCTCCCGCGGCGCGCGCGCCCCCTCGGAATTGACCATACCGAGCTCCCTCCGCTGCATGTCGTCGGATTCGATGCGGTTCAGCGTAGGCCCGCGGAACGCCGCCCCGACCTGGTCGTCAGCTCGTCAGCCAGGCGCGCAGCCGCTCCTCGCAGTGCGTGATCCGCTCGGCCACCACGTGCTCGTCCCGCTTGTGCGCGTAGAGCGGGTCGCCCGGACCGTAGTTGACGGCGGGGACGCCCAGGGCGCTGAAGCGGGACACGTCGGTCCAGCCGAACTTGGGCCGGGCCGTGCCGCCCACGGCCTCCATGAAGGCCACGGCCGCCGGGTGGGTCAGGCCGGGGCGGGCACCGGCGGAGTGGTCGTCGACGACGAACTCCGTGACGCCGCAGTCGGCGAAGACCTCGCGGACGTGCGCGAGCGCCTCCTCCTCGGAGCGGTCCGGGGCGTAGCGGAAGTTCACCGTCACGGTGCACGCGTCGGGGATGACGTTGTTGGCCACCCCTCCCTCGATCCGTACGGCGTTGAGGCCCTCGCGGTAGCGGAGGCCGTCGACGACGGGCTCGCGCGGCTCGTACGAGGCGAGGCGGTCGAGGATCGGCGCGGCGGCGTGGATCGCGTTGGAGCCCATCCAGCCGCGCGCCGAGTGGGCGCGCTCCCCCGCGGTGCGCAGGTGGACCCGCAGGGTGCCCTGGCAGCCGCCCTCGACCTCGCCGTCGGAGGGCTCCAGCAGCACGGCGAAGTCGCCCGCCAGCCAGTCGGGGTGCGCCTCGGCCACGTGGCCGAGGCCGTTGAGGTGGGCGGCGACCTCCTCGTTGTCGTAGAAGACGAAGGTCAGGTCGCGGTTGGGCGCGGGGACGGTGGCGGCGAGGCGCAGCTGGACGGCGACGCCGGACTTCATGTCGCTGGTGCCGCAGCCCCACAGGACGCCGTTCTCGTCCAGCCGGGAGGGCACGTTGCCGGCGATCGGGACGGTGTCGATGTGCCCGGCCAGGACGACCCGCTCGGCGCGGCCGAGGTGGGTGCGGGCGACGACGTTGTTGCCGTGCCGGTCGACGGTCAGGTGCGGCAGCTCCCGCAGCGCGGCCTCGACGGCGTCGGCGAGGGCCTTCTCGTCACCGCTCTCGGAACGGAAGTCGACGAGCGCGGCGGTGAGCGCGACGGCGTCGAGGGACAGGTCCAGTGCGGTGTGATCCATGCCGGCGAGCCTAACGCGACCGCCGGTACGGTCCCGGGCCGTCGCCGGACGGACTCTGAAGTAACGTGGCCCGCATGTCCCGGATCACCGTCACCCGCCGTGGCCGAACGCTGCGCATCGTGGCCGCCTGTGCCGTGCTGCTGGCGTTGATCGGATATCTGGTGGCCCAGCTGGTGACGGGCGGCCCCGGTGCGCCGCGCTGTGTGGTGCGGGCGAACGGGACCTCGTACGCGATGGCCCCGGAGCAGGCGGTGAACGCGGCGACGATCTCGGCCGTGGGCTCGGCGCGCGGGCTGCCGGAGCGGGCGGTGACGATCGCGCTGGCGACCGCGATGCAGGAGTCGGGGCTGCGCAACATCCACCACGGCGACCGGGATTCGCTGGGCCTGTTCCAGCAGCGGCCGACGCAGGGCTGGGGCACCGCGCGGCAGATCACGGACCCGGTGTACGCGGCCGGGAGGTTCTACGACCACCTGGTGCGGGTGCCCGGCTATTCGCGGCTGCCGCTGACGGTGGCCGCGCAGAAGGTGCAGCGCAGCGGGTTCCCGCAGGCGTACGCCAAGCACGAGCCGGAGGCCTCGCTGCTGGCGTCGGGGCTCACGGGCCGGGCGCAGGCCTCGTTCAGCTGCACGAAGAGCCCGGACGACGGCACGCCGGGCGATCCGGCGGCGGTCCGGAAGAAGCTCTCGCGCGAGTTCGGGTCCGGGGTGCTGGCCCCGGCCACGGCCGCCGCGGGCCGGCCGGCGGCCGCCGCGGCGTACACGGTGACGGCGACGGTGCGGCCCGACCCGGACTCGACGGTCGACTCCCCCGACCGGCGCGGCTGGGCGGTGGCGTCGTGGGCCGTGGCGCACGCGGCCGAACTGCGCCTGTCCAGCGTCTCCTTCGGTGGACGGACCTGGACGGCGGAGGACTCGGCGGACGGCTGGCGGAAGTCCGGCGACCGGGCCGCCCAGGACGCCGGGACCGTACGCATCACGACCGTTCACTAGTACGGCCGTCCACTCGGCCGGGGTAAACGGCGCATACGCGAATTGCCGCGCCCCGGGCCATGCGCCGGGATCCGCACGTGTGCCCGACGCGCCCCCGACAGCCTTGTGACAAAAGGCTTTTCAGCCTTCCTTACAGCTTGACAACCTGACCGGTTTGGCCGGGTTTCCGGGAAACCGATAATGCGACGCATTACCCACTCTTTACCTTGGGGCACCGCAACCTTCCACGGGCTCACGCGGTAGTCACTGCGTCCGCTCGCCGGACAGCAACCGACTTCCCACTCCGTCAAAGGAGCAACATGTCCCTCCCCCTCACGCGCCGGATCGCCCGGGTGGCCCTGCTCGTCGCGGCGGGTGCCGCTCCGGTCGTCGGTGCGGCCGGGTCCGCCAGCGCCGCGGCGCTGCCTCAGGCCACCGACCTCGCCCCGGTCAGCGCCCTGGACACCAGCACCGCGAGCAAGACCGTCGGCGCCGCCTCCGAGCAGGCCGGATCCGTCGCGTCGGGCGTCGGGAACAAGGCTGTCCACACCGCCGTGCCGGCCGCCACCGGCGCCGTGCAGAAGGCCGGCAACGAGACCGTCCCGGCCGCCAACAAGGCCGCGGGCAAGCTCGTGGGCAGCGGCGCCCAGGCCCTCGGCGGCACCGTCCAGGGCGCGACCAAGGGCGGCCTGCCCCAGGTTCCGCTGGGCGGCTGATCCAGCGCACGTACGGCACCGCAGCACCGAGGGGGCCCGGGAGTTCATCTCCCGGGCCCCCTTCGCGTACGCGCCGTGCGTAGCCGCTACTCGGCCAGACGACGGACAGCGGCCTCCACGCGCTCATCGGTCGCGGTGAAGGCCACGCGCACGAATCGCTCGCCCGCCGGGCCGTAGAACTCTCCGGGGGCCACCAGGATGCCCCGCTCGGCCAGGCTGCCCACCGTCTCCCAGCACGGCTCGTCCCGCGTCGCCCACAGGTACAGCGACGCCTCGCTGTGCTCGATGCGGAAGCCGGCGCCCTCGAACGCGGTCCGCAGCGCGTTCCGGCGCGCGGCGTAGCGGGCCCGCTGCTCGGCGACGTGCTCCGTGTCCCCCAGGGCCGCCACGGTGGCGGCCTGCACCGGGGCGGGGATCATCATGCCGCCGTGCTTGCGGATCTTCAGCAGCTCGCCCAGCACCGCGGCGTCACCGGCCAGGAACGCGGAGCGGTAGCCGGCCAGGTTGGAGCGCTTGGAGAGGGAGTGGACGGCGACGACGCCCTCGTACGAGCCGCCGCAGACGTCCGGGTGCAGCACCGAGACCGGGTCGGCCTCCCAGCCCAGCTCCAGGTAGCACTCGTCGCTGACGACCAGCACACCGTGCTCGCGGGCCCAGGCCACGGCGGCACGCAGCTCCTCCTTGGACAGCACCCGGCCCGTGGGGTTGGACGGCGAGTTCAGCCAGAGCAGCTTCAGGCCCGCCGGGTCGAGCTCCTCGGGGTCGTCGTAGACCACCGGCTCGGCACCCGCCAGGCGCGCGCCCACCTCGTACGTGGGGTAGGCCAGCCGCGGGAAGGCGACCCGGTCCCCGGCGCCGAGGCCGAGCTGGGTCGGCAGCCAGGCCACCAGCTCCTTGGAGCCGACCACCGGCAGCACATTGGTGTGCTCCAGCCCGGTGGCGCCCAGGCGCCGCCCGGCCCAGCCGGTGAGCGCGTCCCGCAGGGCGGCTGTGCCCCAGACCGTGGGATAGCCCGGGCTGTCCGCCGCACCGGCCAGCGCCCGCTGGATCACCGCGGGCACGGGGTCGACGGGGGTCCCCACCGACAGGTCCACGATGCCGCCGGGATGGGCGGCCGCGGTGGCCTTGTACGGCTCGAGGCGGTCCCAGGGGAAGACGGGGAGACGGGAAGAGACTGCGCTCACGGTGCTCGCTGCTCGCTCTCGTGCGGGAAGGGGTGGTGCGGGCGTGGGGGGAAACGCCGCGGGGGGGGGGGGGGGGGGGGGGGGGGGGGGGGGGGGGGGGGGGGGGGGGGGGGGGGGGGGGGGGGGGGGGGGGGGAGGGGGGGGGAGGGGGGGGGGGGGTGGACGGGGAGCGTAGCCCCGTCGCTGCTTTCTTCTGCTGTG
>NZ_JBWKFM010000034.1:0-72306 GCF_056434285.1 Streptomyces sp. NPDC044063
TGCCCAGCGGCCACGGAATCGTCGGCAACGGCTGGTACTTCCGCGAGCTCGGCGACGTCCTGCTCTGGCGCCAGCACAACGCCCTGATCGGCGGGCCGGACGGCGGTCGTGCGGTCACGGGGGGTCCTTCCGGTCGTCGGGTTCCGGTCGTCAGGTGCCGGGCGGCGGCACGGCGGTCATACGGGGGTCCCGCCGGGACGGCCCTCCGCGAGCCGGCGGATCGCGGACAGCGGGACGGGCAGCCAGTCGGGGCGGTGGCGGGCCTCGTAGAGGACCTCGTAGACGGCCTTGTCCGTCTCGTGGGCGCGCAGCAGCCGGGGGTCCTCGCGCGGGTCGTCGTGGTGCGCCTCGGCGTAGCCCTCGCAGTAGGCGGTGCGGGCGGCCTCGGCCCAGCCCGGGCCGGGGGCGCGGCCCACCGCCGCCGCGTAGTCGAAGGAGCGCAGCATCCCGGCGATGTCCCGGGCGACCGGCTGCGGGCGGCGCCGCTCGGCCAGCGGGCGCGCGGGCTCGCCCTCGAAGTCGATGAGGGACCAGCGGCCGTCCTCGGGGGTGCGCAGCACCTGGCCGAGGTGGAGGTCGCCGTGGACGCGCTGGGCGTGCCAGGAGGGGCCGGCCGGACCGGGCGCGGTGAGGTCGTCGTAGGCGGCGCGGAGCGCGGCGCGGTAGGGGCGCAGCGCGGGGACGGCCTCGGCGGCGGCCTCCAGGCGCGCCGTCATGGCGGTGGCGAGCGCCGTGCGCCGGGGGGCGTCCAGCACGGTGGTGGGCAGTGCCTCGGCCAGCGCCAGGTGCACCTCGGCGGTGGCGTGGCCCAGGGCGCGCGCGGGGGCGGTGAAGTCGGCCCCCACGGCCAGGGCGCCGAGCGCCAGCTGCCAGCCGTCGGCGGAGCCCGCCAGATAGGGCTGGAGCACCCCGAGGGTCAGGGGTTCGCCGCCGGGGGAGAGCGGTTCGGCCTCGAACCAGGCGGCGGGGGCCGGGACCCGGGAGCAGCCGGCGTTCGCGAGTGCGCGGGGCAGTTCCAGGTCCGGGTTGACGCCCGGGCCGACCCGGCGGAAGAGCTTGAGGATGTACGTTTCGCCGTACACCGCCGAGGAGTTGGACTGTTCGGCGTCCAGCAGCCGGGGCGGGAGGTCCTTCGGAATGACCGCGTCCGGTTCGCGGGCGAAACGCAGCGGACCGAGCCGGCCCGGCATCCGCAGCCGCTCCAGGAGCAGGGCGGCCAGCCGGGGGTCGGTCAGGCCCTCGTAGACCGCGTGGCCGCGCAGCGGGCCGTCGGCGGGGCGGCCGACGAGCGCGGGTGCCAGGTGGGGCGGCAGCACGTCGCGGACGCCGAGCAGGAGTTGGTAGCAGTCCTCGCCGGCGCCCGGCTGCCGGGCGCGCAGCAGCAGGTGGATCAGGCCCGGGGCGCCGCCGGCCGGCCGGGGCAGCAGGTCGGTGGCGGAGACCAGGGCGAGGCCGGCGATGGGGCGGCCCTTCCCGGCGAACCACCGCTGCCGGGGCAGCCATTCCAGGAGCAGCGGTCCCAGGGAGTCGAGCAGCCCCGCGTCGGTGGGGGCGCGGCCCTGGTCGGTGGCGGGCGTGGCGGGGCCCGGCGGCGGCCCCGGGCGGGTGGCGGTGGCCTCCCGGTGCGGCGGTGCGGCGTCCGGCATGGCGTCGCGTCCTTTCCCCGGGGCACACGACGGATGGGGCACAGTGTCCCGGATTGCGGCTTCGGCCGGTGCGTGACGCGGGACGTGTCGGGCGAGGATCGTCCGTACGGTCAGCGCCTCGCGGCCCTGTCGGCGATGTCGTGCGGCGCCCGCGGCCGGGGCCGCGGACCGTGCGGTGCGTACGTACGTCGCCGCGTGCTGGTGCGGGCCGTGCGCCGGTACGAGGTGCCCCGGCGTGCCGGGCGCACGGCGTCCGGGCGGCGGCGGGCGGTCGCGGCGGGACGCCCGCCGCGCGCAGTAGTACGCGTGCCCAGGGCCGGGCGGCGGAAACCGCCGCCCGTGGTGCGCGGCCGGTGGAACGGCCGCGCACGGGGGCGCGCTCAGCGCGCGGTCGCCGCCGAGCCGTCACGGAGCCGGAACCAGTAGAAGCCGTGGCCGGCCAGCGTCAGCAGATACGGCAGCTCCCCGATGGCGGGGAAGCGCACCCCGCCGATCAGTTCCACCGGGTGGCGGCGGTTGAAGGCCCGCAGGTCCAGCTCGGTCGGCTGGGCGAACCGGGAGAAGTTGTTCACGCAGAGCACGAGGTCGTCGCCGTGCTCCCGCAGGAACGCCAGCACCGCCGGGTTGCTGGAGGTGAGCTCGGTGTACGAGCCCAGCCCGAACGCGGGGTTCTGCTTTCGGATCTCGATCATCCGGCGGGTCCAGTGCAGCAGCGAGGAGGGGCTGCTCATGGCCGCCTCCACATTGGTGACCTGGTAGCCGTAGACCGGGTCCATGATGGTCGGCAGATAGAGCCGGCCCGGGTCGCAGGAGGAGAAGCCGGCGTTGCGGTCGGGCGTCCACTGCATGGGGGTGCGCACCGCGTCGCGGTCGCCGAGCCAGATGTTGTCGCCCATGCCGATCTCGTCGCCGTAGTAGAGGATCGGCGAGCCGGGGAGCGACAGCAGCAGGGCGGTGAACAGCTCGATCTGGTTGCGGTCGTTGTCGAGCAGCGAGGCCAGCCGGCGGCGGATGCCGATGTTGGCGCGCATCCGCGGGTCCTTGGCGTACTCCGCCCACATGTAGTCGCGCTCTTCGTCCGTGACCATCTCGAGCGTGAGCTCGTCGTGGTTGCGGAGGAAGACGCCCCACTGGCAGCCGGAGGGGATGGCCGGGGTCTTGGCCAGGATCTCGGAGACCGGGTAGCGGGACTCCCGGCGCACGGCCATGAAGATGCGCGGCATGACGGGGAAGTGGAACGCCATATGGCATTCGTCCCCGCCCTTGGCGTAGTCGCCGAAGTAGTCGACCACGTCCTCCGGCCACTGGTTGGCCTCGGCCAGCAGCACCGTGTCCGGGTAGTGGGCGTCGATCTCGGCCCGCACCCGCTTGAGGAACTCGTGGCTGCGGGGGAGGTTCTCGCAGTTGGTGCCCTCTTCGGCGAAGAGGTACGGCACCGCGTCCAGCCGGAAGCCGTCGATGCCCAGGTCCAGCCAGAACCGCAGGGCGGCCAGGATCTCCTCCTGCACGGCCGGGTTCTCGTAGTTGAGGTCCGGCTGGTGGGAGAAGAAGCGGTGCCAGTAGTACTGCTTGCGCACCGGGTCGAACGTCCAGTTCGAGGTCTCCGTGTCGACGAAGATGATGCGCGCGTCCTGGTACTGCTTGTCGTCGTCGGCCCAGACGTAGTAGTCGCCGTACGGGCCGTCGGGGTCGGTGCGGGACTGCTGGAACCAGTCGTGCTGGTCGCTCGTATGGTTCATGACAAAGTCGATGATGACCCGCATACCACGCGCGTGCGCGGCGTCCACGAAGTCCACGAAGTCCGCGAGATCGCCGAACTCGGGCAGCACCGAGGTGTAGTCGGAGACGTCGTAGCCGCCGTCCCGCAGCGGGGACTGGAAGAACGGCGGCAGCCACAGGCAGTCGACGCCCAGCCACTGGAGATAGTCCAGTTTGGCCGTCAGGCCCTTGAGGTCGCCGATGCCGTCTCCGTCGCTGTCCTGGAAGGACCGTACGAGCACCTCGTAGAAGACGGCCCGCTTGAACCAGTCGGGATCCAGGTCCTTCGCCGGTGTGTCCTCGAAGGTGTCCTGGACGGGCTCATTGACGATCATGGTGTGGGTGACCCTCCGATCTGTGAGGACGGTCGCAGCGAGAACACGTGCGCGGGCGCGATCGAACGGCCCGGCTCCAGGCGCACATAGTTGTCCCTGCCCCAGTGATAGGTCTCTCCGGTGAGCTCGTCGCGCACCGGGAAGGACTCGTGCCAGTCGAGGCCGAGCTCCGGCATGTCCAACGAGACCGTCGCCTCCTGGGTGTGGTGGGGGTCGAGGTTGACGACCGTGAGCACGCAGGAGGGGCCGGACCGCTTGGAGTAGGCGATGACGGCGTCGTTGTCGGCGTCATGGAAACGCAGGTTGCGCAGCCGCCGCAGGGCGGGCTGACGACGCCTCAGCCGGTTGAGGACCGTGATCAGGGGGGCCAGACTGCTGCCTTCGCGTTCCGCCGACTCCCAGTCCCGCGGACGCAGTTGGTACTTCTCCGAATCGAGGTACTCCTCGCTGCCCGGGCGCTCCGGGACCCGCTCGCACAGCTCGTAGCCGGCGTAGACGCCCCAGGACGGGGAGAGCGTCGCGGCGAGCACGGCGCGCGCCTCGAAGGCGGGCCGCCCGCCGTGCTGGAGATGGGCGTGGAGGATGTCGGGGGTGTTGACGAAGAGGTTCGGGCGCATACAGGCGGCGGTGTCCCGCGAGAGCTCCGTGAGGTACTCCGTCAGCTCGTGCTTGGTGTTGCGCCAGGTGAAGTAGGTGTACGACTGCTGGAAGCCGATCGCCCCGAGCGTGCGCATCATGGCCGGCCGGGTGAAGGCCTCCGCCAGGAAGACCACATCCGGATCGGTCCGGCCGATCTCGGCGATGACCCGCTCCCAGAAGACCACGGGCTTGGTGTGGGGGTTGTCCACCCGGAAGATCCGCACACCGCGCTCCATCCAGAAGCGCAGCACCCGCAGCGTCTCGGCCAGCAGCCCGTCGAAGTCCGCGTCGAAGACCAGGGGATAGATGTCCTGGTACTTCTTCGGCGGGTTCTCGGCGTGGGCGATGGTGCCGTCGGCGCGGTGCCGGAACCACTCGGGGTGCTTGTCCACCCAGGGGTGGTCGGGGGAGCACTGGAGCGCGAAGTCCAGCGCCACCTCCAGCCGCAGCTCCCGCGCCCGCGTCACGAAGTGGTCGAAGTCGTCGAAGGTGCCCAGGTCCGGGTGGAGCGCGTCGTGCCCGCCCTCGGGCGAGCCGATGGCCCAGGGGCTGCCGACGTCGCCGGGACCGGCGGTGAGGGCGTTGTTGGGACCCTTGCGATAGGAGGTGCCGATGGGATGGACGGGCGGGAGATAGACGACGTCGAAGCCCATGGCGGCCACGGCCGGCAGCCGGTTCGCGGCCGTACGGAACGTCCCGCTGACCGGCCGCCGGCCCTCGCGCACCACGGCCCCCTCCGAGCGCGGGAAGAACTCGTACCACGCGCCGAACAGCGCCCGCTCGCGCTCCACCAGCACCGGCACCGGGCGGGAGGAGGTCACCAGCTCCCGCAGCGGGTACGCGGCCAGGGCCGCCGTCACCCCCTCTTCCAGCGCCGCGTCCAGCCGGGCCGCCGGCGGGCGCTCGGCGTCCCGCAGCGCGTCGACGGCGGCCAGCACCGCCTCCCGGCCGTCGCTCTTGGGCACCCCGCCCGCGGCCCGCTCCAGCAGCCGGGCGCCCTCCTCCAGCACCAGTTCGGTGTCGAGGCCCGCCGGGATCTTGATCAGGGCGTGCTCCCGCCAGGTGCGCACCGGATCGCCCCACGCCTCCACCGCGTACGTCCAGCGGCCCTCGGAGTCCGGGGTGACCTCCGCGCCCCAGCGGTCGGTGCCCGGTGCCAGCTCGCGCATCGGGGTCCACGGCCCGCAGCGGCCCGCCGGCCCGCGCAGCACCACGTTCGCGCCGACCGCCTCGTGGCCCTCGCGGAAGACCGTGGCCGTGACCTCGAAGGTCTCGCCCACCACGGCCTTGACGGGCCTTCGGCCGCAGTCGACGAGCGGGCCGAGGTCCAGGACGGGGATGCGACCGATCATGGGATCACCTGGAGATGCGACGGGAGTCCGGGCAGGTCAGGGCGTGCGTCCCGGCCGCGGCCGGGGAGGTGTTCCGTTCTTTCTATCCGCTCCGTCACGGGTCGCAAGGGTGCGGGCATGACTGCTCCTGTCCGCTTCACTCGGGTGGGCGGTGGGGCCGTGGAACAAACACTGCTGCCGTGCTGGGGGAGGGGAGGAAACACCCGCGCCCTGAGCAAGGCGTCGGATGGGCGTCTCTGTATACCGGGTGAGCTTTCCCACCGGGCCCGCCCGGGCATGCCCGGACCGTATGAACTACTCGTGCGTAGTTCCCGTGGCACCACGTGCGGAGGCCGGTCGTTCCTCCGTCACCCGTAGGGAGTCTCCCCGCTGGGCCGATCGCATGCAATGCGACGCACCACGGGAAACGCGACCCGGGCGGGGAACGCGCCACCTGACATCACCTTCGAAGGCCGCGACGCCCTGTGGCCTTGGAGTGTGCTGTTGTACGCGGGGCGTAAATTCGCCTCGTACGTTTGGCGGAGCCGTTTCGGTGACGACGGGGGCGGGCGCTCCGCACGCCGCCGCACCCCCCGGGGCGTCCGCCGTCGTGCGGCGGAAGAGGGCACTTGGCCGCGTGGGGCGGCACCGGCCCGCCCCCCGCCGCTACCGTCGTGACCGTGAAGGCCATTCGTCGATTCAGCGTGCGTCCCGTCCTTCCGGAACCCCTACGACCGCTCAGCGAACTGGCGCGCAACCTGCGCTGGTCCTGGCACCCCGAGACCCGCGAGCTGTTCCAGTCCGTCGACCCCGAGGGGTGGCGGGCCGCCGCGGGCGACCCGCTGCGGCTGCTCGGCTCGGTCCCCGCCGACCGGCTGGCCGTCCTGGCCGAGGACCGCCGCTTCCGGCGGCGGCTCGCGGCCGCCGCCGACGACCTGCACGACTACCTCACCGGCCGCCGCTGGTACCAGGAACAGCCCGCCGGACTGCCCGCGGCCGTCGCCTACTTCTCGCCCGAGTTCGGCATCACCGCCGCCCTCCCGCAGTACAGCGGCGGCCTCGGCATCCTCGCCGGCGACCACCTGAAATCCGCCAGCGACCTCGGCGTCCCGCTCATCGGCGTCGGGCTGCTCTACCGCCACGGCTATTTCCGGCAGTCCCTCTCCCGCGAGGGCTGGCAGCAGGAGCACTACCCCCTGCTCGACCCCAACGAGCTCCCGCTGTCCATGCTCCGCGAGACCGACGGCACCCCCACCCGCGTCACCCTCGCCCTCCCCGGCGGCCGCCGGCTGCTCGCCCACGTCTGGCAGGCCCGGGTCGGCCGGGTCCCGCTGCTGCTCCTGGACTCCGACGTGGAGGAGAACGGCCCCGGCGAGCGCGACGTCACCGACCGGCTCTACGGCGGCGGCAGCGAGCACCGGCTGCTCCAGGAGATGCTGCTGGGCATCGGCGGGGTGCGCGCCGTCCGGGCCTACTGCCGGCTGAGCGGCCACCCCGAGCCCGAGGTCTTCCACACCAACGAGGGCCACGCCGGCTTCCTGGGCCTGGAACGCATCCGCGAACTGGTCGAACAGGGCGCCGACTTCGACGCCGCACTGGAGAGCGTGCGCGCCGGCGCGCTCTTCACCACCCACACCCCCGTCCCCGCCGGCATCGACCGCTTCGAGGCCGGCCTGGTCGCCCGGCACTTCGGCGAGGGCGGCGAGCTGCCCGGCATCGACCCCGGGCGCGTCCTGGAGCTCGGCCGGGAGGACTACCCCGGCGGCCAGGAGGGCCTCTTCAACATGGCCGTCATGGGGCTGCGGCTGGCCCAGCGGGCCAACGGCGTCTCCACCCTCCACGGCGGGGTCAGCCGCGCGATGTTCGCCGGGCTGTGGCCCGGATTCGACGCCGACGAGGTGCCCATCACCTCCGTCACCAACGGCGTCCACGCCCCCACCTGGGTCGCCCCCGAGGTCTTCCGGCTCGGCGCCCGCCGGATCGGGCTCTCCCGGGCCGAGGACGCGCTGGCCGTCGGCGGCTCCGAGCGCTGGGACTCCGTGGCCGAGATCTCCGACGCCGACATCTGGGAGCTCCGCCGCACCCTGCGCGAGCAGCTGGTCGACGAGGTCCGCCACCGGCTGCGCGCCTCCTGGCGGGAGCGCGGCGCCGGCAGCGCGGAACTGGGCTGGATCGACGGAGTCCTGGACCCCGACGTCCTCACCATCGGTTTCGCCCGGCGCGTGCCCTCGTACAAGCGCCTGACCCTGATGCTGCGCGACCGTGAGCGGCTCACCGAGCTCCTCCTCCACCCCGAGCGCCCGGTGCAGATCGTCGTCGCCGGCAAGGCCCACCCGGCCGACGACAGCGGCAAGCGGCTCGTCCAGGAGCTCGTCCGCTTCGCCGACGACGCCGGGGTGCGGCACCGCCTGGTCTTCCTGCCCGACTACGGCATGGCCATGGCCCAGCGGCTCTACCCCGGCTGCGACGTCTGGCTCAACAATCCCCTGCGCCCCCTGGAGGCCTGCGGCACCTCGGGCATGAAGGCCGCGCTCAACGGCTGCCTCAACCTCTCGGTCCTGGACGGCTGGTGGGACGAGTGGTACGAGCCGGACTTCGGCTGGGCCATCCCCACCGCCGACGGGGCGGCCGTGGACGACGACCGCCGTGACGACCTGGAGGCGGCCGCGCTCTACGACCTGCTGGCGCAGCGGGTCGCGCCGCGCTTCTACGACCGGGGCGCGGACGGGCTGCCCGGACGCTGGATCGAGATGGTCCGGCGGACCCTGGCCACCCTCGGCCCCAAGGTCCTCGCCGGGCGCATGGTGCGCGAGTACGTCGAGCGGCTCTACGGTCCGGCCGCCGAGGCCCACCGGGCGCTGGAGCCGCACGCGGCGGCAGGGCTGGCCGCGTGGAAGGCCCGGGTGCGCGCCGCGTGGCCGGCGGTGGCGGTCGACCATGTGGAGGCGGTCTCGGAGGGCCCGCTCAACGGCCACGCCGAGCTCGGCGCCACGGTCTCGCTGCGGGTGAGCGTGACCCTGGGGGAGCTGGACCCCTCCGACGTGGAGGTGCAGGCGGTCGCGGGCCGGGTGGACCGCTCCGACCGGCTGACCGACACGGTCGCCTTCCCGCTCAAGGCCACCGGGGCCCCGGGCCTGGACGGCCGCCGGCTCTACGAGGGCCCGCTGACCCTCGACCGTACCGGGCCCTTCGGCTACACCGTACGCATCCTCCCGGCCCACCGGCTGCTGGCCCACGGGGCGGAGCTGGGCCTGGTGGCGGTGCCGTCCGGGACGACGGGCGAGGCGGCGGGGGTGTTGATGCGGTAGCCGAAAGAAGAGGCGCCGTCCGGGGGAGTCGCGCTCACCCCGGACGGCACCTGGTCCTCAGGAGGCCGGAAACTAGAAGCTGAGCTTCCAGCTGTTGATCGTGCCGTCGTCACCGGAGTAGACGTCCCGCACCTGGAGCTTCCAGGTGCCCGTGGCCGAGACGGCCGACGCGTCCACGGTGTAGGTCTCCTTGACGTCCGCGGCGGAGTCCCAGGCGTCGGAGTCCTTCAGGTTCCACGTCTTGCCGTCGGGGGCGACCAGGTCGATCGCCAGGTCACCGCGGTAGGTGTGGGTGATGTCGACGTCCACCTTCAGGGCGGAGGAACCGTTGCCGCTGCGGGTCACGACGATCGGAGAGGTGACCGCGGAGCCGGCGTCGGGGATCGCGACCGGGGTGGTGTTCTCGAAGACGCTGCCGCCGCCGGTGGTGTTCACGGTCCACTTGAAGGACGCGGTGCCGGTTTTGCCGCCCGAGTCCTTCACCGTCACGGTCACGTTGCTGGTGCCGGTGGCGGTCGGGCTGCCGGAGATCAGGCCGGTCGAGGAGTTGATCGACAGGCCGGCGGGCAGGCCGGTGGCCGAGTAGGTCAGGGAGCCCGTGGTGGAGCTGGACGCCTTGATCTGGAGCGAGACGGCGGTGTTGACGATCGAGGTCTGGTCGCCGGGGCTGGTGACCGAGACGCCGGTGGAGACCCGGCTGCCGACGCTGATGGCGGCCCAGGCGTTGGCGACGTTGTTGTAGGTCTCGCTGCCGGTGCCGAAGAGCTCGCCGGCGGCCCAGAGCGTGGCGTCGCGGGCGCCCGCGTAGTTGGTGTTGGACTGCATGCGCTGGGTCAGCGCCTTGAACCAGATCTTCGCGGCGTTGTCGCGGCCGATGCCGGTCACGGGCTGGCCGTCGGCGGTCGGGGAGTCGTACTTCACGCCGTTGATCGTCTTGGCGCCGCTGCCCTCGGAGGCCAGGTAGAACCAGTGGTTGGCCGGGCCGGAGGAGTAGTGGACGTCGATGCCGCCGAGGCCGGAGTACCAGGCGTCCTTGGAGCGGCCGTCCTTGCTGGGCTTGTCCATGTAGCGCAGCGGGGTGCCGTTGCCGTTGATGTCGATCTTCTCGCCGACCAGGTAGTCGCCGACGTCCGTGGGGTTGTTCGCCCAGAACTCGACGGCGGCGGCGAAGATGTCGGAGGTGGCCTCGTTCAGGCCGCCGGACTCTCCGCTGTAGGTGAGGTTGGCGGTGGCCGAGGTGACGCCGTGGGTCATCTCGTGCGCGGCCACGTCGATCGAGGTGAGCGGCTTGGCGTTGCCGGAGCCGTCGCCGTAGGTCATGCAGAAGCACTGGTCGGACCAGAAGGCGTTCACATAGCTGTTGCCGTAGTGGACCCGGCTGTACGCGCCCTTGCCGTCGCCCTTGATGCCGCTGCGGCCGTGCACGTTCTTGTAGTAGTCCCACGTCAGCTGGGCGCCGTAGTGGGCGTCGACGCCGGCCGTCGCGGGGTCGCTGGTGGTGCCGTTGCCCCAGACGTCGTCGGAGTCGGTGAAGAGGGTGCCGGTGCCGGACGTCCCCTTGTTGAGGTTGTACGTCTTGTGACCGCCGCGCGAGTTGTCGGTCATCGTGTACGACGGGGCGGTGCCGATGGTGACCTGGCCGCTGTACTGGCTGTTGCCGGTGCCCTGCTTGACGCCCTGGAACTCGAAGAGCTTCTTGCCGGTCGTCGCGTCCGTGATGACGTGCAGCTCGTTGGGCGTGCCGTCGTGCTGGAGGCCGCCGACGACGGTCTCGTACGCGAGGACGGGCGTGCCGTTCGCGGCCCAGACGACCTTGCGCGGCGCCCGCTCGGCCTTGTCGGCCTTGGAGCCCTGGGCGCGGGCGGACTTGACGGCGTCCTTCTCGGCGGTGGCGGCGGCGAAGGACGGCGCGGTCGTGGAGACGGCCATCCGCGCCTTGCTGGCCTTGGCCACGGTCTTCACCGTGCCGCCCTTGGTGGCGTCGACCACGAGGTCGCCGCCGAGCACGGGCAGGCCGTCGTACGTGCGCTCGTAGCGGGTGTGGACGGTCCCGTTGACGTCGCGGGTCACGTCGCGGACGACGAGCTGCTCCTTGGCGCCGAGGCCGAGGGTCTTCGCCGTCTCCGCCTTGGTGGCGTTGGCCTCGCGGATGAGCTCGGCGCGCTGCGAGGGGGTGAGCTTGGCGGGCGTCGCGCCCGGGTCGGCCTTGGCTATGAGCTGGCGGCCGGCGGTCCTGTCCGCCGCGTCGCGGGCGCCGGCCGTACCGGCCTGGGTTCCGACGGCGAGCATCGCGGTCACGGCCACGAGCGCGCCGGTGGCGACGGCACGTTTTGGGGGGGTGGGTCTCACACTGACTCCTTCTGCGGTGGCCACGACATCGGTGGGTGTGGCCGGTGGGCGGCCGGACGGCGCGGCGCGCCGTCCGGGCAGAGCACGGCAGAACACATGGAGAAAGGGGGGAAGGTGCTGGGGCTGCCGCGGGAAGGGTGGGGAATGTGGGGGTGCGCCGCGCCAGTCGAGGTGAAGAGTGCCACTGCTGCCCGGTGGGTGTCAGGGGCGCGTCAACAAGTTGGCCGGAATATGTCCGTTGGCCAAAGATCGATGTCCGTATAACGGGCGCTCAGACGAGGCTGTCCCGCCAGGCCCGGTGCAGGTCAGCGAAGCGGCCGCCCCCCGCGGCGAGCGCGGCCGGCGCGCCGTCCTCCACGATGCGGCCGTCGGCCATCACCAGCACCCGGTCCGCGATCTCCACGGTCGACAGCCGGTGCGCCACGATCACCGCCGTACGCCCCCGCAGCACCGTGCGCATCGCGCGCTGCACCGCCCGCTCGCCGGGGATGTCCAGCGACGACGTCGCCTCGTCCAGGATCAGCACGGCCGGGTCGGCCAGCAGGGCGCGGGCGAACGACACGAGCTGGCGCTGGCCCGCCGAGAGGCGGCCGCCGCGCTTGCGGACGTCCGTGTCGTAGCCGTCCGGCAGGGCGGTGATGAAGGCGTGTGCCCCGATGGCCCGCGCCGCCGCCTCGACGTCCGCGCGGCTCGCGTCGGGGCGGCCGAGGGCGATGTTCTCGGCGACCGTGCCGGAGAAGAGGAAGGCCTCCTGCGTCACCATCACCACCTCGCGCCGGAGCCGGTCGAGGGACAGCTCGCGCAGCGGTACGCCGTCCAGCAGGACGCGGCCCGCGGTCGGGTCGTGGAACCGGGCCAGCAGCTTGACGAGCGTCGACTTGCCCGCGCCCGTGGCACCGACCACGGCCACCGTCCGCCCGGCCCGCAGCGTCAGGTCCAGGCGCGGCAGCACCTCGGTGCCCGGGCGGTAGCCGAAGCGCACGCCCTCCAGGACCATCTCGCGGCCGGGCCCGTCCGGGCGCCGGGCGGGCGGCGCGGCGGGCACCGCCGGCTCCGGCACCGAGGGCCGCCGGGCCAGCAGCCCGGCGATCTTCTCCAGGGACGCGGCCGCCGACTGGTAGGAGTTGAGGAACATCCCCAGCCGGTCGATCGGGTCGTACAGCCGCCGCAGGTAGAGCACCGAGGCGGCGAGCACGCCCAGCGCCAGGCCGCCGCCGGCCACCCGGTACGCGCCCCACACCACGATCGCGGCCACGGCGGTGTTGGCCACCAGCCGGGACGTGACCACATAGCGGGCCATGGCCAGCGCGGTGTCGGCGTTGGTCCGCAGGTGGTCGGCGTTGAGCCGCTCGAAGCGCGCCTCGTTGACCGCCTCGCGGCGGAAGGCCTGTACGGGCCGGATGCCGTTCATGGTCTCGGTGAACTGCACGATGACCGCGGCGATCGCGGCCGAGCGCCGGCGGTGCACCACGATCGACCGCCGCCGGTAGCCGCGCACCAGCAGCCCCAGCGGGACGAGGGAGAGCAGCGCGGCGCCACCGGTGGCCGGGTCGAGGTACAGCAGCGTCGCGGTGACGTACAACATCGACAGGGCGACGCCGATCAGCTCCTGGAGGCCGTCGTTCAGCAGCTCGCGGATCGACTCCACGTCGGTGGTGGCCCGCGCGATCAGCCGGCCGGAGGTGTAGCGCTCGTGGAAGTCGACGCCGAGCCGCTGGCCGTGCCGGAAGATCCGGCCGCGCAGGTCCAGCAGCGCGTCCTGGCCGATACGCGCCGCCAGCCGGACGGAGGCGTACTGGAGCAGCCCGGCGGCCAGGGCGCACAGCGGATAGCCGGCCCCGGCGACGGCCACCGGCCCGTAGTCGTGCTGCCGTGCGGCGGGCACCCCCCGGTCGATGGCGTACGCGACCAGCAGCGGGCCCGCCTGGACGACGGCCTGCTGGAGCAGCAGCACCGCCACCGCCAGACGGACCCGGCCCCGGGCCGGGGCCAGCAGCGAGCGCAGCAGGGCGAACGAGGCGCCCCGGGGCACCGCGAGGGCGTCGCGGTCGAGCGGGTCGAGCGGGTCGGGGGGTCCGGGAGGGGCCGTCATGGGCGGTGCTCCGGGCCCGACATGAGCGCGGCGTACTCCCGGTTGCCCCTGAGGAGTTCGCGGTGGGTGCCCACCGCGGCGATCCGGCCCCCGGAGAGCAGCGCGACGCGGTCCGCGAGCAGCACCGTGGACGGCCGGTGGGCCACGACGAGGGCGGTGGTGGTGGCGAGCACCTCCCGCAGGGCCGCCTCGACCAGGGCCTCGGTGTGGACGTCGAGGGCCGACAGCGGGTCGTCGAGGATCAGGAAGCGCGGCCGGCCGATCACCGCGCGGGCCAGCGCGAGCCGCTGCCGCTGGCCGCCGGACAGGCTCAGGCCCAGCTCGCCGACCTGGGTGCGGTGGCCGTCGGGGAGGGCGTGCACGAAGCCGGCCCGGGCGACGTCCAGGGCCCGCAGCAGCTCGGCCTCGCCGGCGCCGGCCGCGCCCATCAGGACGTTCTCGCCGGCGCTGGCGGAGAAGAGGGTGGGTTCCTCGAAGGCCACGGACACCAGCTCGCGCAGCCGGGCCCGGGGCAGCTCGGTGATCTCCCGGCCGTCCAGGGTGATCCGGCCGGCGGTGACCTCGTGGAGCCGGGGGACGAGGGCGGTGAGCGTGGTCTTGCCGCTGCCCGTGGCGCCGACCAGGGCCATGGTCTCGCCGGGCCGGACGTGGAGGTCGACGCCGCGCAGGACGGGCGGGGCGGACGGCGGCGCGTCGGGGTAGCGGAACTCCACGCCCGTCAGCCGCAGTCCCCGGTCCGCCGGCCGTGCCCGGAGGGGAGCACGGGCCGGGTCACGGGCCGGCAGCGGGTCGGGCGGGGCGCCGGGGGCGTCCAGCACCTCGAAGAAGCGGTCGGCGGCGGTGGCCGCGTCATTGGTGATGGCGAGCAGGAAGCCGATGGACTCCACCGGCCAGCGCAGCGCCAGGGCCGTCGACAGGAACGCCACCAGCGTGCCCGCCGACAGCGCGCCGTCGGACACCCGCACCATGCCGAGCACCAGCGCGGCCCCGATCGCCAGCTCGGGCAGCACGGTGATCAGGCCCCAGAGGGTCCCCAGCAGCCGCGCCTTGCCCAGCTCGGCCTCCCGCAGCAGGGCGGAGTGGAGGGCGAAGGCGCGCTCCTGGCCGGGGTGCCGGCCGAAGCCCTTGACGACCCGGATGCCCAGGACGCTCTCCTCCAGGACCGTCGTCAGGTCCCCGACCCGGTCCTGGGCGGCGCGCGCGGCGCCGAAGTAGCGCTTCTCGAAGAGGGAGCACAGCACGATGAGCGGCACCACGGGCGCCAGCAGCACCAGCCCCAGCGGCCGGTCCTGCCACAGCAGGACGGCGAACCCCACCACGATCGTCACTCCGTTGACCAGCAGGAAGGTCAGCGGGAAGGAGAGGAACACCCGGATCAGCATCAGATCGGCCGTGGCGCGCGAGAGCAGCTGGCCCGACGGCCAGCGGTCGTGGAAGGCGACCGGCAGCCGCTGGAGCCGGTGGTGGAGCGCGGACCGCATCGCCGCCTCCACACCGGCCAGCGGCCGGGCCACGACGACCCGCCGCACCCCGAACAGCCCGGCCTCCACCGCCCCCAGCAGCGCCACCGCCAGCCCGCCCAGCCACACCCCCCGCGGGTCGCGGGCGGCCACCGGCCCGTCGACGATGCCCTTCAGGACCAGCGGGACGACCAGACCGGCGCAGGACGCCAGCACCGAGGCGAGCGCGGCCAGCAGCAGCCGGCCGCGCACCGGGCGTACGTACGGCCACAGGCGCGCCAGCGAGCGCACGGTGGACCGGCGCCCGCCGGGCGGCGGCCCTTCGCGGTTTCCCGTCATCAACAGGGGAGAGTACGACCGTCCGGCGGCGTCGTTCACGCCCTTTCCGGCCGTCACGGGACGGGCGGCGGCCCGGGCTCCCCGGCGTCGTGCACCACCCGCCACAGCAGCACCGAGCGGGCCCGGACGGAGATCCGGCCGCCGGCGTCCCGGCGCAGGCCGGGGGCTGTGCGCTGGTCCTCCAGGGCGGTGTTCACCAGGAGCTCGTAGGAGTCCGCCCAGGGCGGTCCCGGCAAGGTGAAGCGCAGGGGGCGCGGACCGGCGTGCAGCACGACGAGGAAGCTGTCACCGGTCACCGGCGCGCCCCGGTCGTCGCGCTGCGGGATGTCCCGGCCCGAGAGGTACATGCCGAGGGTCGCGGCGGGCGCGTACCAGTCGGCCTCGGTCATCTCCGTGCCGCTCGCGGTGAACCAGGCGAGGTCGCGCAGCCCGTCCGCGCCCCGCGGCCGGCCGGAGAAGAACGAGCGGCTGCGCAGCACCGGGT
The DNA here is from genome assembly GCF_056434285.1 of Streptomyces sp. NPDC044063. Taxonomy (NCBI): domain Bacteria; kingdom Bacillati; phylum Actinomycetota; class Actinomycetes; order Kitasatosporales; family Streptomycetaceae; genus Streptomyces; species Streptomyces sp. NPDC044063. The sequence goes on from NZ_JBWKFM010000034.1 coordinate 15,742, forward strand.
GGGCCCGGCGCAGCGCGAGCAGCCGGACGCACAGGTCGCGCACCGCACGCCAGCCCGGGTCGGCCGTCAGGGACCAGTCGACCCAGCCGGTCTCGTTGTCCTGGCAGTAGGCGTTGTTGTTGCCGCCCTGGGTGCGGCCCATCTCGTCGCCCGCCACCAGCATGGGCACGCCCGTGGACAGCAGGAGCGTCGTCAGCAGGTTGCGGATCTGCCGGCGGCGCAGGGCCAGCACCCTCGGGTCGGCGGTCGCGCCCTCGGCGCCGCAGTTCCAGGAGCGGTTGTCGGCGGTGCCGTCGCGGTTGCCCTCGCCGTTGGCCTCGTTGTGCTTGCGCTCATAGCTGACCAGGTCGCGCAGGGTGAATCCGTCGTGCGCGGTGACGAAGTTGACGGAGGCCCAGGGGCGCCGGCCGCCCCAGGCGTAGAGGTCGCTGGAGCCGGAGAGCCGGTAGCCCAGGTCCCGTACGTCGGGCAGGGCGCCCCGCCAGAAGTCGCGCACGGCGTCGCGGTAGCGGTCGTTCCACTCGGTCCACAGGGGTGGGAAGGCGCCCACCTGATAGCCGCCGGAGCCGACGTCCCAGGGCTCGGCGATCAGCTTGACCCGGCGCAGCACGGGGTCCTGGGCGATGACGGCGAGGAAGGGGGACAGCATGTCCACGTCGTGCATGGAGCGGGCCAGCGCCGCCGCCAGGTCGAAGCGGAAGCCGTCCACTCCCATCTCCGTCACCCAGTAGCGGAGCGAGTCGGTGATCAGGCGCAGGACGTTGGGCTGCACCACGTGGAGGGTGTTGCCGCAGCCGGTGTAGTCGGCGTAGCGGCGGGGGTCGGCCTGCAGCCGGTAGTAGCGGCGGTTGTCGACACCGCGCAGCGACAGCGTCGGGCCCAGCTCGCCGCTCTCCGCGGTGTGGTTGTAGACGACGTCGAGGACGACCTCGATGCCGGCGGCGTGGAGGGCGCGCACCATCCGCTTGAACTCGCCCACCTGCTGGCCGAGCGAGCCGGAGGCGGAGTAGCCGGAGTGCGGGGCGAAGTAGCCGATGGAGTTGTAGCCCCAGTGGTTCCGCAGACCCCTCCTCAGGAGGTGGTCCTCGTGGGCGAACTGATGCACCGGCAGCAGTTCGACGGCGGTCACGCCCAGGCGGACCAGGTGCTCCACGGCGGCCGGGTGGGCCAGTCCGGCGTACGTGCCGCGCAGGCGTTCGGGAACGCCGGGGTGACGCATGGTGAAGCCGCGCACGTGCAGTTCGTAGATGACCGTGTCGGGCCAGGGCGTCGCGGGCCGGTGGTCGTCGGACCAGTCGTCGTCGTCCGCGACGACCACGCCCTTGGGGACGTACGGCGCCGAGTCCCGCTCGTCGCGCACGGTGTCGGCGACGTGCTGCTGGGGCCAGTCGCGCACATGTCCGTAGAGCTCGGCGGGGAGCGGGCCGCGGCCGCCGCGGCCGGTGAACTCGCCGTCGACCGCGCGGGCGTACGGGTCCAGGAGCAGCTTCGCCGGGTTCCAGCGGGCGCCCGTCCAGGGGTCCCAGCGGCCGTGGACGCGGTAGCCGTAGCGCCGGCCGGGCAGCACGCCGGGCACGAAGCCGTGCCAGATCCCGTGGATCGGCTCCGCCAGCGCGTGACGCGTCTCGCCACCCCCGTCGGCGTCGTCGAACAGGCACAGCTCCACGGCCTCCGCGCCGCCGGCCCACAGCGCGAAGTTCGTCCCCGGGACGCCGTCGGCGCCCACGGTGAAGCGGGCCCCGAGCGGTTCAGGGACGCCCGGCCGCACGCCGGTGAACTCGTGGTCGTCACGGGGCTCCTGCTGGGCAGCGCTCGACACCTGCTCGCCTCCGGCGGCCTCCGGGCCGGCGCGCCGGACACCCGGCGTCCCGGGGCCGGGTGTCCGGCGTTTTCGTCCTTCTCCCCGTTCTTCCCAGATCCGCGCATGCGCTCACACGTGTGATCGGGCGCAGCATGCGAGTGCAGCGACGTTTCCCGCGGGCGGGCCGATCGTTGGGCCGGGTGTGACAGTTGCCCTCTCGCGTGCCCTCTCGCGTGCGGCACGGGGACTCGCCCTGCTGGCGACCCTGACCACGCTCGCCGGGTGCACCGTCGTCGCGCCGAAGACCCAGCTGATGGACGACGCGCGGCCGGCGAGCGAGCTGATCCGCATCACGCCCCGGGACCGCGCGGGGAACGTCCCGGCCACGGGGCGGTTCGAGGTGCGGACGCCGGAGGGGACGCTGGAACGGGTGACGGTCGCGGAGTTCCGTGACGGCGCTCGGCACCCGGTCCCGGGCCGGATCTCCGGGGACCGGCACAGCTGGCGGCCGGCGCCGGGCGGGCTCGGGCTCGCCGCCCGCTACACCGTGGACGTCGTCGCCCGGGACGCGGCGGGACGGCGTGCCGTCCGGCACAGCACGTTCACCACCTTTGTCCCGCAGCATCGTTTCATCGGATTCTTCACCCCCGAGCCCCTGACGACCGTGGGCACCGGAATGATCGTTTCTTTTGTGTTCAGCCGGCCCATCGCGGACCGGGCCGCCGTCGAGCGCGCCATCCGCGTCACCGCCCGGCCGGCCACCGAGGTCTCCGGCCACTGGTTCGGGGACTCGCGCCTGGACTTCCGGCCCCGCGCCTACTGGCGGCCGGGCACCGACGTCACCCTCGACCTCCGGTTGCGCGATGTGCGCGGGGCGCAGGGCGTGTACGGCAGCCAGTGGAAGACCGTGGGCTTCCATGTGGGCCGCAGTCAGGTCAGCACCGTCGACGCGGCGGCCCACACCATGACGGTGGTGCGCGACGGCCGGCGGGTGGCGACGGTGCCTGTGACGGCGGGCGGGGCGGGCAACGACACGTACAACGGCCGGATGGTGATCACCGAGAAGGCGCCCATGACCCGGATGAACGGGGACACGGTCGGCTTCGGCGGCGAGTACGACATCTCGGACGTCCCGCACGCGATGCGGCTCACCGCCTCCGGGACCTTCCTCCACGGCAACTACTGGGCCGACCCCGCCGCCTTCGGCACGCTGAACACCAGCCACGGCTGCATCGGGCTCCCCGACGTCCAGGGCGGGGGCGCGGCGACGCCCGCCGGCCGGTTCTACGACAGCTCGCTGATCGGCGACGTCGTGGAGGTCGTCCGCTCCCGGGAGCGCGTGGTCGCGCCGGACAACGGCCTCGGTGGCTGGAACATGCCGTGGGCCCTGTGGCGGGCCGGATCGGCGCTGGACTGAGCCCCGGTTTGACCTGGCCGGAAACAGCCGCTTCACTTCGGTCACCGCCCTCACCACAGGCGCACGGTTCGCATCACCGCCTCCCATTGGGACCGAACGGTGACATCCACCCGATCGGCGTTGTCGGTGACGTGTGGTTATCTATCGACAAAGCGCGGGATGCCGCGCCGGGGGCGCCGCGTGGCCGCGGGCCGTGCGAGGGGAGAAGAACCGTTGTGAAGGTGCAGCCGATATCGAGGAGCCGGGGCCGCCGCGCAGGGCTGTCCGCCCTGCTGCTCGGAACGGTGCTGACGCTGGTCAGTGCCTGTGACGGCGGCGGTTCGGACGACAAGGGCGGCGAGAAGGTCGCCAAGGGTCCCTCGGAAGCCGTGGTCAACATCGGACCCGCGGACGGTGCCAAGGACGTCGCCACCAGCGGCGCTCTCAAGGTGACGGCGGACAAGGGCAAGCTGACGTCGGTGAAGGTGGCCGACGGCAAGGGCAACACGATCGACGGGAAGATAACCGGCGGTGGCGCGGCCTGGGAGCCGTCCAGCCACCTCGCGGCCTCCACGAAGTACACCGTGGACGCGATCGCCAAGGACGGGAAGGGGCGTCCGTCCGCGAAGCACGCGGCGTTCACCACCCTCACCCCGCAGAACACGTTCGTCGGCTACTTCACGCCGGAGGACGGCAGCACCGTCGGTGTGGGCATGCCCGTATCGATCAATTTCAGCCGGGGCATCACCGACCCGAAGGCCGTCGAGCGGGCCATCAAGGTGACCGCCGAGCCGTCGGTTCCGGTCAAGGCGCACTGGTTCGGCAACGACCGCGTCGACTTCCGCCCGGAGAACTACTGGGCCGCCGGCACCAAGGTGACGGTCAACCTGAACCTCGACGGCGTCCAGGGCCGTGAGGGCGTGTACGGCTCGCAGAACAAGACCCTGAAGTTCACGATCGGCCGCAGCCAGGTCAGCACGGTGGACGCGAAGACCCACCAGATGACCGTCGTGCGGGACGGGAAGGTCCTCAAGACCGTCCCGATATCCGCCGGCGCCCCGGCCAACCCCACGTACAACGGCCAGATGGTCATCAGTGAGAAGCACGAGGTGACGCGCATGAACGGCGCCACCGTGGGCTTCACCAAGGGTGACGGCAAGGGCGAGTACGACATCCCGGACGTGCCGCACGCGATGCGCCTGTCCACCTCCGGCACCTTCCTCCACGGCAACTACTGGTCCGGCTCCTCGACCTTCGGCTCGGAGAACGCCAGCCACGGCTGCGTGGGCCTGGAGGACGAGCGCGGTGGCGGCGACCCGAACACCACGGCCGCCTGGTTCTACAACAACTCCCTCATCGGCGACGTCGTCATCGTGAAGAACTCCGATGACAAAACGATTAAGCCGGACAACGGCCTCAACGGCTGGAACCTCCCCTGGTCCGAGTGGGGCAAGAGCACTCCGCAGGAGAGCTGACCCCTCGTTCGAACCCTCGCGGCCCGGTGCCTCGCGTCTGTGACGCAGTGCACCGGGCCGCGGTGCGTTAACCGGCACTAACCTGGTGTCATGACTGTGCATCTAGAGGTCTCCGAGGGTGTCGGTACCGTCAGGCTGGACCGCCCCCCGATGAACGCGCTGGACATCGCCACCCAGGACCGGATCCGTGAGCTCGCCGACGAACTGACGCGCCGCGAGGACGTCCGCGCGGTGGTCCTCTGGGGCGGGGAGAAGGTGTTCGCGGCCGGCGCGGACATCAAGGAGATGCAGCACATGGACCACGCGTCCATGGTCGCCCGGTCGCGGGGCCTGCAGGACTCCTTCACCGCCGTGGCCCGCATCCCCAAGCCCGTGGTGGCGGCCGTCACCGGCTACGCCCTGGGCGGCGGCTGCGAGCTGGCGCTGTGCGCCGACTTCCGTATCGCCGCCGAGAACGCCAAGCTGGGCCAGCCCGAGATCCTGCTGGGCCTCATCCCGGGCGCCGGCGGCACCCAGCGGCTCTCCCGGCTCATCGGCCCCTCCAAGGCCAAGGACCTCATCTTCACCGGCCGTCAGGTCAAGGCCGAGGAGGCACTCGCCCTCGGCCTGGTGGACCGCGTCGTCCCGGCGGCGGACGTCTACGCCGAGGCCCACGCCTGGGCCGCCCGGCTCGCCGCCGGCCCGGCCATCGCCCTCCGCGCGGCCAAGGAGGCCGTCGACGCGGGTCTGGAGACGGACATCGACACCGGACTCGCCATCGAGCGCAACTGGTTCGCGGGGCTGTTCGCCACCGAGGACCGGGAGATCGGTATGCGTAGTTTCGTCGAGGATGGTCCCGGCAAGGCCAAGTTCGTCTGAAGCGCCGCCGGTTGAGGTGACATGCCCGGAGGCGTGGATTCCGGCGCATGCCTCGTGTGGGGGAATTCCGCGACGGGCGACCCGTCCCGTACGCGGCCTTCCTCCGCCCGCCCGGCGATCTTTTCCACGCTGTCGGTCGCCGCAGGTCAGTCCGGCTTTTCCAAAGGGACTGCGGCCACTGGCATATGTCGCCGGGCACCGCCGGAACCACGTCCTCCGGTGAACCGAATCCCTTCGTTCCACTCCCACCGGCCGGGATCGCGGCCATGATGGGGGCATGGCGGGCCTGGAGGGAACCGAACAGCCGCCGCAGCGGGTCGGTACGGCACCCGTGCGGTGGGCTCCGGCGGTGGACGACGACATCGCGCTCAAGGCGCTGGAGACGTTCGGCGACCCCACGCTCGGCGAGGTCCGGCTGCCCTCCCGCCCCGAGTCCGCCGTCGCCGCCCGGCGGATGACCCAGTCGGTCGTCCTCCACCACTGGGGGCTGTCGGAGCGGCTCACCGAGCACGCGGTGCTGCTGGTCTCCGAGCTCGTGGGCAACGCCGTCCGGCACACCGGCGCCCGGCACTTCGGGCTGCGGATGCTGCGCCGGCGCGGCTGGCTGCGCATAGAGGTGCGCGACCCCTCGCGGGGGCTGCCGTGCCTGCTGCCGGTGCGCGAGATGGACATCAGCGGGCGTGGCCTGTTCCTGGTGGACAAGCTCTCCGACCGCTGGGGGGTGGACCTGCTGGCCCGCGGCAAGACCACCTGGTTCGAGATGCGCGTGGCCGACCGCTGACGCCCGTACCGGGCCCCGGATACGAAGAGACCCCCATCGGCCGTCATGCGGCGGAGCGGGGGTCTCTTCGGGGGGCCGCGGAGAAATGGGGTGTGTTCCGCGGCGACAAGAACGACCTGGCTCGGGTCAATGAGGGTCGTTGGCTCGACTATGACACGCGGTGCGTTCAAGAACCAAAAGCGAAGGGCATCAATCCAAGGTGACCTGCGCCACCAGCCTTGAAATCAATGTATAAACCAGCGGTATTGCTTATGTTTATGTACCGCGCGTGTTGCAGGGAAGGCGCCCATGGAACCCTCCGGTTACCCGCCCACCCACTGGATCCCGGCGCACGGCGCCAACTACACCGTCGCCGACCGCCCCCGCTCCCATCCGGTCGCCCTCGTGGTCGTGCACGTGACCGAGGAGACCTTCCCCGACACCCGGCGGATCTTCCAGAACCCCCGGTCCAAGGTGTCGGCCCACTACCTGGTGGCCTCCGCCGACGGCTACGTCGGGCAGTTCGTCAGGGAGAAGGACATCGCCTGGCACGCGGGCAACTGGGACTACAACACCCGCAGCATCGGCATCGAGCACGAGGGCTGGACCGACCGCCCCGAGTACTTCACCGACGCCCTCTACCGGGCCTCCGCGCGGCTGACCGCGGCCGTCTGCGCCCGCCACGGCATCCCCGTCTCCCGGGAGACGATCATCGGCCACAGCGAGGTGCCCGGGGCCACCCACACCGACCCCGGTCCGTACTGGGACTGGGACCGTTATCTGGACCTCGTGACCGGCGGCTAATCTGTGCCGGTCCCACCAGAACGCAAGGGGAGGCCCTCATGGCTGACATCGAGGCAGCACGCACCGCTTTCAACCGGTTCGACGTCGACGGCGACGGGTTCATCACCGCCGCCGAGTACAAGAGCGTCATGGCCCAGCTCGGCGACTTCCACGTCACCGAGACCGTGGCGCAGGCGATCATCAACAAGAAGGACGGCAACGGCGACGGCGTGCTGTCCTTCGAGGAGTTCTGGGCCTCCCTGAACGACTGATCCCGGCGCCGGAGCCCTGGGGGATCTCTTCCAGGGCCCCGGGTCAGCGCCAGTTGCGACGCTGCGCGCCGGCCCGGCGCCGGCGGTCGTTGCACAGCAGACAGCGGCCCCAGCCCTGCGGCAGGGGATCCCGCACGTCCCCGTGGAGCGGGTCCACCGGCCCCCTCGGGTGCTCCGAGCAGCCCGTGGCGCCCATTCCGGCCCCCAGCGCACCCGCGGCCGTCAGGGCCCTGCGCAGGGCCTCCACGAGCTGCTCCGCCTCATGGCGGGCGGGCGCGGCGTCGTCGAGGGAGAACGCGATGTCGGAGGCGGTGGTGAGCGCGCTCCGGAGCTCGCGCAGGTCTGCGTGGTTCATGCCCCCGAGCCTACGGGCCCCCTCTGACAGCGGTACGGTCCCGGCATGTCCGAGCCCCAGTACCTCGCGGTGGTGACCACCACCGACAGCCGTGAGCACGCCGTCCGCCTCGCCGGCACCGCCGTCGGCAAGCGCCTGGCGGCCTGCGCCCAGATCGACGGGCCCGTCACCAGCGTCTACCGCTGGGAGGGGGCCGTGGAGACCGCCGAGGAGTGGCGGGTCGTCTACAAGACCGCCGCGGACCGCTACACGGCCCTCGAAGCCCACATCCTCGACGAGCACACCTACGACGTGCCCGAGATCATCGCCACCCCCGTCACCGCCGGCAGCGAGGCCTACCTGGGCTGGCTGCGCGAGCAGACCCGCGGATAGCGCGGAGCGCCGGGCGGACCGGATGTCTTCTCCGGTCCGCCCGGCGCTCACGGGCTCGGGCGTGTCAGCGGGTGCGGGTCAGGTCAGCACTCGATGACGTTGACGGCCAGGCCGCCGCGCGCCGTCTCCTTGTACTTGACCTTCATGTCGGCGCCCGTCTCCTTCATGGTCTTGATGACCTTGTCGAGGGAGACGTGGTGCCGGCCGTCGCCGCGCAGGGCCATGCGGGCGGCGGTGACGGCCTTGGCGGCCGCCATGCCGTTCCGCTCGATGCACGGGATCTGCACCAGGCCGCCGACCGGGTCGCAGGTCAGGCCGAGGTTGTGCTCCATGCCGATCTCGGCCGCGTTCTCGACCTGCTCCGGGGTGCCGCCGAGGACCTCGGCGAGACCGCCGGAGGCCATCGAGCAGGCGGAGCCGACCTCGCCCTGGCAGCCGACCTCGGCGCCGGAGATGGAGGCGTTCTCCTTGAAGAGCATGCCGATGGCGCCCGCCGCCAGCAGGAAGCGCACGATGCCGTCCTCGTCCGCGCCGGGGACGAAGTTCATGTAGTAGTGCAGCACGGCCGGGATGATGCCCGCGGCGCCGTTGGTGGGGGCGGTGACGACCCGGCCGCCGGCCGCGTTCTCCTCGTTGACCGCCATGGCGTAGACCGTGATCCACTCCATCGCGCGGGCCTGGGCGTCGCCCTCGGCGCGCAGCTGGCGGGCGGTGCTGGCGGCGCGGCGGCGGACCTTGAGGCCGCCGGGCAGGATACCCTCGCGGGCCATGCCGCGGGTGACACAGGCCTGCATGACGCGCCAGATCTCCAGCAGACCGGCGCGGATCTCCTCCTCCGTGCGCCAGGCCTTCTCGTTCTCCATCATCATCGCGGAGATCGACAGGCCGGACTCGCGGGACATGCGCAGCAGCTCGTCGCCGGTGCGGAAGGGGTACTTCAGGACCGTGTCGTCCAGGACGATCCGGTCCGCGCCCACCGCGTCCTCGTCGACGACGAAGCCGCCGCCGACCGAGTAGTAGGTCTTCTCCAGCAGCGGGGCGCCCGTCTCGTCGTAGGCGAAGAGGGTCATGCCGTTGGCGTGGTACGGCAGGGCGCGGCGGCGGTGGAGGATCAGCTGGGTCGACTCGTCGAAGTCGATCTCGTGGTCCGACCCGATCTCGGCGCCGAGGAGGCGCAGCCGCTTGGTGGTGCGGATGCGCTCGACCTCGTCGTCGGCGATCTCGACGTCGACGGTACGGGGGGAGTGGCCCTCCAGGCCCAGCAGCACGGCCTTGGGGGTGCCGTGGCCGTGGCCGGTGGCGCCGAGGGAGCCGTAGAGCTCCGCGCGCACGGACGTGGTCTGCGCGAGCAGCCCGTCCTTCTTGAGGCGTCCCACGAACATGCGGGCGGCGCGCATGGGGCCGACCGTGTGGGAGCTGGACGGGCCTATGCCGATCGAGAAGAGATCGAAGACGGAGATGGCCACGGTGGCAGCTCCTTCGGGTCGGTGGTACAGGGTGGTACAAGAGGTGGTACAGGTGGTGCGGGACGTGAGGGGAGGCGCCGCGCACACCCTTCAGTGTGCGTGATGCCGGCCGCTCGCCGCGGTGGGTGTTCTCACACCGCACGGGGCGCCGGGCCCCGGTCGTGACGCGGGGCACCGGACACACCTCGCAGCGTGCCCGGTGCCCCGCACCGACCGGTGAATCCCGTGCGTCGGTCCTACTTCAGACCGGGGTACAGCGGGTGCTTCGCCGCCAGGGCGGTGACGCGGTCCCGCAGCGCCTCGGCGTCGAAGCCGGGCTTGAGGGCCTCGGCGATGACGTCCGCGACCTCGCGGAAGTCCTCGGCCGTGAAGCCCCGGGTGGCCAGGGCCGGGGTGCCGATCCGCAGACCCGAGGTGACCATCGGCGGGCGGGGGTCGTTCGGGATGGCGTTGCGGTTGACGGTGATGCCCACCTCGTGGAGGCGGTCCTCGGCCTGCTGGCCGTCGAGCTCGGAGTTGCGCAGGTCCACCAGGACCAGGTGCACGTCCGTGCCGCCGGACAGGACGGAGACGCCGGCCGCGGCCACGTCGTCCTGGACCAGGCGCTCGGCCAGGATCTTCGCGCCCTCCAGCGTACGCTGCTGGCGCTCCTTGAACTCCTCGCTCGCGGCGACCTTGAAGCTGACGGCCTTGGCGGCGATCACGTGCTCCAGCGGACCACCCTGCTGGCCGGGGAAGACCGCGGAGTTGATCTTCTTGGCCAGCTCGGCCGTGGAGAGGATCACACCGCCGCGGGGGCCGCCCAGCGTCTTGTGGGTGGTGGTCGTCACGACGTGGGCGTGCGGCACCGGGTTGGGGTGGAGACCCGCGGCGACCAGGCCCGCGAAGTGGGCCATGTCGACCATCAGGTACGCGCCGACCTCGTCGGCGATCCGGCGGAAGGCCGCGAAGTCCAGCTGGCGCGGGTAGGCGGACCAGCCGGCGACGATCAGCTTCGGACGGTGCTCCTTGGCGAGGCGCTCGACCTCGTCCATGTCCACCAGGTTGGTCTGCTCGTCGACGTGGTAGGCGACCACGTTGTAGAGCTTGCCGGAGAAGTTGATCTTCATGCCGTGGGTCAGGTGCCCGCCATGGGCGAGGTTCAGACCCAGGATGGTGTCGCCGGGGTTGAGCAGGGCGAACATCGCCGCGGCGTTGGCCTGCGCGCCGGAGTGCGGCTGCACGTTGGCGGCCTCGGCGCCGAAGAGCGCCTTGATGCGGTCGATGGCGATCTGCTCGACGACGTCGACGTGCTCGCAGCCGCCGTAGTACCGGCGGCCCGGGTAGCCCTCGGCGTACTTGTTGGTGAGGACCGAGCCCTGGGCCTCCATGACCGCGACCGGAGCGAAGTTCTCCGAGGCGATCATCTCGAGGGTGGACTGCTGGCGGTGGAGTTCGGCGTCGACTGCGGCGGCGACGTCGGGGTCGAGCTCATGGAGGGAGCTGTTCAGAAGCGACATGAGTTCTTCCTGGACTTCCTGGCGGAGGAGGGGCGGGCGGGGTCAGCCTGCGGCGAAGGCCGTGTACTCGTCGGCGGTCAGCAGGTCCGCCGGCTCGTCCGTGATCTTCACCTTGAACAGCCAGCCGCCCTCGAAGGGGGCGGTGTTCACCAGCGAGGGGTCGTCCACGACGTCCCCGTTGGCCTCGACGACCTCGCCCGTGACGGGGGCGAAGAGGTCGCTGACCGACTTCGTCGACTCCAGCTCGCCACAGGTCTCGCCCGCGGTGATGGCGTCGCCGACCGCCGGGAGCTGGGCGAAGACGACGTCACCGAGCGCGTTGGCCGCGAACTCCGTGATGCCGACCGTGGCCACGCCGTTCTCGTCGGTGGCCGACAGCCACTCGTGCTCCTTGGAGTAACGCAGCTGCTGGGGGTTGCTCATGGCTTGATTCTCCTGTACGCGCGTGAGTGCTTGTGCAACGGGTCTTGACAGGTGAGATGAGAGGGGCTCAGCGGGCCCGCTTGTAGAAGGGCAGGGCCACGACCTCGTAGGACTCGTGGCTGCCCCGGATGTCCACGGACACCCCTTCCGTCCCCGGCTCCGCGTGCGCCGCGTCCACGTAGGCGATCGCGATCGGCTTGCCGAGGGTGGGGGAGGGGGCGCCGGAGGTGACCTCGCCGACGACGGAACCGCCGGCCACCACCGGGTAGCCGGCGCGCGGCACGCGGCGGCCGGTGGCCACCAGGCCGACCAGCTTGCGCGGCGGCGCGGTCGCGGCCCGCTCGGCGGCGGTCTCCAGCGCGGCGCGGCCCACGAAGTCGCCGTCCTTGTCGAACTTCACGACCCGGCCCAGACCGGCGTCGAACGGGGTGGTGGCGGTGGTCAGCTCGTGGCCGTAGAGCGGCATGCCCGCCTCCAGGCGGAGCGTGTCGCGGCAGGACAGGCCGCAGGGCACCAGGCCGGCCTCCGCGCCGGCCTCGGTCAGCGCCTGCCACAGCTTCTCCGCGTCGGCCGGGGCGACGAACAGCTCGAAGCCGTCCTCGCCGGTGTAGCCGGTGCGGGCGATCAGGGCCGGCACGCCGGCGACGGTGCCGGGCAGGCCCGCGTAGTACTTCAGGCCGTCCAGGTCGGCGTCGGTGACGGACTTCAGGATGCCGGGGGAGGCCGGGCCCTGGACGGCGATCAGCGCGTAGTTCTCGCGGTCGTCCCGGACCGCGGTGTCGAAGCCCGCGGCACGCTCGGTGAGGGCGTCCAGGACCACCTGGGCGTTGGAGGCGTTGGCCACGACCATGAACTCCTCGTCCGCCAGGCGGTAGACGATCAGGTCGTCCAGGATGCCGCCCTCGGCGTCGCAGATCATGGTGTAGCGGGCGCGGCCGACCGCCAGCGCCGAGAGGTTGCCGACGAGGGCGAAGTCCAGCGCGCGGCCGGCCTCGGGGCCCGTGAGGGTGATCTCGCCCATGTGGGAGAGGTCGAAGAGCCCGGCGCGGGTGCGGACGGCCACGTGCTCGTCGCGCTCGCTGCCGTAGCGCAGGGGCATGTCCCAGCCCGCGAAGTCGGTCATGGTGGCCCCCAGGGCGCGGTGCAGCGCGTCGAGGGCGGTACGGCGGGGGGCGTTCGTCATGGTCAGGCTCCCGGGCAGTCAGTCGCGGAGGAATACCTCGAAAGGCGGCCTCCCCATCTGTCATCGGAACCTGAGAGGTTCACCGAGAGCTCCAAGAGGGGCGTTCTCGGCTTGCACCTTGGGTGGGACCGTCACCGCTGCACGGCGGGGCCCGCTTTTCAGATCTGCCTCACCCGCGCGGTACGGGGCCTGAGAGATTCAAGGGAGGAACTTGCTCCTTCGGCGCCCGGCGAGCACGCTGCGTGCTCGCCGGGACTCTCCCGCGCGGATTCGAGCGGCCGGTATGCAGTTGGGTCGTGCGGTTGGTGCGTGGGGTGCTGCTGGCGCGCACATCATTGCACGTACGGGCGTGCGACGGACTGCCCCAGGTCCCATGAATTGGATTACCTTTTCTTTACGTTCCGTGGGTAGGGGGCCGGTGAACGGACGGGGGAGGGAAGGCGATCACAGTGCGTACGCGGACGGACGTGCCGGCGAAGGCCGATCAGGAGGCGCCGGCGGCGCCGGTGCGCCCCTCGGGGGTGCTCGACCTGCGTGGCCGGACCGCCGGCGACCTGCGGTATCCGCTCGGCGATCTGCTGGTGGTCTCCGGGCTGCCCGGCAGCGGCAAGTCCACCCTCATGCGCCGCGCGGTGGCCCCGGCGGACGGCCGGGGCGCGCCCGTGCGGCGCGTGGACTCCCAGGACTCACGCGAACGGGTGGAGCGCCGGGTGCCGGCCGGCCTGCCCTACGCGCTCTACCGGCCCCTCGCCAGAGCGCTCCACTACGCCACGCTGCGGCGGTCCGTGCGCGCCGGCCGGAGCGTGGTCGTCCACGACTGCGGCCAGCGCGGCCTGGTGCGCCGCTGGCTCGCCCGGGCCGCCCGCCGCCGGGGCGGCGCGGTGCACGTCCTGCTCCTCGCCGTCGACCCGGCGACGGCCCTGGCCGGCCAGACCGCCCGCGGCCGGGGCGTCCCGGCCCTCGCCTTCGCCCGCCACCGCCGCGCGATGTCCCGCCTGCTGGCCGAGGCCGCCGAGGGCCGGCTGCCGTCGGCCGCCGCCTCCGTCACCGTCCTCGACCGCCGCGCGGCCGACGCCGTACGGGTGATCGGCTTCGGCTGACCGCGCCCCGGACCGCCCGGCCGGGCCCCGGAACGCGACCGCCCGGCGCAGCCGTTAGGGTGCTGCGCCATGAGCATCCCCGGCATCAGCGAACCCCAGGGCGGGGCCCCCGCCTGGCCCGGCAACGAACTCGAAGCGGTGCTGGCCGCCTCGCTCGGCGTGCCCGGATCCGGTGAACGCATCGTCGAGGTGCTCGGCCGCAGCAGCGTGTGGATACCCCTGCCGGCCGGTGGCGGCCCGGAGAGCGCCGCCCTCGACCTGCCGGCGCTGGAGCTGGACGGCGCCGCCTATGTGCCGGTTTTCAGCTCGCACGCGGAGTTCCTGCGCGTGATGGGCGAGCAGGTGTCCTTCGCCGTCGCCCCCGCCGTGGAGTTCGCCCGCGGTCTGCCGCCGCAGGTCGGCATCGCCGTCAATCCCGAGGGCACGGTCACGGTGCCGCTGCCGCCCCCGGCCGTCGCCGAGCTGTGCCGGGCCGGTCGGACGGCCCTCGACGGCGCGGCGCCCGGCGGCCGGGTGCGGCTCTTCGAGCCCGACTGGCAGGAGGAGCCGACGGCCTTCCTCGCCGCGGCCGGCCTCGAGTTCGCCCGTGACCGGGACGTCGTCCGCACCGCCCGGCGCGCCCTGGCGAGCGTGGAGGGCGGGGCCCCCGCGCTGTTCGTGGGCGTCGAGCTGGAACTGCCCGACCCGGGCAGCCGGACCGCCGCCCTGGAGGCGCTCGGCCGGGCCCTGGCCGGGGCCCCCGTGGCCTGGCCCGTTCAACTGGTGTTCCTCGACGTCGCGCAGGATCCGGTGGTCGACTGGATGCGTGACCGGGTGCGCCCGTTCTACGACCGTGACCTGTGACGGTGCCGCCGCTCTCTTGCCCGCGGCCCCGGGCTCGTAAGCTGGTTGGATGACCGTACGGGGCGACGGGACCCGTAAGGCGGCCGAGAGAAGAGGCGGACCCAGGTGAGCGCGGGCGGGGAGAGCGGCGTGGAGCAGGTGCTGCGCCAGGTGGCGCCCGGCCGGTACGACACCTACGAGGCGCTGCTGGGCGCTCTCGCCGAGGGCCGGGTGTGGATGCTGCTGTGGCACGGTCAGGCCGGTGCGGCCGACGCCCAGTACGGCAACATGGAGGTCGACGGGCTGGGCTACGCACCCTGTGTGACCTCCGCGCAGGAGCTCGCCGCGAGCGGCTGGAACCGCGCCCACGAGGTCGTCTCCGGCCGGGCTGTGGCGGCCTCCCTCTTCCCCGACCGCTGGGGCCTGTGGCTCAACCCGCACGCGCCCGGCGGCGGCGTCGGCATCCCCTGGCTCGACCTGCGCCGGATGGCCGCCGGCCTGGACCGGCTGCCCGCCGGGCCGCTCCAGCTGAGCGAACCGGCCGTGGACATTCCGCAGTTCTACGCGCTGCTCGGGCAGAACGCCCACCGCACCCCCGTGGTCCGCGCGCTGCGCCGCGCCTGGGTGCAGCCCGCGCTCGGCACGCCGTATCTGGCGATCGGCCTCGACCTCTACGACACGTCCCCGGCGGCCGTGGAGTCGGTGCGGCTGATGATGCAGCAGTCGGTCGGCGTGGTCCCGGAGGGCCTGCCGGTGTCGACGGTGTCGATGGCGGACGAGTACGACCCGGTGGCGATGTGGATGCGCGCCAACGCCCGGCCCTTCTTCGACCGTGACGCCTACGGCGGCGCGCCCGCCCCGACGTCCGGCTACGGCTACCCGCCGCAGCAGGGCTGGCAGGCCGGCGCGTACTGACCGCTGGCGGACCCGGTCCGTCCGGATAACGGAAGCTTCCTCCGTACATCACGGTTGCGCATCCTTTGCCGACGACGTCTGGCGGGTGATCGGCGCCACATTGAAGACTCCCGCCAGCGAGGGCCGACGGCCCCCGCGCGCAGACCCGTCCTATCGCGTACGACCCGCTCCACGCGCACGTCCCCGTACCACCGCACGCATCGCACCACTCGCACAGTGAGGTGAACCTCCGCCGGTCGCGGAGGGCGTCGGGCCGGAGGTCGCCGGCCGAGAGGGGTCCACCACAGATGACGGCTCCACCGCACGACCCGGGCGCGGCCGGGGATGCCGCCCTCGACGTCGCCACCGCCGTGCCCGGCACGGCCATCGAGGGACGCTCCCCCTGGCGCATCGCCTGGATCCGGCTGAAACGGGACAGGGTGGCGCTGGCCGGCGGGGTCGTCGTGCTGCTGCTCGTCCTGGTCGCGGTCCTCGCCCCGCTCATCGTCGGGCTGCTCGGGCACCCGCCGAACGAATTCCATGAAGAAACGATTGATCCGTCCTTCAGCACCCCCAAGGGGGCCTGGGGCGGCATCAGCTCGGACTTCCTGTTCGGCGTCGAGCCGGGCAACGGCCGCGACGTCTTCAGCCGGGTCGTCTACGGGGCCCGGGTCTCCCTGCTGGTGGCCTTCCTCTCGGCGGTCGTCGCGGTGGTGCTCGGCACGGTGTTCGGGATCGTCGCCGGCTACTTCGGCGGCTGGGTCGACGCCGTCGTCAGCCGGGTGATGGACCTGCTGCTCGCCTTCCCCCAGCTGCTGTTCATCATCGCCCTGGTGTCGGTGGTGCCCAACTCACTGTGGGGACTGGAGGGTTCGGGCGTCCGGATGGCCGTGCTGATCTCGGTGATCGGCTTCTTCGGCTGGCCGTACGTGGGCCGCATCGTCCGCGGCCAGACCCTCTCGCTCCGGGAGCGGGAGTACGTGGAGGCGGCGCGCAGCCTGGGCGCCGGCCGCGGCTACATCCTCTTCCGCGAGCTGCTGCCCAACCTGGTGGCCCCCATCACCGTGTACGCCACGCTGATGATCCCCACCAATGTGCTCACCGAGGCCGCGCTCAGCTTCCTGGGCGCGGGCGTCAAGCCGCCGACCGCGTCCTGGGGGCAGATGCTCTCCAAGGCCGTCACCACCTACGAGGGCGACCCCCTCTTCATGATCATCCCGGGCGTGGCGATCTTCGTCACGGTCCTGGCCTTCAACCTCTTCGGCGACGGCGTGCGCGACGCGCTCGACCCCAAGGGCTCGCGCTAGGGGCTCGCGCCCCCGGCGCGCGGTCCCGCCCGCCTCCCGTCGTACACCGCCCCTGTCGTCCCGTCAGGAGGCCGTTTCCCGCACCCCGCCGGCCCGTCCCGGGGCGGCGACGAACCACGGAGGTCGCGACATCGTGGCAACCCAGAGAACATCCAGGCGCCGGTCGGCCGCGGGGGCGGCCCTCGTCGTCGCGGCCCTGGTCTCCACCGCGGCCTGCGGCGGTGGCGGCGGCTCGCACGGCAAGCACGGCGGCAAGGCCCCGGGCTACAACGCCGGCATCGACAAGATGGCCTCCGCCTCCGGCAAGAAGGGCGGCGAACTGCGCTTCATCGGCACCCAGGACGCCGACTCCTGGGACCCCCAGCGCGGCTACTACGGCTTCATGTGGGACTTCGCCCGCTTCTACACCCGCACCCTGGTCACCCCCAAGCCGGCGCCCGGCAAGGAGAGCCGCTCCGTCGTGGCCGACATGGCCACCGACACCGGCACCGTCTCGGCGGACAAGAAGACCTACACCTTCACCCTGCGCCCCGGCCTCACCTGGGAGGACGGACAGCCCATCACCACGAAGCACATCAAGTACGGCATCGAGCGCACCTGGGCGCAGGACAAGATCTCCGGCGGCCCGCTGTGGCTGATGACCACCCTGGACCCGGGCAAGGAGTACAAGGGGCCCTACAAGGACGACAGCCCCGACAAGCTCGGGCTGAAGGCCATCGAGACGCCCGACGACCGGACCATCGTCTTCAAGCTGCCCAAGCCCAACGGCGACTTCCTCCAGATGCTGGCCCTGCCCGCGGCGGCCCCGGTGCGCCCGGACAAGGACACCGCCGAGAAGTACGGCCAGAAGCCCTTCTCCAGCGGCCCCTACCGCTGGGTGTCGTACACCCCCAACAAGGGCATGGAGCTGGTCCGCAACGAGAAGTGGAAGGCCGACTCGGACCCCGTCCGCAAGGCGCTCCCCGACAAGATCACGCTCAAGCTCACCACCAACGCCGACGACATGGACAACCGCCTGATCGCCGGTGACTACGACCTCGACATCAACGCCACCGGCATGGGCTCGGCCGGCCGCCAGAAGGCCCTGCAGTCGAACAAGGCCAACGTCGACAACCCGCAGACCGGCTTCATCCGCTACGCCGTCTTCCCGAAGACCGTCGCGCCGTTCGACAACGAGCACTGCCGCAAAGCGGTGATCTACGCCGCCGACCACACCTCGCTGCAGACCGCGCGCGGCGGCCCCGACGCCGGCGGCTCCATCGCCACCGGCATGCTGCCGCCGGCCGTGGAGGGCTTCGACGGCGGCTACGACCCCTTCCAGCTGAAGCAGGGCAAGCCCGACGAGGCCAAGGCCAAGGAGGAGCTGAAGGCCTGCGGCAAGCCGGACGGCTTCAAGACCACCATCGCCGTCCGCAACAACAAGCCGCCGGAGATCGCGACCGCCGAGTCGCTCCAGGCGGCCCTGAAGAAGGTCGGCATCGAGGTCCAGATCGACCAGTACGACGGCGCCCAGACCCCCGGCATCATCGGCGCACCCAAGAACGTGAAGAACAAGAACTACGGCATCATCATCATGGGCTGGGGCGCCGACTTCCCCAGCGGCCAGGGCTTCCTCCAGCCCCTGGTCGACGGCCGGTTCATCCTGGACAGCGGCAACAACAACTACGCCGAGATCAACGACCCCGAGATCAACGGTCTGCTGGACCGGGCCATCGCGGAGAGCGACGTGGTCCGGGCCGGGAAGCTCTACCAGGAGGCCAACCGGAAGGTCACCGAGGGCGGCTGGTACCTGCCCTTCGTCTTCGAGAAGAACGTGATCTGGCGCAGCTCCCGGCTGACCAACGTCTACACGTCCGACGCCTACAACGGCCGCTACGACTACGCCGCGCTGGGCGTCGAGAAGTGATGGCGTGAAGTGAAGGCCGTGAAGTGATGGCCGTGAAGTGATGACCGTCCGTCCGCTCCGCCGGCGCACCCGCCGCCAGGCCCCGAAGGGCAGGTGAGGGCCGCGCGCGACGACCCCGGGGGCCCACCGCGGCCCCCGGGTCCGCCGCCGGGCCGACCGCAGTGTTCGCATACCTCCTCAGGCGGCTGTTCGCCGTCGTCGTGATGCTGCTGGTGGTCACCCTGGTGACCTTCGGCATCTTCTTCGCCATCCCGAAGCTCACCGGCACCGACCCCGCGCTGCTCTACGTCGGCAAGCAGGCGGACCCGGAGACCATCGAGGGCATCCGGAAGAAGCTGGACCTGGACCAGCCGGTCCTCGCGCAGTTCTGGCACTTCGTCTCCGGCATCGTGGCCGGCCGCGACTACACCGGCGGCGGCACCTCCGTGCACTGCGACGTGCCCTGCTTCGGCTACTCCTTCCGCACCGAGCAGGACGTCTGGCCGGTGCTCCAGGAGCGGCTGCCGGTGACGCTCTCCCTCGCCGCGGGCGCCTGTGTGCTGTGGCTGGTGGGCGGGGTGACCACGGGCGTGGTCTCCGCGCTCAAGCGCGGCAGCCTGTGGGACCGCGCCGCCATGACGATCGCCCTCGGCGGGGTCTCCCTGCCCATCTACTTCACCGGCCTGCTCTCGCTCGCCGTCTTCTCCTACGGACTGGGCTGGGTGGACGGCGAGTACACCGACTTCGCCGAGGACCCGGGGGCGTGGTTCGGCGGCCTGATCCTGCCCTGGATCACCCTCGCCTTCCTCTACGCCGCCATGTACGCCCGGCTGACCCGGGCCACCATGCTGGAGATCCTCGGCGAGGACTACATCCGCACCGCCCGCGCCAAGGGACTCCGCGAGCCGGTGGTCATCGGCAAGCACGCCATGCGCTCCACCCTGACGCCCGTGCTGACCATCCTCGGCATGGACCTCGGCGCCCTCGTCGGCGGCGCGATCCTCACCGAGACCACCTTCAACCTGCCCGGCCTCGGCCAGGCGGCCGTCAAGGCGATCAGCGACCGCGACCTCCCGCTGATCCTCGGGGTGACGCTCGTCGCCGCCTCCGCGGTCGTCCTCGCCAACCTCGTGGTGGACCTCCTCTACGCCGTGATCGACCCCCGAGTGAGGCTCTCGTGACGACCGCCCCCGCCGCCGGGACCGCCCCGGCCGCCTTCCTCGACGTACGCGACCTGCGCATCCACTTCCCCACCGACGACGGGCTCGTCAAAAGCGTCGACGGGCTGTCCTTCACCCTGGACAAGGGCAGCACCCTGGGCATCGTCGGCGAGTCCGGCTCCGGCAAGTCCGTGACCTCGCTGGGCATCATGGGCCTCCACACCGTCGGTCAGTACGGCCGCCGCAAGGCCAGGATCAGCGGCGAGATCTGGCTGGACGGCACGGAGCTGATGGGCGCCGACCCCGACGAGGTGCGCCGGCTGCGCGGCCGCGAGATGGCGATGATCTTCCAGGACCCGCTGTCCGCCATGCACCCCTACTTCACCGTCGGCGCCCAGATCACCGAGGCCTACCGGGTCCACCACGACGTCGACCGCAAGGCGGCCCGCAGGCGCGCCGTCGAACTGCTGGACCGGGTCGGCATCCCGCAGCCCGACCGGCGCGTCGACGACTACCCCCACCAGTTCTCCGGCGGCATGCGGCAGCGCGCGATGATCGCCATGGCGCTGGTCAACAACCCCGAGCTGCTCATCGCCGACGAGCCCACCACCGCCCTGGACGTCACCGTCC
Source organism: Streptomyces sp. NPDC044063 (assembly GCF_056434285.1). Lineage (NCBI taxonomy): Bacteria > Bacillati > Actinomycetota > Actinomycetes > Kitasatosporales > Streptomycetaceae > Streptomyces > Streptomyces sp. NPDC044063. The sequence goes on from NZ_JBWKFM010000034.1 coordinate 36,183, forward strand.
AGGCCCAGATCCTCGACCTCATCCGCGACCTGCAACGGGAGTTCGGCTCGGCCGTCATCATCATCACCCACGACCTGGGGGTCGTCGCCGAGCTCGCCGACGACATCCTGGTGATGTACGGCGGCCGCTGCGTCGAGCGCGGCCCCGCCGAACAGGTCTTCACCGCGCCCCGGCACCCGTACACCTGGGGCCTGCTGGGCTCGATGCCGCGCATCGACCGCGAGCGGACCGAGCGGCTGATCCCCGTCAAGGGCTCCCCGCCCAGCCTGATCAACGTGCCCCCCGGCTGCGCCTTCAGCCCCCGCTGCCCCTACGCCGACATCCCCGCGGGCGGGATCACCCGCACCGAGCGGCCCGAGCTGCGGCCCGTACCCGGCGCCGAGCGGCACCACTTCGCGTGCCATCTGCCGGACGAGGAGCGGATCCGGATCTGGACCGAAGAGATCGCACCGAAGCTATGAGGGACGAGGACGCCGTGACGAACGAAGCCGCACCCCTCCTGGCGGTCGAGGGCCTGGTCAAGCACTTCCCCATCACCAAGGGCGTGCTGCGCCGCCAGGTGGGCGCGGTGCAGGCGGTGGACGGCGTGACCTTCGACGTCCGGGCGGGGGAGACCCTGGGCGTCGTCGGCGAGTCCGGCTGCGGCAAGTCGACGATGGGCCGGCTGATCACGAGACTGCTCGAACCCACCGCCGGGCGGATCGAGTTCGAGGGCCGGGACATCACCCACCTCGGCACGTCCGGGATGCGCCCGATGCGCCGCGACATCCAGATGATCTTCCAGGACCCCTACTCCTCGCTCAACCCCCGGCACACCGTCGGCACGATCGTCGGCGCGCCGTTCCGGCTCCAGGGCATCAGCCCCGAGGGCGGGGTGAAGAAGGAGGTCCAGAGGCTGCTGGGGCTGGTGGGACTCAACCCCGAGCACTACAACCGCTATCCGCACGAGTTCTCCGGCGGCCAGCGTCAGCGCATCGGCATCGCCCGGGCCCTCGCGCTCAAGCCCCGGCTGGTCGTCGCGGACGAGCCGGTCTCCGCGCTGGACGTCTCGATCCAGGCCCAGGTCGTCAACCTGCTCGACGACCTCCAGGACGAGCTGGGGCTGACGTACGTCATCATCGCCCACGACCTGTCGGTCATCCGGCACGTCTCGGACCGCATCGCGGTCATGTACCTCGGCAAGGTGGTCGAGCTCGCGGACCGCACCGCGCTCTACAGGGCGCCCATGCACCCGTACACCAAGGCGCTGCTCTCGGCCGTGCCCGTGCCCGACCCGGGGCGGCGCGGCAGACGGGCGGGGGCGGCCTCCGGCGACGGCGGGGGGAGGATCCTGCTCAAGGGCGATGTGCCCTCGCCGATCGCCCCGCCCCCCGGATGTCGCTTCCACACCCGGTGCTGGAAGGCGACCGAGGTCTGCGCCCGGCAGGAGCCACCGCTGCTGTCACCGCGCCCGGGGCACGCCGTCGCCTGCCACCACCCCGAGCCCGTGCCCGACTCCGGAGCGCGAGGTGCGGTCACCTGAGAGTCATGCCAAGCTGAGACCGCGCGAGCACCGAGGGAGGGGAGGGTGCGGAGTCGGCGCGGCCGCCGCACACGGGCCCGCGCGGTCGAAGGGACGACTCCATGGCACTCTCCCCCGCGATACGGGCCCGGGCGATACGGGCCCGCGCGATCAGGACGGCACGGCGGCTGGGCGCGCTGCGGTACTCGATACCCGGGCGGGGGCCGGTCGGACTGCTGGCCCTCGCCACCGCGGCGGCGACCGCCTTCGGGATGGCCGCGCTCCCCGGCGCCCCCCGCCCGCCCACCGCGCCCCCGATGGGCCCCGGCGCCCGCGGCGCCGGCGACCCCTACTTCCCGGACCTGGGCAACGGCGGCTTCGACGTCCGCCACTACGACCTCGACCTCCGCTACGCCCCGGACACCGGCCGCCTCGACGGCCGGGCCACCCTCACCGCGCGGGCCACCCGCGGCCTGACCTCCTTCCACCTGGACCTGAAGCGGCTCGACGTCAGCTCGGTCGAGGTGAACGGACTGCCCGCCGCCTTCACCCGGGACGGCAACGAGCTGGCGATCCGCCCGATGCTCGCCCTGCCGAAGGGCAGCGGCTTCAGCGTCGCCGTCACCTACGGCGGCGTCCCCCGGCCGCTCAGCGGCCCCATCGTCTTCGGCTCCGGCTACGGCTGGATGAAGACCCCGGACGGCGTCTTCGTCGCCTGCGAGCCCGACGGGGCCTCCAGCTGGTTCCCGTCCAGCGACCACCCCTCGGACAAGGCGACCTTCGACATCCGGATCAGGGCGCCCAAGGGCCTGACCGCCGTCTCGAACGGCCGGCTCCTCGCCACCCACGACCGCGGCGCCACCACCGTCACCCACTGGCGCGAGTCCAAGCCCATGGCGACCTACCTCGCCACCGTCACCATCGGGAAGTTCGACGTCAAACGGGGTGTGACGCCCGGTGGCGTCCCCCTCTACGTGGCCACCGACCCGGCCCTGGCCGGCGGCGGGCTCGACGTCTACGGGCTGACCGCCGAGGCCACCGACCACTGGGCGCGCGTCTTCGGCCCGTACCCCTTCGAGGAGACCGGGGCGATCATCGACGACATGCCCGCGGCCGGCTTCTCCCTGGAGACCCAGACCAAGCCGGTCTACTCGGCCGTGCGCGACGAGTCCACGGTCGTCCACGAGGTCGCCCACCAGTGGTTCGGCGACTCCGTCTCGGTCGAGCGGTGGAAGGACGTCTGGCTCAACGAGGGCTTCGCCACCTACGCCGAGTGGCTGTGGGACGAGCACAAGGGGCGCAAGAGCACCCACCAGGCCTTCCTGGACGCCTACCGGTCGCGCGGCCCCGGCGACCCCTTCTGGCGGTTGGACATCGCCGACCCGCAGCGGGACACCCTGCTCTCCCGGGCCGTGTACTACCGCGGCGCCATGACGCTCCAGGTGCTGCGCGAGCGCATCGGCGACGCGGCGTTCTTCCGGCTGCTGCCCCGGTGGACCAAGCTCCACCGGTACGGCAACGTCCGTACCGCCCAGTTCATCGGCCTCGCCGAGGCGGTCTCCGGCAAGGACCTGGGCGGCCTCTTCCACACCTGGCTCTCCAGCCGTGACCGGCCCCCGCTGCCGGGCGGGCACTAGCCGGCGGGCAGGCCTGCCTGCCGGCTGGTCGGGGGGACCGTCCGCGGCGAGTAAGAATGTCTGGTGCTCTCCGATCTGTTCAGCCCCTCCGTCCAGCACTCGCTCGACCTCGCCGGGATCTTCGTCTTCGCCATCTCGGGCGCGCTGCTCGGCGTCCGCAAGAACTTCGACGTCTTCGGCATGGCGGTGCTGGCGGAGGTCACGGCCCTGGGCGGCGGGCTGTTCCGGGACCTGATCATCGGAGCCGTGCCGCCCGCCGCCTTCACCGACCGCGGGTACTTCTTCACCCCGATGATCGCCACCGCGCTCGTCTTCTTCCTCCACCCGGAGGTGGAGCGGATCACCAAGGCGATCAACGTCTTCGACGCCGCGGGCCTCGGGCTCTTCTGTGTGGCCGGCACGGTCAAGGCCTACCAGTACGGCCTCGGCCTCACCTTCGCCGCCACCCTGGGGCTCGCCACCGCGGTGGGCGGCGGCGTGCTGCGCGACGTCCTCGCCCACGAGGTGCCGTCGCTGCTGCGCTGGGACCGCGACCTCTACGCGGTGCCGGCCATGGTCGGCTCCACCATGGCGGCGCTGCTGATCCGCTTCGACGCGCTGAACGTCACCACGAGCATGCTCTCCGCCGCCACGGCCTTCGTCCTGCGCCTGCTGGCCATGCGCTACAACTGGCGGGCGCCCCGCGCCTGGCACCGGCGCAGCGCCGCCTCCGAGGACGGCGCGGCCGCCTGACGCCGGCGACGAAAGACCGGCGGCGAAACGTTCCCCTAGGCCTGCGGCGCCACCATGACGTCCCGGCCCAGCCAGGCCGCCAGCCGCGCGTACGCGTCCGCGCCCTCGGGCGCCGGGCGCACCGGACCGAAGGGCACGCCCTCGCCGCGCCGCTCCGGCGGCAGGACGCGGCGGGCCCACTCCAGCGCGTACTCCGCCGTCCCCTGGTCGAGGGCGAGGGGGTGACCCAGCGCGTGGGAGAGGTCCCAGGTGTGGGCCGCCACCTCCAGCACACAGCCCGAGGAGAGATAGGCCCGCCCCGGCAGCTTCCCCCACGGCACGGTCACCGGCGCGTCCAGCTTCGCGTCGTCCGCCCACGCCTCCTCGAAGCGCGCCCGGGCCTCGGCGAAGGCCGGGCCCCAGGCGTCGTCCGGCACCCCGGCGACCGCCTCCAGGGTCACGTCCTCGCCGGCGCGCCCCAGCTCCGCCGCGGCCCGTACGCCGCCCACCAAGTGCGCCAGCAGGCCCCGTACGTCGAAGTCCCCGCAGGGCGTCGGGTCGTCCAGCCGCCCGGGCGCCGCCAGGGCGATCAGAGCGGCGACCTGGTCGCAGGCGCGGGCGTACAGGGGGCGGGGGTCGGGATCGGTGGCGGTCATGGCTGCTCCCTCGGTGTGCGGACGGTGCCGGGCGCCGTGCGGCGCCTTCCGGTGAGCACAGCCTCGGTCCCCAACCTGACATCCGCCGTCAGGTTTTCCACCGGCCGGCGGCATTCTTGATCATGTGAAGTCCGACCGGCTGCTGTCGATCCTGCTCCTGCTCCAGACCCGGGGCCGGGTGCCCGCCACCGAGCTCGCCCAGCGGCTGGAGGTGTCCGTCCGGACCATCTACCGCGACGTCGAGGCGCTCTCCGCCTCCGGCGTCCCCGTCTACACCGAGCGCGGCCGGCGCGGCGGGATCGCGCTGCTCCCCGGCTTCCGCACCGACGTCACCGGGCTGACCGCCGACGAGGCCCGCGCCCTGTTCGTCCTCGCCGCGCGGGGCACCCACGCCGATCTCGGCCTCGACGGCGCCCTCGGCTCCGCCCTGCGCAAGGTCATGGCCGCGCTGCCCGCCCCCCACCGGCCCGCCGCCGAGGCCACCAGCCGGCGCATCCTCGTCGACCCGGTCCGCTGGATGGCCGGGCCCGGCCCGGCCGCCGACCTGGGCGACCTCCACACCGCCGTCCTCGCCGAGCGGCGGCTGCGGCTGCGCTACCGGCACGGCGGCGACTCCGGCCCCCGGACCTACACCGTCGACCCCTACGGACTCGTGGCCAAGGCCGGCGTCTGGTACCTCGTCGCCGACCGGCGCGGCCTGCCCCGGCTGTACCGCGCGGAACGGGTCGCCGCCGTCACCGTCACCGACGAGCCGGTCCGCCGCCGGCCGGGCGTGGAGCTCGCGGACGCCTGGGCGGCGCTGCGCCGCGAGGTCGAGGAACGGCCGGCCGAGGTGCTGGTCACGGCCCGGGTGCGGCGCTCCCGCCTGGACATGTTCCTGCGGCTGCTGGGGCCGCGGCTGACCGGGCCGCCGTCCGGGGACGACCCGGCCACCGTGGAGCTGGCGCTCTCCGACGTCCGGGACGGGCGGGCGCTGCTGCCCTTCGGCGCGGACGTGGAGGTGGTGTCCCCGGCGTCCGTGCGCGCCGACCTCGCGCGGGTGGCGGCGGCCGTCGTGGAGCGGTACGGCGACGGTCACGGGGCGGCCCCGGGCTCGTAGAATCGTGCCCACCATGGCCTACCTCGACCACGCCGCCACCACCCCGATGCTGCCCGAGGCGGTGCGGGCGATGACCGCCCAGCTGCCCCTCGCCGGTAACGCGTCCTCGCTGCACGCCGCCGGACGGCGAGCCCGCCGCACCGTCGAGGAGGCCCGCGAATCCCTCGCCGCCGCGCTCGGCGCCCGGCCCAGCGAGGTGGTCTTCACCGCCGGCGGCACCGAAGCCGACAACCTGGCCGTCAAGGGCCTCTTCTGGGCGCGCCGCGCCGCCGACCCGGCCCGCACCCGGGTCCTGGCCAGCCCGGTCGAGCACCACGCCGTGCTGGACGCCGTCGACTGGCTCGCCACCCACGAGGGCGCGACCGTCGAGTACCTCCCCGTCGACGCCCATGGCCGGGTGCACCCCGACGCGTTGCGCGAGGCGATAGCCCGCGACCCCGGCGACGTCGCCCTGGCCACCGTCATGTGGGCCAACAACGAGATCGGCACGGTCATGCCGGTCCGTGAACTGGCCGACGTGGCCGCCGAGTTCGACGTACCGCTGCACTCCGACGCCGTGCAGGCCTTCGGCCAGCTGGACGTCGACTTCGCCGCCTCCGGGCTGGCCGCCATGACCGTCACCGGACACAAGGTGGGCGGCCCCTACGGCGTCGGCGCGCTGCTGCTGGGCCGCCGGTACGCCCCCGTGCCGCTGCTGCACGGCGGCGGCCAGGAGCGCCACGTGCGCTCCGGGACGCTGGACGTGCCGGGCATCGCCGCGTTCGCGGTGGCGGGCACGCTGGCCGCCGAGCGGCGCGCGGACTTCGCCCGGGACACCGGCGCGCTGCGGGACCGGCTGATCGAGGGCGTACGGGCCGCGGTGCCGGACGCCGTCCTGAGTGGCGACCCGGACCCGGCGGGCCGCCTGCCCGCCAACGCCCACTTCGCCTTCCCCGGCTGCGAGGGCGACTCCCTGCTGCTGCTCCTGGACGCCCAGGGCATCGAGTGCTCGACCGGCTCCGCCTGCACCGCGGGCGTCGCCCAGCCGAGCCACGTCGTCCTGGCCACGGGCACGGACCCGGACCTGGCGCGGGGCACGCTGCGCTTCTCCCTGGGCCACACGTCGACCGACGCCGACGTCGACGCCCTGCTGGCGGCGATCGGACCGGTGGTGGAACGGGCACGGAGCGCGGGGCTGAGCTAGGTGGGCGCCCTGTGACCCGTCCGGCATTCAGCCCGTCCGGCGCGTGAGGACCGGGGTCCGGGACGGAGCCCCGGTCTCGGCAAGGGGCGGGGTGGGGGATCAGCCGCCCGCGGGGTCCTCCGCACGGGCCCGCCGCACCAGCCGCAGGTAGCGCTCCCAGTCCCAGTGCGGCCCCGGGTCGGTGTGGTCGGCCCCCGGCACCTCCGAGTGGGCGACGATGTGCTTCCGGTCCACCGGAATGCCGTAGCGGTCGCAGATCCCGGCGGCGAGCCGCGCCGACGCGGCGTACATCGCGTCCGTGAAGTCGCCGGGCCGGTCCACATAACCCTCGTGCTCGATCCCGACGCTGCGCTCGTTGAACGACCGGTTCCCGGAGTGGAACGCCACGTCCAGCTCGCGGACGGTCTGGGCCACGTGCCCGTCCCGCCGCACCACGTAGTGCGCGGCCGCCCGGTGGAGGGGGTCGCGGAAGACGTGGAGGGCGTCGTCGTAGCCGCCCTCGACGACGTGGACGACGATCCGGTCGACGGCGTAGTCGTCCGGCCGGGAGGCCCGCCGCCAGTTCGCCGAGGACGCGGCGACCCACTCGGCGCCGGGGTGGTCGACCGCCCCGTCCGTGCGGGGCCGCTCCCGTCCCGAGACGCGCCACCACCACCGCGCGAGTTCGTCCCGCCCCGCGTACCCGGCCGTGCCGGCCGTGACCAGGGCGCCGGCGCCGCCGATCAGCAGCGCGCGCCGGCCGACGCCGCGGCGCCGTTCCTCTTCCGTCTCCACCAGGGCGACCCCTCTCCCGACCGAAAACGCGTGCGACACCCCGTACGGTTCCGGGCACCCCGTACCCTGGGAGGGCTATGACTGCCACGCCTCTTCCTGAGTCCAGCCCCGGCGCACCCTCGGGCCCCCGCGACGGACGTCGCCTCCGTGTCCTCGCCGCCATGTCCGGCGGCGTGGACTCCGCCGTCGCCGCGGCCCGGGCCGCCGAGGCCGGGCACGACGTGACCGGTGTGCACCTGGCGCTGTCCGCCAACCCGCAGTCCTTCCGGACGGGCGCGCGCGGCTGCTGCACCATCGAGGACTCCCGCGACGCCCGCCGCGCCGCCGATGTGATCGGCATCCCGTTCTACTGCTGGGATCTGGCCGAGCGCTTCCGCGAGGACGTGGTCGAGGACTTCGTCGCCGAGTACGAGGCCGGGCGCACCCCGAACCCCTGCCTGCGCTGCAACGAGAAGATCAAGTTCGCGGCGCTGCTGGACAAGGCCCTTGCCCTGGGCTTCGACGCGGTGTGCACGGGCCACTACGCCACGGTCGTGCTCAACGAGGACGGCACCCGCGAGCTGCACCGGGCCAGCGACATGGCCAAGGACCAGAGCTATGTGCTCGGCGTCCTCGACGAGCGGCAGCTGGCGCACGCGATGTTCCCCCTGGGTGACACGCTCACCACCAAGGAGGAGATCCGCGCGGAGGCGGAGCGGCGCGGTCTCGCCGTGGCGAAGAAGCCCGACAGCCACGACATCTGCTTCATCGCCGACGGCGACACCCAGGGCTTCCTGGCGAAGCGCCTCGGCAGGGCCGAGGGCGACATCGTGGACGAGGCCGGCACCAAGGTGGGCACCCACGAGGGCGCCTACGGCTTCACCATCGGCCAGCGCAAGGGCCTGCGCATCGGACACCCGGCCCCGGACGGCAAGCCGCGCTACGTCCTGGACATCTCCCCGGTGAACAACACGGTGACGGTGGGCCCGGTGGAGGCCCTGGACGTCTCGGCCCTCACCGCCATCAAGCCCCGCTGGTGCGGCGTCGCCCCGGCCGGCCCCGGTACGTACACCGCCCAGCTGCGCGCGCACGGCGGCGAGACCGAGGTGACGGCGGAGCTGGTGGACGGCGAGCTGCGGGTGGCCTTCACCGAGCCGGTCCGGGGCGTCGCCCCGGGGCAGGCCATCGTGCTCTACGACGGCACGCGCGTCGTCGGCTCGGCGACGATCGCGTCGACGGTGCGGGCCGCGGGCGCCGCCCGCACCGCCTGAGGACCGCCGGCGCGGCGCGTCAGCTGCGTACGGACCGCGAGACGCTCGGGACCTCGCAGCGGACCGTGCCGGACGTGCCCGCCTTGGGCACGAACGGCTGGGAGACGTCGAGGGTGTCGCTCCGGCCCGGGCCCACGAACGGGATCGTCGGGTTGCGGGTGCCCAGCAGGGCGCGGTCCGGGCCGTAGAACTTCACCGTGAGGTGGTAGTCGTACTTCAGCGCGGCGCTGCCGTTGGTCGCCTGGATCTTGGCGGTGATGCCCAGGCGGTCGGTGTACTCGCAGCTGAGGATCTTGATGTCGCGCATCGCGTCGTTCCCGCCGCCGCCACCGGTCGTGGACGTGCTGCCCGACGTGCCGGAGGTGGTGGTGCCGGACGTCGTGCTGCCGCCGGACGTCGTGCCGCCCCCGAAGGAGCCGCCCGAGGTGCTGTCGCCGCCGGTGGTGCCCCCGGAGGTGGTGCCGCCCGAGGTGGTCGTGGAGGACCCGCCCGAGGAGGAGCTGCTGCTGCTGTGGCTGGAGCCGCCGAAGCAGCTGCCGCCGTGGTGCCCGCGGGCTCCGGTCAGGGCGACGACACAGATGCCGAAGACCGCGGCCGCACGGACATGACGAAGCTTCACGCTGAGGACTCCCCCGATGAATTGGCTTGTTTCCGCTCCGGATTGTCGAGCGCACGTCACGCTAACAACGGCCTTACAAGGCGCCAAATCACGGCGGTATCTGTGACACGGCAGCGACACAACCGCTCCCGAACCGCTACGGAAGAGCGCCGAAAACCGGTCATAGGGAAGAGTTCGCCCGGCTCGCCGCCGGGCGTACGGTGACCTCATGAACATCACTGTCTTCTGCTCCGCCGCCGACCTCGACGACCGCTACACCGTGCCCGCCCGGGAGTTCGCCCGGCTCATCGGCAAGGGCGGGCACACGATGGTGTGGGGCGGCTCGGAGTCCGGGCTGATGAAGGTGATGGCCGACGGCGTGCGGGAGGGCGGCGGCCGGCTGGTGGGGGTCTCGGTGGAGTTCCTCGCCGCGAAGGCCCGGGAGGACGCCGACGAGATGGTGATCACCGAGGACCTCGCCGCGCGCAAGGCGCTGCTGCTGGCGCGCGGCGACGCGATCGTCGTCATGGTCGGCGGGACCGGCACGCTGGACGAGGCGACGGAGATCCTGGAGCTGAGGAAGCACGGGCTGCACGACAAGCCCGTGGTGCTGCTGAACACGGCCGGCTTCTACGACGGCCTGCGGCAGCAGTTCCGGCGCATGGAGGAGGAGGGCTTCCTGCCCGTCCCGCTGGCCGACCTGGTCCTCTTCGCCGACGACCCGGCCGGGGCCATGGCCTGCCTGGAGGCCGCCGTGTCGGAGGAGGCCGCTCTGCCGGAGGGGCCCGGCCGCTCCTAAGGCCTGCCCAGGGGATCATGTGCACGAGCGCGGCGGGCCGCGCCGTCCGCACCACCGCCGCGCGGCGGCTTCCTCCATCGCCGGACGGGCTTGGTTTCGGTCCGGCTCAGCCGAAACCAGCCTGTCCGGCGCCTGAGGACGCGCCCGCAGGGCGCCCACCGCCGTAGGCGGCCTGACAGCCCGCTGCCGAGAGATCGGCCGGACATGGCCTGGGCGTCCGCGCGTCCGCGTTAGGGCAAGCTGGGGGCATGGCAACACATCTGATCACCGGTTCCGGGTCGGGCATCGGCGAGGCCGTCGCGCGGCGGCTGCACGAGCGTGGGGACGAGCTGTGGCTCGTGGCCCGGGACGCCGGCCGGGCCAAGGAGCTGGCCGCCCGCTTCCCCGGCGCCCGTACGCTCGTGGCCGACCTCGCGAACCCCGACCGCCTCTCCTGGGCACTCAGCCACCAGAGCGTGCCCGACCGCATCGACTCGCTGCTCCACATCGCGGGCGTCTCCGACCTGGGCGACATCGGCGAGCTGACGCCGAAGACCTGGAACCGCACCCTCGCGGTCAACCTGGTCACCCCGGCGGAGCTCACCCGTCTGATGCTGCCCCAGCTGCGGCTGTCCCGGGGCCACGTACTCTTCGTCAACTCCGGCGCGGGGCTCAACGCCCGTGGCGGCTGGGGCGCGTACGCCGCCAGCAAGCACGGTCTGAAGGCGCTGGCCGACTCGCTGCGCGCCGAGGAGCACACCCACGGCGTCCGGGTCACCAGCGTCTACCCGGGCCGGGTGGCCACGCCCATGCAGGCGGACGTGCAGCGGCAGGAGGGCGCGGAGTACACGCCGGACAAGTGGATCGACCCGGAGTCCATCGCCACGACGGTCCTGCTCGCGCTGGACCTGCCGCGCGACGCGGAGATCCACGACCTGACGGTGCGCCCGGGCTGGTCCGGGGCCTGACGGCCCGGCCGCCCGACCCCGGTCTCGTACTCTTCCTGGGTGAGCGAGAAGAAGAAGGCCCTGTGGGGCGCGGGTACCGCGACCGGCGTCGGCTCGATGCCCGGGACGGACGCCCGGGAGGCCGCGAAGACCGTCACCGGCTCGCTGGAGGCGCTGCCGCACCTGCCCGAGCTGCCGGCCCGCGGGCCCGGCGCGGACATGATCGGCCGGACGGCCGGGATGCTGGTGGACGTCTTCGCCCGGGTGGAGCCCAGCGGCTGGCGCGTCGGCGACCGGCCGGGACGTGACACCCGCCGGGCCCGCTCCTGGCTGGGGGAGGACCTCGACGCGCTGGAGGAGTTCACCCAGGGGTACGACGGCGTCCTCAAGGTCTCGGCCGTCGGCCCGTGGACCCTCGCCGCCGCGCTGGAGCTGCGCGGCGGCGAGGCGGCCCTGAGCGACGCCGGGGCATGCCGGGACCTCGCCGCCTCCCTCGCCGAGGGGCTGCGGAACCATCTCGCGGACGTGCGCCGGCGGGTGCCGGGCGCGCGCGTCCTGCTCCAGCTGGACGAGCCCTCGCTGCCCGCCGTGCTGGCCGGCCGGATCCGTTCCGCCAGCGGCTACCGCACCCACCGGGCGGTGGACCGGGCCGTCGTGGAGGGGGCGTACCGGGACCTCCTCGCGCTGACGGGCGAGGGCGCGGACGCCGGGACGATCGTCCATGTGTGCGCCCCCGGCGTGCCGTTCGACCTGCTGCGGCGCTCGGGCGTCTCCGGTGTGTCGTTCGATTTCTCGTTGATCACCGAGCGTGAGGACGATGCGATCGGTGAGGCGGTCGAGGCGGGGACGACGCTGTTCACCGGCATGGTGCCCGGCGTGGACGGCCCATTGTCCGACCCTGCCGGTAGCGTCATGGGTGTCAGGACGCTGTGGCGCAGGCTGGGGCTGTCGCCGGGGACTCTCGCCGAGTCCGTGGTGGTCACCCCGGCGTGCGGGATGGCGGGCGCCTCGCCCGCGTACGCCCGCGCGGCGCTCGCCCACTGCGTCCGGGCGGCGAGATCACTTGCGGACAACCCTGAGTGACGGCTCGGGGAAGCAACGGGAGGACGTGACGGTGGCTGTCGAACAGGACGGCAAGAAGCTCGCGGCGGGAGCCGCGACGCCTGCGGAGGCACGGGAGCGGCACGCTCTGCTGGCCGAGCAGGTCGAGGAGCACCGCTTCCGCTATTACGTGAAGGACGCCCCCGTCGTCAGCGACGCCGAGTTCGACGCGCTGATGCGCTCGCTGGAGCGGCTGGAGGAGGAGTTCCCGGAGCTGCGCACCCCGGACTCGCCCACCCAGAAGGTGGCCGGGGCGTACGAGGCAGCGTTTACGGCGTTCACCGCCGTCGAGCACCGCGAGCGCATGCTCTCCCTCGACAACGCCTTCGACGACGAGGAGCTGGCCGCCTGGGCCGACCGCGTCGCCCGCGACGTCGGCGAGGGCGCCGACTACCACTTCCTGTGCGAGCTCAAGGTCGACGGCCTCGCCGTCAACCTCACCTACGAGCACGGCCGTCTCACCCGCGCCGCCACCCGCGGCGACGGCCGTACGGGCGAGGACATCACGCCCAACGTCCGCACCATCGCCGAGATCCCCGACCGCCTCCAGGGCGACCGCGTCCCCGCCCTCGTCGAGGTGCGCGGCGAGGTCTACTTCCCGATGGAGAAGTTCCAGGAGCTCAACGCCGGCCTGGTGGAGGCCGGCAAGCCGCCCTTCGCCAACCCGCGCAACGCCGCCGCCGGCTCGCTGCGCCAGAAGGACCCGCGCGTCACCGCCACCCGGCCGCTGCACATGGTGGTGCACGGCGTCGGCGCCCGCGAGGGCTTCGACATCGACTGCCAGTCGCACGCCTACGAGCTCCTGCGCGAGTGGGGCCTGCCCACCGCCGCGCACGCCGAGGTCGTCGACTCCCTGGCCGGCGTGCGGAAGTTCATCGCGCACTACGGCGACCCCGAGGTGCGCCATTCGATGGAGCACGAGATCGACGGCGTCGTCGTCAAGCTCGACGAGATCCCGCTCCAGGGCCGGCTGGGCTCCACCTCGCGCGCCCCGCGCTGGGCCCTCGCCTGGAAGTATCCGCCGGAGGAGGTCAACACCAAGCTGGTGGACATCCGCGTCGGCGTCGGCCGCACCGGCCGCGTCACTCCGTACGCGGTCGTCGAGCCGGTCACGGTGGCCGGCTCCGAGGTCGAGTTCGCCACCCTCCACAACCAGGACGTGGTCAAGGCCAAGGGCGTCCTCATCGGCGACACGGTCGTGCTGCGCAAGGCCGGCGACGTCATCCCCGAGATCCTGGGCCCGGTCTCGGACCTGCGGGACGGCACCGAGCGGGAGTTCGTGATGCCGGCCCGCTGCCCCGAGTGCGACGCGGAGCTGCGCCCGATGAAGGAGGGCGACATCGACCTCCGCTGCCCCAACGCCCGGGCCTGCCCCGCCCAGATCCGCGAACGGCTGTTCTATCTGGCCGGCCGCAAGTGCCTGGACATCGAGAACTTCGGCTATGTGGCCGCCGCCGCGCTCACCCAGCCGGTGGAGCCCGCCGAGCCCCCGCTGCGCAACGAGGCCGATCTGTTCGACCTGACGGTCGAACAGCTGCTGCCCATCCGGTCCTACGTCCGCGACCCCGACACGGGCCTGCCCAAGCGGGACCCGGAGACGGGCGAGGAGAAGATCGTCACCTTCTTCGCCAACCAGAAGGGCGAGGCGAAGAAGAACACCCTGTCCATGCTGGCCAACATCGAGGCGGCCAAGCAGCGCCCGCTGTCCCGCATCCTCACCGGTCTGTCGATCCGCCATGTGGGCCCGGTCGCGGCCGTGGACCTCGCCCGCGAGTTCCGTTCGCTGGACCGGATCGCCGAGGCCACGGTCGAGGAGCTGGTCGCGGTCGAGGGCATCGCCGAGGCCACCGCGATCTCCATCAGGGAGTGGTTCGCCGAGGACTGGCACCGCGAGATCCTCGCGAAGTGGAAAGCCGCCGGCGTCCGGATGGAGGAGGAGGCCGCCAAGGACGAGGGGCCGCGTCCGCTGGCCGGACTCACCGTCGTCGTCACCGGGACGCTCACGGGCTACACCCGCGACGCCGCCAAGGAGGCGCTGCAGAACCTCGGTGCCAAGGTGACCGGTTCGGTCTCGAAGAAGACCGACTTCGTGGTGGTGGGTGACAACCCCGGTTCGAAGTTCGACAAGGCGATGCAATTGAAGGTGCCCGTGCTGGAGGAGGACGGCTTCGGCGTCCTCCTGGAGCAGGGCCCCGAGGCGGCGCGCGCGGCGGCCGTGCCCCAGGAGGACACCCCCGCGGAGTAATGCCCGCATAGTCAGTGGGCATTACCCCTACAGCGCGTACCAGATGGCCGCAGAAGGCCGGATCGCATTCGGGCAACCGCTGCCGATCGCTGCCCGCCGTGGCCTTCTGCGGCCTACTGTTGAGATGTGCGCCTGCCGTGGCGCGGGCACCGCCGGCTGTGAGAGGGACGGGCATGAAACCCACCGACAGCGCCGAACCGGAATCGCGGCTGCGCCGGCTCTCCCCGCCCGCGTTGCCCACGGTCTGCCTCACCCTGGCCGCCCTGGCGCTCGCGGCGGGCACCAGCCGCGCCGTCGGCTCCGGCCGGGCCCTCTTCCCCGGCGGCGCCGTCGGCTGGTCGCTGGCCACCCTCACCCTCCTCATCGTGGTCCACCTCGTCGCCCTGGGACGCGACCGCTGGTGGGGCGGCACCGGATCCGGCGCCGCCCTCACCCTGGCCGTCCTGCTGCTCTACGGCTGGCTCCCGGCCGTGCTCGTCAGCATCGCCGTGGTCGCCCTCGTGGCCGCCGCCCGCCGGCACCGCTGGCGGCAGGCCTTACTCCACGGGGCCGTCGACATCCTCGGCATCGCCGCCGCCGGACTCTCCCTCCTCGCCTGGGGCGTCAGCGCCTCCGTCGAGGACCCCTGGCTGCCCGACAGCTGGCAGCCCGCCGCCGCCCCCCGGATCGCCCTCGCGGCCTTCCTCTACCTCGCCGTCACCCGTGCCCTGCTGTGGTACTCGATGGCGCCGCGCGCCCCGCTCGCCAGCATCGCCCGCACCGCCCTGGCCCGGCAGGCGCTCGTCGGCATCGCCCTGCTCGGCATCGCCCCGCTCATCGCCGTCGTCGCCGACCACTCGCCCCTGCTGCTCCCGCTCTTCGCGGTGCCCCTCATCGCGCTGGACTCCACCCTCTGGATCGCCCGCGCCCGCGCCGAGGAGCAGTTGCGCGACCCGCTCACCGGCCTGCCCAACCGTCAGTGGCTGCTGGAGCGCACCTGGACCGCCCTCGACGAGGCGGAGCGGGCCGGTGAGCGGGCCGCGCTCGTCCTCATCGACCTCGACCGCTTCCGGTCCGTCAACGACACCCTCGGCCACCTCGCCGGCGACCGCCTCCTGCTGCAGATCGCCGAGCGGCTGCGGCTGGCCCTGCCGCGCGACGCGGAGGCCGCCCGGCTCGGCGGCGACGAGTTCGCCGTCCTGCTGCCCACCGCCGACTCCCTCACCAGCGCCCAGCGTGTCGCCCGCACGCTGGTCGCCGACCTCGGCTCGCCCCTCGACCTGGACGGGCTCACCCTCGTCCTGGAGGCCAGCGCGGGCGTCGCCGTCTACCCCGACCACGCCCTGGACGCCGAGGGCCTGCTGCGCCGCGCCGACGTGGCGATGTACCAGGCCAAGCGGGACCGCAGCGGGGTCGAGGTCTACGAGGCCCGCCGCGACGGCAACACCCCCGACCGGCTCGGCCTCCTGGGCGACCTGCGGCGCGCCCTGGACGCCGGCGAGGTCGAGCTGCACTACCAGCCCAAGGTCGGCTTCGACGGCCATGTGGAGGGGCTGGAGGCGCTGGTGCGGTGGGTGCACCCCGAGCGCGGCCGGGTATCGCCGGACGAGTTCATCGCCATCGCCGAGTCCTCCGGGCTGATGCCCCGGCTCACCGAGTACGTGCTGGAGACCGCGCTGAGCCAGGTCGCCAAGTGGCGGGCCATGGGCCTGGAGGTCCCGGTCGCCGTCAACGTCTCGCCGCGCGACGTTCACACCCCCGGGTTCGCCGGTTCGGTCGCCGCCCGGCTCGCCCGGCACGGCGTCCCGGCCGGGGCGCTCCAGCTGGAGATAACGGAGCACGTCCTCCTGGAGGACCCGCAGCGGGCCGCCGACACCCTCGCCGGGCTCACCGGCCACGGGGTGAAGATGTCCCTCGACGACTTCGGCACCGGCTATTCGTCCCTGGTCCACCTGCGCCGGCTGCCGGTGAGCGAGCTGAAGATCGACCGCTCGTTCGTCGCCCGGCTGGCGATCGACAACGAGGACGCCGAGATCGTCCGCTGCACCCTGGACCTCGCCCATTCACTGGGGCTGCTCGTCGTCGCGGAGGGCGTCGAGGACGACGAGACCTGGGAGCGGCTGCGCGACCTGGGCTGCGACGCCGTGCAGGGCTGGCTGGTGGCGGCGGCCATGCCGCCGGACGAGACCACCGCCTGGCTGCGGCTGCGCAACGGCTCCGGCTGGCGGCGCGACGAGGAGCCGCTGGCGGCCGGCGCCGAGCAGGACGCGGACCAGCCGGTGACCTGACGGAGGCCGCCCCGCGCCGGGTCCGCCACGCCCGGGGCCCGGCCAGGGGGAAACCGTTTCGCGGGCACACTCCCGCGCGCCATAGGATTGGGGCGAAAAGCCGTACCCACCATCCACCACCCTTGAGGATCGCTGCATGCCTGGCATCACGCGCGAGGAGGTCGCCCACCTCGCCCGGCTGTCGCGTCTGGAGCTGAAGGACGAAGAGCTCGACCACTTCGCCGAACAGCTCGACGTGATCATCGGCGCGGTCGCCCGCGTTTCCGATGTGGCCGACGAGGACGTACCGCCGACCTCCCACCCGCTGCCCCTGACGAACGTCATGCGGCCGGACACGGTCCGCCCGTCGCTGACCCCGCAGGAGG
Source organism: Streptomyces sp. NPDC044063 (assembly GCF_056434285.1). Lineage (NCBI taxonomy): Bacteria > Bacillati > Actinomycetota > Actinomycetes > Kitasatosporales > Streptomycetaceae > Streptomyces > Streptomyces sp. NPDC044063. The sequence goes on from NZ_JBWKFM010000034.1 coordinate 53,295, forward strand.
CGCTCTCCGGCGCCCCCGCCCAGGAGCAGCAGCGTTTCAAGGTGCCGCAGATCCTGGGGGAGGACTGAACCCCATGACGGAGATCATCAAGCTCACCGCCGCCGAGATCGCCGAGAAGATCGCTTCCGGCGAGCTCACGGCCGTCGAGGTCACCGAGGCCCACCTGGCCCGTATCGACGCCGTCGACGAGAAGGTCCACGCCTTCCTCCACGTCGACCGCGAGGGCGCGCTGGCCCAGGCCCGCGAGATCGACGCCAAGCGCGAGCGCGGCGAGAAGCTCGGCCCGCTGGCCGGTGTCCCGCTGGCGCTGAAGGACATCTTCACCACCAAGGGCGTCCCGACCACGGTCGGCTCCAAGATGCTCGAAGGGTGGATCCCGCCCTACGACGCGACGCTGACCAAGCGTCTCAAGGACGCCGGCGTCGTCATCCTCGGCAAGACCAACATGGACGAGTTCGCCATGGGGTCCTCCACCGAGAACAGCGCCTACGGCCCCACGGGCAACCCCTGGGACCTCACCCGCATCCCGGGTGGCTCCGGCGGCGGTTCCTCCGCCGCCCTCGCGGCCTTCCAGGCCCCGCTGGCCATCGGCACGGACACCGGCGGCTCCATCCGCCAGCCCGCCGCCGTCACCGGCACCGTCGGCGTCAAGCCCACCTACGGCGCGGTCTCCCGCTACGGCATGGTGGCGTTCTCCTCCTCCCTCGACCAGGGCGGCCCCTGCGCCCGCACGGTCCTGGACGCGGCCCTGCTGCACGAGGTCATCGCCGGCCACGACCCGCTGGACTCCACCTCCGTCGACGCCCCGGTCCCGCCGGTCGTCGAGGCGGCCCGCAACGGCTCCGTCGCCGGCATGCGCGTCGGTGTCGTCAAGCAGTTCCGCGGCGAGGGCTACCAGGCCGGTGTGATCCAGCGCTTCGACGAGTCGGTCGAGCTCCTCAAGGAGCTGGGCGCGGAGATCGTCGAGCTGGACTGCCCGTCCTTCGACCTGGCGCTCGCGGCGTACTACCTGATCGCGCCGTCCGAGTGCTCGTCCAACCTGGCCCGCTTCGACGGCCTGCGCTACGGCCTGCGGACCGGCGACGACGGCAGCCGCTCGGCCGAGGACGTCACCGCCCTGACCCGCGAGGCCGGCTTCGGCCCCGAGGTCAAGCGCCGCGTCATGCTCGGCACCTACGCGCTGAGCTCGGGCTACTACGACGCCTACTACGGCTCCGCGCAGAAGGTCCGCACGCTGATCTCGCGCGACTTCGACCGGTCGTTCGAGCAGGTCGACGTGATCGTCTCGCCGACCACGCCCACCACCGCCTTCGCGATCGGCGAGCGCGCCGACGACCCGATGGCGATGTACCTCGCGGACCTGTGCACCATCCCGACCAACCTGGCGGGCAACGCGGCCATGTCGTTGCCCTGCGGCCTCGCGCCGGAGGACGGCCTGCCGGTCGGTCTGCAGATCATCGCTCCCGCCATGAAGGACGACCGGCTCTACAAGGTCGGTGCCGCGGTCGAGGCCGCGTTCACCGAGCGCTGGGGCCACCCGATTCTCGAGGAGGCACCGGCACTGTGAGCACCGACACGAAGAGCGCGCTGAAGAAGGCCAAGGGCTTCAAGAAGTCCAAGGCCGGCACGTACCTGTCCATCGGCACCACCCTGTTCGGCGCCATCAGCGTCGCCAAGCAGGCGAAGAAGGCCCGTGGCGAGCAGGACACCCTCCAGCTCGTCGACGCGGTGGTCTCCGCCGCCGCGATCGCCACCGGCGTCGCCCTGCTCGTCCGCGAGCTGCGCCGCATGAACAGCGACGACGTCCTCGCGGGCTGAGCGGGACTGAGAGGTTAGTTTTCCGTGACCGTCACTGAACTGGTGTCGTACGAGGAGGCGCTCGCCACCTTCGAGCCCGTCATGGGCCTCGAGGTGCACGTCGAACTCGGCACCAAGACCAAGATGTTCTGCGGGTGCTCCACGGAGCTGGGCGCCGAGCCCAACACGCAGACCTGCCCCACCTGCCTCGGCCTGCCCGGCGCCCTGCCGGTCGTCAACGCGATCGGTGTCGAGTCGGCCGTGAAGATCGGTCTCGCGCTGCACTGCGAGATCGCCGAGTGGTGCCGCTTCGCCCGGAAGAATTACTTCTATCCGGACATGCCGAAGAACTTCCAGACCTCCCAGTACGACGAGCCCATCGCCTTCAACGGCTACCTGGACGTCCAGCTGGAGGACGGCGAGGTCTTCCGCGTGGAGATCGAGCGCGCCCACATGGAGGAGGACACCGGCAAGTCCACGCACGTGGGCGGCGCCACCGGCCGCATCCACGGCGCGCAGCACTCGCTGCTGGACTACAACCGCGCCGGCATCCCGCTCATCGAGATCGTCACCAAGCCGATCACCGGTGCGGGCGAGCGCGCCCCCGAGGTCGCCAAGGCGTACGTCGCCGAGCTGCGCGAGCTCATCAAGGCGCTCGGCGTCTCCGAGGCCCGCATGGAGATGGGCCAGATGCGCTGCGACGTCAACCTCTCGCTGATGCCCAAGGGCAGCGAGAAGTTCGGCACGCGCTCCGAGACGAAGAACGTCAACTCGCTGCGTTCCGTCGAGCGGGCCGCCCGCTTCGAGATCCAGCGGCACGCGGCCGTGCTGTCCTCGGGCGGCACGATCATCCAGGAGACGCGCCACTTCCACGAGGAGGACGGCAGCACCACTCCGGGCCGGATCAAGGAGGAGGCGGAGGACTACCGCTACTTCCCGGAGCCGGACCTGGTGCCCGTGGCCCCCGCCCGCGAGTGGGTCGAGGAGCTGCGGAAGGGTCTGCCCGAGCTGCCGCGCGTGCGCCGTAACCGGCTGCGCGAGGAGTGGGGCGTCTCGGCCCACGACATGCAGTCGATCCTCAACGCGGGCGCGGTCGACCTGATCGCCGCCACCATCGAGGCCGGTGCCGACGCCTCCTCCGCCCGTAAGTGGTGGATGGGCGAGCTGTCCCGCCGGGCCAACGAGGCCGGCGCGGACCTGGCCACGATGGCGATCACCCCCGCGCAGGTCGCCCGGGTGTGCGCGCTGGTCGCCGAGGGTTCCCTCAACGACAAGCTGGCCCGCCAGGTCATCGAGGGCGTCCTCGCGGGCGAGGGCGAGCCGGACGCGGTCGTCGAGGCGCGCGGCCTGAAGGTCGTCTCCGACGAGGGCGCGCTGGGCACCGCCGTGGACGAGGCCATCGCCGCCAACGCGGCCATCGCGGACAAGATCCGCAGTGGCAAGGTGGCGGCCGCGGGCGCGCTCGTGGGCGCGGTCATGAAGGCCACCCGTGGCCAGGCGGACGCGGCCCGCGTCCGTGAGCTGATCCTGGAGAAGCTCGGCGTCGAGGGCTGATCCCGGCGCGGCCGGCCCGGCCGCACACACGCACGACGGCCGTCCCCCGCACGGGGGGCGGCCGTCGCGCGTGCGGTGACGCCGGGCGCCCGGGGCCGTCGCGTATGGCCGAGATTCGCCGGTACGCCCTCCGCCGGGGAAAACGGTCCGGCATGATCGCGGCAGTGCGGCCGTCAGGGGCCCGCACGCGAGGTATGGGGGTTGCGATGCGACGGTTGAGCACGGGACTGGCCGCGCTGCTGCTGGCGGGAGCGGGGATGACGGCCGTACTGCCGGCGGGCCCGGCCGCGGCGGCCGCACCGGTGGCGCGGACCGCCTCGGAGGCCTGCGGCACCGGCTGGGGAAGCCTGCCCAAGGTCGCCACCGACAGCAAGTACCAGCCGCTGGGGAACATCAGGACCGGTCGCCACGCCTGCTTCGACCGGATGGTCTTCGACGTCCTGGGGTCCGGCACCGGTGCCCCGGTCGGCTACCACGTGCGGTACGTCGACCGGCTGCGGCAGGACGGCTCCGGCGAGGTCGTCCCCGTCGGCGGCGGGGCGGTCCTGGAGGTCCGGGTGGCGGCGCCCAGCTACGACCCGGCGACCGGCCGGCCCACGTACCACGCCAAGGCGCGGCAGCCGCTGCCCGGGGTGGACCTCACCGGCTACCGCACCTTCCGGGACACCCGTTTCGCCAGCAGCTTCGAGGGCGACACCCAGGTCGGGCTGGGCGTCCGTGCCCGGCTGCCGTTCCGGGTGTTCCAGGAGGGCGACCGCGTCGTGGTGGACGTCGCCCACGACTGGAACGGCCTCCGCTGACGGAGGGTCCGCCGAGGGCGTTCCCGGGGGTGCGGAACGCCCTTGTCACCCCCTGTGTGGCTTAACCCACAAAGGGGACAAATGATCTTTTCCGGCTGTCACAGTAAGGCGCCGGGGTACCCGTGAAGGGTCCCTCCTGCCCCACACAGCCCTGCGGTCGGAACCACGGGTCCTTCCCGGAGAACGACGCGATGACCGGGAAGCGGCCAGATGACCTCACTCGCCCGGTGGTGCCTGCGCCGCCGCTTCGCCGTCATCGTGCTGTGGCTCGTCGCCCTCGCCGGTACCACGGCCGCCGCCGCGCTGGCCGGACCCGCGTACTCCAACGACTACGGCGTGCCCGGCACCGAGGCCGCCCGCGCCACCGCCCTGCTGGAGAAGGCCTTCCCGGGTGAGGGCGGCGACGACAGGATCGTCTGGCACACCGAGCGGGGCACCGTCCGCGACCCCGCCGTCGAGCGCCGTATGACCGCCGTGCTGCACAGGGTCGGGGAACTGCCCGGCGTCGGCACCGTCAGCGGCCCCTACGGCGGCGAGGGCGCACCGCGCGTCAGCGCCGACGGGCGGACCGCCTACGCCACCCTGACCTTCACCGACCCCGCGGGCCCCGGCAAGGCGCAGGTCGCCGAGGTCGTGGACACCGCCCGCGCGGCGTCGGACGCCGACCTGCGGGTCGCGCTCGGCGGCAGCGGCATCGCCGGCGCCGAGGGCCCCGGCGGCCACCTCAGCGAGGTCATCGGGGTCGTCGTGGCGGCCGTGGTGCTGTTCGTGGTCTTCGGCTCGCTGGCCGCCAGCCTGCTGCCCATAGCGACCGCCCTCGTCGGCGTGGGCACCGCCGCCATGGGGACGGTGCTGCTCGGGCACCTGATGAAGGTCGCCGACTTCGCGCCCATGCTGGGCACCCTCATCGGGCTCGGTGTGGGCATCGACTACGCCCTCTTCATCGTCACCCGCCACCGCAAGGGCCTGCGCCGGGGCCTGCCGGTCCCGCTGGCCGCCGAACGGGCGGTCGCCACCACCGGGCGGGCCGTGGTCTTCGCGGGCGGCACGGTCTGCGTCGCCCTGCTCGGCATGCTCGTCCTGCGGCTGAACTTCCTCACCGGCGTGGCGATCGCCGCCTCGCTGACGGTGGTGCTCACCGTCGCCGCCTCCGTGACCCTGCTGCCCGCCCTGCTGTCCCTCATCGGCCCGCGCGCCCTCGGCCGCCGCGAGCGCCGCGCCCTGGCCGCCTCCGGGCCGGCCCCGGAGACCCCCACCGGCCTGGCCGCCCGCTGGGCCGCGTTCGTCGAGCGCCACCCCAGGCCGCTGGGCACCGCAGCCGCGGCCGTCATGCTGACCCTGGCCCTGCCCACCCTCGCCCTCCACCTGGGCACCTCCGACCAGGGCACCAAACCGGCGGGCTCCACCACCCGCCAGGCGTACGACATGCTCGCCGGCGGCTTCGGCCCCGGCGTCAACGGCCCGCTGACGCTGGTCGCGCCCCTCGACAGCGCCTCCGACCGGCTGGCCTTCAACCGGCTCCCGGAGACCCTGCGGCACACCCCCGGCGTCGCCGCCGTGACCCCCTCCACCCTCAACGGCCGCGGCGACACCGGCGTGATCACCGTGGTCCCCACCACCTCGCCGCAGTCCCGGGACACCAGCGACCTCGTCGACCGGCTCCGCGCGGGCGTGCTGCCGAAGGCCACCGCCGGCAGCGGGCTCGACGTCCACGTGGGCGGCATGACCGCGAGCTACGACGACTTCGCGCGCGTCATCCTGGGCAAGCTGCCGCTCTTCGTCGGGACCGTCGTCGGGCTGGGCTGCCTGCTGCTCCTGCTGGCCTTCCGCAGCATCGGCATACCGCTGAAGGCCGCCGCGATGAACATGGCCGCCGTCGCCTCCTCGTTCGGCGTCGTCGTCGCCGTCTTCCAGTGGGGCTGGGGCAGCGAGCCGCTCGGTCTGGGCGGCGCCGGGCCCGTCGAGCCGTTCCTGCCCGTCGTGATGGTGTCGGTGCTCTTCGGCCTGTCCATGGACTACCAGGTCTTCCTGGTCAGCCGGATGTACGAGGAATGGCTGGCCACCCGGGACAACTGCCGGGCGGTCCGGGTGGGCCTGGCCGAGACCAGCCGCGTGATCAACTCGGCGGCCGTCATCATGATCTCGGTCTTCCTGGCCTTCGTGCTCAGCGGCGACCGCGTGATCGCCATGTTCGGCATCGGCCTGGCGTCCGCCGTGGCGCTGGACGCCTTCGTCCTGCGCACGCTGCTGGTCCCCGCGCTCATGCACCTGCTCGGCGGCGCCAACTGGTGGCTGCCGGCCTGGATGGAGCGGGTCCTGCCGCGCATCAGCATCGAGCCGGCCGAGGAGCCCACGACCGGGCCGGCGGCCGTCCCGCCGTGCGCGGGGGCGAGCCCGGAGCCCGTGGCGCCGGGCCCGGTCGCCGCGGCCGGGATCAGCCCTGCCGGGGGCGGATGACCACGCGGCCCGAGTCGAGGTCGACCGGGCCCCGGGCCGGGTCCGCGTCGCCGACGTCCTCGCGGGTGAGCTCCAGGCGCTTGTGCTCCTCGTCGGTGTGCTTGCGGGCCGGCGAGAACAGCTCCTCGATCACGTTGAACATCAGGACTCCCGTCCGTCACGTCACCTTCAGGCGGAGCAGCCGGTCGTCCCGGGGGCCGGGGGTGCCCCGGCCGTCCGTGTTGCTCGTCGTCAGCCACAGCCCGCCGTCGTCGGTAGGTACAACCGTGCGAAGCCGCCCGTAGTTCCCCCGGAGGAACGCCTGGGGATCCGCCGCGGGCCGCTCGCCGCGCAGCGGGATCCGCCAGAGCCGCTCACCGCGCAGACCGGCCGCCCACAGCGATCCGGCCGCGTAGGCGAGGCCGCTGGGGGAGGCCTCGGAGGGGTGCCACTGCACCACCGGGTCGGTGAGACCGGGCCGGCCCGCCCTGCCCTCGGCGCGCGGCCAGCCGTAGTTCCGGCCGGGCCGGACGAGATTGATCTCGTCCCAGGTGTCCTGGCCGAACTCCGCGGCCCACAGCCGCCCGTCCGCGTCCCAGGCCAGCCCCTGGACGTTGCGGTGGCCGAGGCTGTGGACGACCGAGCCGGCCCACGGATTGCCGGGGGCGGGCCCGCCGTCCGGCGTCATGCGCAGGATCTTGCCGCCGAGGGACGCGGGGTCCTGGGCCAGGGCGGGCCGCCCGCCCTCGCCCGTGCCGGCGTAGAGCATCCCGTCGGGGCCGAAGGCGATGCGGCCGCCGTTGTGGATCGTCCCCTTGGGGATGCCGTCGAGGACGGTGACCGGCGCGGACAGCCGCTCGCCCGCCGGGCGCGCGTCGTCCACGCGCACGCGGACGATCCGGTTGTCGGAGGCGGTGGTGAGGTAGGCGTACAGCGTGCGGTCCCGGGCCCAGCCGGGCGGGACGGCCAGCCCCAGCAGCCCGCCCTCGCCGGCGGCCGCCACCCCGGGCAGCCGGCCCAGCTCGGTCCGCCGGCCGTCCGAGGCCGCGATCCGGACGATCTCGCCGGTGTCGCGCGAGCCCACCAGCAGGTCGCCGCCGGGCAGCGCGGCCACGCCCCAGGGGGAGGCCAGCCCGGTGGCGAGCGTGCGGACCACCTCGGCCGAGCCCCGGGCGGGCGGGGCGGCGGCGGACCCGGACGGTGACGGGCCGCCCTCCGGCGGCCCCCCGTCCCGCGCGCCGCCGTCCGAACAGCCGGCGACGGCGATCAGCAGCGCGGCGGCCACGGCGGCCACGGCGGCCACGGACCGTGCGCGCCGGGCCGGTCGTACGGGTCGCGCGGGGAGTACGGGTCGCGCGGGGAGTACGGGTCGTACGGCTCGGGTCCTGACGCCTCGGGGGCCATCGGTCACCCGTCCTTCATACACCCGGACGCGCTCAGTCCCAGGACCCCATGGCCGCCGGCAGGGCCGCTATCTCGGCGAAGTCCTCGTCCGTGAGCCGCAGTCCGGCGGCCGCCGCGTTCTGCACCGCCCACCGGGCCTTCTTCGTGCCCGGCACCGGGATCACGTGCCGGCCCTGCGCCAGCACCCAGGCGAGGGCGACCTGCGCCGCCGTCGCGTCGTGGCGGCGCGCGACCCGGCGCAGCCCGGCGACGATGGGCTGGTTGGCGGCCATCATCTCGGCCGTGAAGCGCGGGTGGCGGGCCCGGACGTCCTCGGGCTCGAAGCCCTGGCCGGGGGTGAGGGTGCCACTGAGGAAACCGTTCCCCAGGGGCATCGCGGCCAGCAGTCCCACGCCGCGCGAGGCGCACCACGGCGCCAGCCGGCGCAGCGCCTCCCTCGACCACACCGACAGCTCGGCCTGGACGCAGCTGACCGGGAAGACCTGCTGCACCCGTTCCAGCTGGCCGATCGTCGCGTCGTACCTGTCCGTCGGCGCCCCGCCCGCGGCACCGGGCCTGCGCCGGGCCCGGGCGCCGATCGCACACCAGCCCAGGGCCCGGACCTTCCCGGCGGAGACCAGGTCCGCCATGGCACCCCAGGTCTCCTCGACGGGCACCTCGGGGTCCGGCCGGTGGAGCTGGTAGAGGTCGATCACGTCCGTCTGCAACCGGCGCAGCGAGGCGTCGCACGCCCGCCTGACGTAGCCGGGGCGGCCGTTGGCGACGACGTGGGTCTCGCCCACCAGCAGGCCGCACTTGGTGGAGACGAAGGCCTCCGAGCGCCTTTCCCGCAGCACCCGTCCCAGCAGCAACTCATTGGTGAACGGGCCGTACATGTCGGCGGTGTCCAGCAGGGTGGCGCCGGCGTCGAGGGCGGCGTGGACGGCGCGCAGGGAGCTCCCGCCGTCCCGCTGCGAGGCCGTGTACGCCCAGTGCATGGGCATGCACCCCAGGCCGATCGCCCCCACCTCGAGCGCCGTCGCACCGATTGTCCTGCGCTCCACCGGCCGTACCCCCCGTTCCTCGCCCCCAAAGTAACCTCTGCCTCGGAGGCCCCTTCGCATAGCCTCCAGACATGAGCGCAGATCACAGCGGTTCCGCCGCCCGCCCCCTGGCCTGGCTGCCGATCCCTCCCGAGGAGATCGAGGGCCTCCCCGAGGGGCTGGAGTACGCCCACTGGGACGGCGGCCCCGACTTCCCCACCGACCCCGCCCGCTGTGTGTTCTACGGCGTGCCCTATCTCAAGGGCACCGAGGTCGCGGCCCGGCCGCTGCCGGCCATGCCCCGGCTGCGGGTCGTGCAGGCGCTCACCGCGGGCGTGGACGACCTGCTGCCCGTCCTGCCGCTGCTGCCCTCCGGCGCGGTGCTGTGCAGCGCGCGCGGACTGCACGACGCCAGCACCGCCGAGCTGGCCCTGACCCTGGTCCTGGCCTCGCTGCGGGGCGTGCCCGGCTTCGTCCGGGCGCAGGACGCGGGGGAGTGGCGGCGGGAGTTCCGCCCGGCGCTCGCGGACCGGTCGGTGCTCCTCGTGGGCTACGGCGCGATCGGCGCCGCCATCGAGGACCGGCTCGTTCCCTTTGAATGCGCGCGGGTCGTGCGCGTCGCGCGCTCCCCGCGCACGACAGCACGCGGCCCGGTGCACCCGGTCGCCGCCCTGCCTCAACTCCTGCCCGACGCCGATGTGGTCATCATCGCGACGCCGCTCACCGACGAGACCCGGGGGCTCGTCGACGCCGCGTTCCTCGGCCGGATGAAGGACGGCGCGCTGCTGGTGAACATCGCGCGCGGGCCCGTCGTGGACACCGAGGCGCTGCTGGCCGAGCTGGAACGGGGGCGGCTGCTGGCCGCGCTCGACGTCACCGACCCCGAGCCGCTGCCGCCCGGTCACCCGCTGTGGACGGCGCCCGGGGCCCTCGTCACCCCCCATGTGGGCGGGCCGTCCTCGGCCTATCTGCCCCGCGCCAAGGCCCTGCTCCGCGATCAGCTGGCCAGATTCGTACTGGACGAGCCTCTGCGGAATGTCGTAGCCGCCGCGTAGTCGTTCCGGCGCCGCGCGAGGCCGCTACCACGTAGAGACATCATTCGGCTGCGCTGCGTATCCGTAATCCGGTAGCTAGTTACGCTATGTATATGAGCTATGTCCCTGAGTGACGAGTCTGGTGTATCGTCCCGACGGGGGCTGCGCCGCGCACCGTACGGACGCAGCGATGTACCGGAACTCGAGGGGGGCGACGGGCGATGCACGGCCAATGGACGATCTACCCGACGCGGCTCAGGCACCTGTCACGGCGGCACGGCTCGGCGAGCCCTCTCCCGCCGTCCCCCCGGCCCGGCGCGCCCCGGACGGCGGCGCGGTGAGCGCCCCCGGAGCGGCGCCGGCCCTCCGGCCCGCCCCGGCCGGGGGGCCGGGCGTGCTCTCCCAGCTCCTCCTCGCCCTCGTCTGCGGCAGCTACGCCACGGGCGCCGCCTTCGGCTGGGGCTCGTGCCGGCTCGCCACCGCCATGGGCGACTTCGGCCTGAGCGGCGCCGCCGGCCTGGCCGCCGCCTCCTGCTTCTGGTACGGGCACACCCGCAGCACCCGGTTCCGGCCCGCCTGGCTGCTGTTCGCCGCCTCCTCGGCGATGGCCGGCTTCGGCAACGCCGTCTGGGGCTGGTACGAGGTCGTCCTGGACCGGCCCGTGCCGACCCCGTCCCCGGCCGACTTCTGCTTCCTGCTCTTCGCGCCGCCCGCCATCATCGGCCTGCTGGTGCTGGCCCGCCGGCCGGTCACCCGGGCCGGCTGGGTCTGCCTCGCGCTCGACTCCTGGCTCATCGGCGGCTCGCTGCTGACCCTCTCCTGGAGCCTGGCCCTCGCCCACACCGCGCACTTCGCCGGCGAGACCGTCGCCCACGCCGCGCTCTCGCTCGCCTATCCGCTGCTGGACATCGTGCTGGTGTCCATGGTGCTGGCGCTGCACTTCCGGCGCTCCTCGGCCAACCGCTCGGCCATCAACACCGCCATCGCCGCCCTGGCCCTGACGGTCCTGTGCGACGCCCTGTTCACCTCCCCGCTGCTGCGCGACCACTACCGCTCCGGCCAGATCCTCGACGCCGGCTGGTTCGCGGGCTACATGCTCATGGCGTACGCCCCCTGGGTGGCCCGCGAGGAGCAGGACGAGTCCGCTGGCAAGCGCTCCCGGCCGCTGCCGGCCGGCGGCCGGCCCATCGCCGGCTCCCTCGCCGCCCTCACCCCGTATCTCGCCGCCGCCGTCTGCACCCTGGGCATCCTCTACAACGTCCTCGACGGCCACCGCGTCGACCGCGTCGTGCTCTTCACGGGCTGCACGGTCGTCCTGGCGCTCGTCGTCCGCCAGGGCATCATGCTGCTCGACAACATCTCCCTCACCCAGGAGCTGGCACAGAAGGAGAACCACTTCCGGTCCCTGGTGCAGGGCTCCAGCGACGTCATCATGATCGCCGCGCCCACCGGCATACTGCGCTACGTCAGCCCGGCCGCCGCCGGGGTCTACGGCCGCGACGCCGAGGAGCTCGTCGGCTCCGAGCTCGCCTCACTCATCCACCCCGAGGACCTGGGCCGGGTGGTCCACGAGGTGCGCCGCTTCCTCGCGGCCCCGCCCGCCGAGGAGCCCACCACCCGCATCGAGTGCCGCTTCCGCTCCGGCGGCGGTGACTGGCTCAACGTCGAGTCCACCGTCAACCGCCACCACGGCGGGCTGATCTTCAACAGCCGCGACGTGACCGAACGGGTCCGGCTCCAGGCCCAGTTGCAGCACACCGCCGAGCACGACCCGCTCACCGACCTGCCCAACCGCGCGCTGTTCACCAAGCGCGTCCAGCAGGCCCTCGCCGGCCGCAGAGTCACCGACGCCGGCACCGCCGTGCTCTTCATCGATCTCGACGGCTTCAAGGCCGTCAACGACACCGTCGGCCACCAGGCCGGCGACGAACTGCTGGTCCAGGCCGCCCGCCGGCTCCAGGAATCGGTGCGCTCGGGGGACTCCACCGCCCGCTTCGGCGGTGACGAGTTCGCCGCCCTCATCATCGGCGACGGCACCCGCGACGCCGCCGCCCGCGAGTACCGCATCCTGGAGATCGCCGACCGGCTCCGGCTCACCCTCTCCCAGCCCTATCTGGTCGAGGGCGGCACCGAGGTCCGGGTCGCCGCCAGCATCGGCGTCGCCTTCGCCGAGCCCGGCATCACCCCCGGCACCCTCATGCGCAACGCCGACCTCGCGATGTACCGCGCCAAGCAGGCCGGCAAGGGGCGCGTCGAGCTCTACGCCCCCCAGATGCAGGCCGACGTCGTCCGCCGCGCGGAGCTCGCCACCCGGCTGCGCACCGCCCTCCACGACGGCGAGTTCGCGCTGCTGCACCAGCCGGTCGTCGAGCTCGCGACGGGCCGGATCACCGCCGTCTCCGCGCAGGCCCGCTGGCGTTCGGCCCAGGGCATCCTCTTCACCCCGGACGAATTCCTGCGGGTGGCCGAGATGGACCGGGGCGACGAGAGCGCCCGTACGGCCGAGCTCGGCCGGTGGACGCTGGAGAAGGCCGCCGAGCAGGCCGGCCGGCGGCGCGGCGCCGGCCACGCCGTGCCCGTGTTCGTCCGGCTGACCGCCGCCCGGCTGCTCGACCGCTCGCTGCCGCCCAAGGACATCGAGGCCCTCGTCCTCCGCCACGGCCTGCCCGCCGGCTCGCTGGTCCTGGAGCTCTCCGGCAGCGATCCGCGCGTCCCGCTCGACGAGCTGGAGCGGCGCCTGGTCTCGCTGCGGCGCTTCGGCGTCCGTATCGCGCTCGACGGCTTCGGCACGGGGTACGCCGCCATGAGCGCCCTGCGGCGGCTGCCCATCGACGTCCTCAAGCTCGACCGCGGGCTGGTCGAGGGCGTGGTGGAGTCCGCCCGGCTGTACAAGATCACGGCCGGGCTGCTGCGGATCGCCGGCGACCTGGGCATGCAGTCCGTGGCCGACGGCGTGGACGAGCCCGAGCAGGCCCGGGTGCTGACGGCCATGGGGTGCACCCACGGCCAGGGCGCCGCCTTCGCCGGGGCCCTCGACGAGCACCGGCTGCGGCACGCCCTCGACCGTGGCCCGTACACAGTGCCGGGCGATCCCTCGGGCGGGGGAAACGAGGTGCTCGTCGGGGGTGCGCTGCCCGTACGATCCGGGGCGGTGGGAGGTGCCGGAGCCCTGGCCCATGCTCCATTGCGCTCAAATAATGAGACGCCCGTCCCACCCACTTGACACTTCAGGTGGCGCGGAGGGAGGGTCGGTCCCATGCGCACCCGAATTCTCGTACTTGGACAGCGCGTCGGCTGAAGCAGGTCGCTCACGAAGCCCCTGCAGACCACCCCGACGCGCTCCCCTCGCTTGCCTTACGGCACGAGGGGTTTTTTGTTTGCCGAACCGTCGAATCCGAAGCCTTCGAGAAGAGATTTCCGATGACAGAGCAGGCCACCGGGGCCCATCATCCGCAGCCGCGGCCCCGCAGCGGCGCGGCACAGCAGCCCGTCACCGTCGAACGCGTCACGGGTGCGCAGTCCCTCATCCGCTCGCTGGAGGAGGTGGGGGCCGAGATCGTCTTCGGCATCCCCGGCGGGGCGATCCTGCCCGCGTACGACCCGATGATGGACTCCTCCAAGGTCCGCCACGTCCTCGTCCGCCACGAGCAGGGCGCCGGCCACGCGGCCACCGGCTACGCCCAGGCGACCGGCCGGGTCGGCGTCTGCATGGCCACCTCGGGACCGGGCGCCACCAACCTGGTCACCCCCATCGCCGACGCCCACATGGACTCCGTCCCGCTCGTCGCGATCACCGGCCAGGTCTCCTCCAAGTCGATCGGCACGGACGCCTTCCAGGAGGCGGACATCTGCGGCATCACCATGCCGATCACCAAGCACAACTGGCTGGTCACCGACCCCGCCGAGATCCCCCGGACGATCGCCGAGGCCTTCCACGTCGCCTCCACCGGCCGCCCCGGCCCGGTCCTGGTCGACATCGCCAAGGACGCCCTGCAGGCCCAGACCACCTTCGCCTGGCCCCCGCACACCGACCTGCCCGGCTACCGCCCCGTCACCAAGCCGCACGCCAAGCAGATCCGCGAGGCCGCCAAGCTGATCGCCCAGGCCGAGCGCCCGGTGCTCTACGTCGGCGGCGGCGTGCTCAAGGCCTCCGCCACGGCCGAGCTGAAGGTCTTCGCCGAGCTCACCGGCGCCCCCGTGACCACCACCCTGATGGCGCTGGGCGCGCTGCCCGACAGTCACCCCCAGCACCTGGGCATGCCCGGGATGCACGGCTCGGTCGCCGCCGTCACCGCGCTGCAGAAGTCCGACCTGATCGTCGCCCTCGGCGCCCGCTTCGACGACCGCGTCACCGGCCGGCTGGACTCCTTCGCACCGCACGCGAAGATCGTCCACGCGGACATCGACCCGGCGGAGATCGGCAAGAACCGCGTCGCCGACGTCCCGATCGTGGGCGACGCCCGCGAGGTCCTCGCCGACCTGATCGTCGCCGTCCGCGCCGAGCAGGCCGAGGGCCGCGCCGGCGACGCCGCCCGCACCCGCTACGCCGACTGGTGGACCGACCTCGACCGCTGGCGGAAGACCTACCCGCTCGGCTACGACCAGCCCGAGGACGGCAGCCTCTCCCCGCAGCAGGTCATCCAGCGCATCGGGCAGCTCGCCCCGCCGGACACGATCTTCACCGCGGGCGTCGGCCAGCACCAGATGTGGGCCGCCCACTTCATCGACTACGAGCAGCCGCGGACCTGGCTCAACTCCGGCGGCGCCGGGACGATGGGCTACGCGGTGCCCGCCGCGATGGGCGCCAAGGCCGGGATGCCGGACCGCACGGTCTGGGCCGTCGACGGTGACGGCTGCTTCCAGATGACCAATCAGGAACTGGTCACCTGCGCGCTCAACGGCCTCCCCGTCAAGGTCGCCATCATCAACAACGGCGCCCTGGGCATGGTCCGCCAGTGGCAGACGCTCTTCTACAACCAGCGCTACTCCAACACCGTGCTGCACACCGGTCCCGCGGTGTCCGGCGGCGGTACGGCCACCGGCGCCGGCCAGGAGCCCTGCACCGGCACCCGGGTGCCCGACTTCGTCAAACTCGCCGAGGCCATGGGCTGCGTGGGCCTGCGCTGCGAGGACCCCGCCGAGCTCGACGCCGTGATCGAGCGGGCCAACGCCATCAACGACCGCCCCGTCGTGGTCGACTTCATCGTCCACCAGGACGCCATGGTCTGGCCGATGGTCGCCGCGGGCACCTCCAACGACGAGATCCTGGCCGCGCGCGGCGTCCGGCCGGACTTCGACGGCATCGACGACGACTGACCGCCTCGACGAGAAAGCCGAGAGACCGACCCATGACCAAGCACACGCTCTCCGTCCTGGTGGAGAACACCCCCGGCATCCTGACCCGGGTCGCCGCGCTGTTCTCCCGGCGGGGCTTCAACATCGACTCCCTCGCCGTCGGGGTGACCGAGCACCCCGACATCTCCCGCATCACGATCGTCGTCAACGTCGAGACGCTGCCGCTGGAGCAGGTCACCAAGCAGCTGAACAAGCTCGTCAACGTGCTGAAGATCGTCGAACTGGAGGAGAGCGCCGCCATCCAGCGCGAGCTCGTCCTGGTGAAGGTGCGCGCCGACAACGAGACCCGCTCCCAGATCGTCGAGATCGTCCAGCTCTTCCGCGCCAAGACCGTGGACGTCTCCCCGGAGGCCGTCACCATCGAGGCCACCGGCGGCAGCGACAAGCTCGGCGCCATGCTCAAGATGCTGGAGCCCTTCGGCATCAAGGAACTGGTCCAGTCCGGCACCATCGCCATAGGCCGTGGCGCCCGCTCGATCACCGACCGGAGCCTGCGCGCCCTGGACCGCTCGGCCTGACCGGCCCGGCCGGCACCCCTGTCGCGCCGTCACTTTCCCGCCGCACCCCCGTCCCCCCGCACACGCCGACCGCCCGCCGTCATACGGTGGGTCGTACCACCGGACACACCGGAAACAAGGAGATATTCCACGTGGCTGCCGAGCTCTTCTACGACAACGACGCCGACCTGTCCATCATCCAGGGCCGCAAGGTCGCGGTCCTCGGCTACGGCAGCCAGGGGCACGCCCACGCGCTGTCCCTGCGCGACTCGGGCGTCGACGTCCGCGTGGGCCTCCACGAGGGCTCGAAGTCCAAGGCGAAGGCCGAGGAGCAGGGCCTGCGCGTCGTCACCCCCGCCGAGGCGGCCGCCGAGGCCGACGTCATCATGATCCTCGTCCCGGACCCGATCCAGGCCAAGGTCTACGAGGAGTCCGTCAAGGACCACCTCAAGGACGGCGACGCCCTCTTCTTCGGCCACGGCTTCAACATCCGCTTCGGCTTCATCAAGCCCCCGGCCGGCGTCGACGTCTGCATGGTCGCCCCCAAGGGCCCGGGCCACCTGGTCCGCCGCCAGTACGAGGAGGGCCGCGGCGTGCCGTGCATCGCGGCCGTCGAGCAGGACGCCTCCGGCAACGCCTTCGCGCTGGCGCTCTCCTACGCCAAGGCCATCGGCGGCACCCGCGCCGGCGTCATCAAGACCACCTTCACCGAGGAGACCGAGACCGACCTCTTCGGCGAGCAGGCCGTCCTCTGCGGCGGTGCCTCGGCGCTGGTCAAGGCGGGCTTCGAGACCCTGGTCGAGGCCGGCTACCAGCCGGAGATCGCCTACTTCGAGTGCCTCCACGAGCTCAAGCTCATCGTCGACCTGATGTACGAGGGCGGCCTGGAGAAGATGCGCTGGTCGGTCTCCGAGACCGCCGAGTGGGGCGACTACGTCACCGGCCCGCGCATCGTCAACGAGGGCACCAAGGCCGAGATGAAGAAGGTCCTGGGCGAGATCCAGGACGGCACCTTCGCCAACAACTGGATGAAGGAGTACCAGGCCGGCCTGCCCAAGTACAACGAGTACAAGAAGGCCGACGAGGACCACCTCCTGGAGACCACCGGCAAGAAGCTGCGCAAGCTGATGAGCTGGGTGGACGACAAGGAGTAGTCCCCACGCGTACGGAACGCGGCACCGGGCCGGGGCGGCGTCCCCGGCCCGGTGCCGGTCCGTTTCGTCCGCCCCTGTCCGGTGGCCCCGGGTGACGTTTGCGCATCGGCCCGGGCTCGCGCCGCTTCCCCCGATACACTGCGGAGCACAACGCGTCAGGCTCACAGCGTCGTGCGTCTTCCACGCGGCTGCCCCCGTTCACCGCCTTCGGCCGCCGGGACGGCCGTCCGCGAAGGACCAGTGAGGACTGAGACCACGTGAGCCCTGTTTCGCCGTCGCGCAAACCCGTCGTACTCATCGCCGAAGAGCTGTCGCCCGCCACCGTCGACGCCCTGGGGTCCGACTTCGACATCCGGCACTGCAACGGCGCCGACCGCGCCGAGCTGCTGCCCGCCCTCGCCGACGCCGACGCGGTCCTGGTCCGCTCGGCCACCCGGATCGACGCGGAGGCCATCGGGGCCGCCAAGCGGCTGCGGGTCGTCGCCCGCGCGGGCGTGGGCCTGGACAACGTCGACGTCGCCGCCGCCACCAAGGCCGGCGTGATGGTCGTCAACGCCCCGACGTCCAACATCGTCACCGCCGCCGAGCTCGCCTGCGGCCTGCTGATCGCCACCGCCCGCAACATCCCGCAGGCCAACTCCGCGCTGAAGAACGGCGAGTGGAAGCGCTCGAAGTACACCGGCGTCGAGCTGTCCGAGAAGACCCTGGGCGTGGTGGGCCTCGGCCGGATCGGGGTGCTCGTCGCCCAGCGCATGGCCGCGTTCGGCATGAAGGTCGTCGCCTACGACCCCTACGTCCAGCCCGCCCGGGCGGCGCAGATGGGCGTCAAGCTGCTCTCGCTCGACGAGCTGCTGGAGGCCGCCGACTTCATCACCGTGCACCTGCCCAAGACCCCCGAGACCCTCGGCCTCATCGGCGACGAGGCGCTGCGCAAGGTCAAGCCCTCGGTCCGCATCGTCAACGCCGCGCGCGGCGGCATCGTGGACGAGGCGGCCCTGGCCGACGCGCTCAAGGAGGGCCGCGTCGCGGGCGCCGGCCTGGACGTCTACGCCTCCGAGCCGTGCACGGACTCCCCGCTCTTCGCCTTCGACACCGTGGTGTGCACCCCGCACCTGGGCGCCTCCACCGGCGAGGCCCAGGAGAAGGCCGGCATCGCGGTCGCCAAGTCCGTCCGGCTGGCGCTCGCGGGCGAGCTGGTGCCGGACGCGGTCAACGTCCAGGGCGGAGTGATCGCCGAGGACGTCAAGCCCGCGCTGCCGCTGGCCGAGCGGCTCGGCCGGATCTTCACCGCGCTGGCGGGCGAGGTCGCGGTCCGCCTCGACGTCGAGGTCTACGGCGAGCTCACCCAGCACGATGTGAAGGTGCTCGAACTCTCCGCACTCAAGGGCGTGTTCGAGGACGTCGTCGACGAGACCGTGTCGTACGTCAACGCCCCGCTGTTCGCCCAGGAGCGTGGCGTCGAGGTCCGCCTGACCACCGGCTCGGAGTCCCCCGACCACCGCAACGTGGTGATCGTCCGCGGCACGCTGGCGGGCGGCGCCGAGGTCTCCGTCTCCGGCACCCTGGCCGGCCCCAAGAACCTCCAGAAGATCGTCGCGGTCGGCGACCACGACGTGGACCTGGCGCTCGCCGACCACATGGCCTTCCTCCGCTACGTCGACCGCCCCGGCGTCGTCGGCACGCTGGGCCGGATCCTCGGCGAGGCGAGCATCAACATCGCCGGCATGCAGGTCTCCCGCACGCTGGAGGGCGGCGAGGCGCTGGTCGCCCTGACCGTCGACGAGTCCGTGCCGGCGCCGGTGCTCGCCGAGATCGCCGAGGCGATCGGCGCCGCCTCGGCCCGCGCGGTGAACCTGACGGACTGACGGGGCGGGGGGGGGGGGGGGGGGGGGGGGGGGGGGGGGGGGGGGGGGGGGGGGGGGGGGGGGGGGGGGGGGGGGGGGGGGGGGGGGGGGGGGG
>NZ_JBWKFM010000035.1:0-71958 GCF_056434285.1 Streptomyces sp. NPDC044063
CCCCCCCCCCCCCCCCCCCCCCCCCCCCCCCCCCCCCCCCCCCCCCCCCCCCCCCCCCCCCCCCCCCCCCCCCCCCCCCCCCCCCCCCCCCGGCCGTCGCGCGTCCGGGGAGGGCCTAGGCTCGCACAGGTCCACCGTTCGTCCGAGGGAGTCCCACCCCATGCGCACCTGGCGCAGCACGCTCACCGCCGCGGGCATCACCGAGCCCTCCCTGCGCGCCGACTACACCCGGCAGCGCGCCCTGGTCGCGTCCTACCGGCGCCAGTCCTACCTCGCCGTACGCCTCCTGCTGCCCCCGGCGCTCGTCCCGCACGTCATCGCCGCCACCGCCTTCATGCACCACACCGACACGCTCCTCGACCGGCCGGACGCCGCCGGAGCGGCGGGTGACGACACCTGTGCGACATGGGAGAAGGAGGTCCGCACGGCCCTGGACTCCGGCGCGAGCGCCCACCCCGTGCTGCGTCCGCTGCTGCGTACCGTCGCCGCCCACCCCCGGCTCCGCGCGCACGTCGAGGAGTTCCTCGCCGGCGCCCCCGTGGACCGCGACTTCACCGGGTTCGCCGGAGAGGCCGACTACCAGGCCTACGTCGACGCGTACTCGCTGCCCGCGTTCATGCTCATCGCCTGCCTCCTCCTGGCGCCCGACGCCGACCCCGGCGCCGCGCGGGAGGCCTGCCGCGCCTACATCGACGGCAGTCAGCGCCTCGACTTCGTCAACGACCTCGCCGACGACCTGCGGGACGGCCGGCTCGCCCTCCCGCAGGAGGCGATGGCCCGGCACGGCGTCACCCGCGCCGACCTCGAAGCGGGCCGGGACACCCCCGCGACGCGCGGCCTGGTCCGCGAGCTCCTCGGGCAGGCCCGCCGCGACCTGCTGGCCAGCCGCCGCCTGCCCGGGCTCGCGCCGCCCGCCCACCGGGCCTTCGTCCGCGCCGTGATCACCCTGGAGGTGCGCACCGCCGACGCGGCCCTCGCCCTGGGCACCGGCGTGCTGCGCGGATCGGCGCGCCCGCCCCTGCCCGTCCTCCTCAGGACACTGGTCCGCGCCCTGCGATGACGGCGCGCCCGGGCCGCGGCGCCGGGTGTCAGGCGTGGGAACGGACGCCGAAGTGGACGGTCTTGGCCGTCAGGAGGAAGAGGTCCGGGCGGCGGTCGACGCCCGCCGGGTCGGCCGGGTCGAGGAGACGGTCCAGCGTCGCGAGGTCCTCGGCGTCCAGGAGCCCGTCCAGCACCCCGCGCTGACGCTCCAGGTTCTGCCGCACCGAGCGGCGGGGCCCGTCGGCGAGCGGCGCGGGGTGGTCCACCAGGAACGTCCTGCTCCGCGCCTCGCCGAGCCCGGCGGCCCGCAGCATGCCCGGCCAGTCCTCGACCACCGCCACCGATCCGGGGAGCTCGGCGCGCATCCGGGCGAAGCGCTCGGCCATCGCCACGTCCAGGCGGGACTCCAGGCCGGGCCGGCCGAAGCCCAGGTCGCGCGGCAGCCGGCGCACCGGCAGCCCGCCCTCGACGACGGCCAGCACCCCGCCGGGCGCCAGCAGCCCCGCCAGCGCGTCCAGCGCCCCCTGCTGGTCGCCCACGTGGTGCACCACCTGCCCGGTCCACACCAGGTCGGCGGTGCCCAGCCCGGACAGCCCCGCCGGGAACTCCGCCACCCGGGTCCGCAGCCGGACCCCGAGCCGGTCGGCCCGCTCGGCGGCCCGGGCCAGCAGCTCGGGGGAGCCGTCCACCGCGGTCACCTCGGCCCCGGGGAAGGCGGCCGCCAGCCGGCAGGCCGCCACCCCGGGGCCGCTGCCGACGTCCAGGATCCGGCGCGGGGCCAGGCCGTCCAGCTCCTCGACGGCCTGCCGCACGTACGGGCTGTGCGTCTCGCCCTCCAGCTCCAGCAGATCGGCCATCGCCGCCCAGTCGAAGTCGTTCATCGTGTGCTCCCTCGGGTCGTCCGCGTGTCTGCCCCGACCCTGCGCGCGGTCGCCGCCGGTTGACAAACCTTGTTGCCGTTTCTGCAATAAGGCCATGGACGACGTACTCGCCGAGGTGGGGCCGCGGCTCCGCCGTATCCGCCGGCAGCGCGGCTGCACCCTCGCGGAGCTCTCGGAGGCCACCGGCATCTCCGTCAGCACGCTCTCCCGGCTGGAGTCCGGGCTGCGCAAGCCGGGCCTGGAACTGCTGCTGCCGATCGCGCACGCCCACCAGGTGCCGCTCGACGACCTGGTCGGCGCCCCGCCCGTGGGCGACCCGCGGATCCGCCTGAGACCCGTCGAGCGGAACGACTGCACCATCGTGCCGCTGACCCGCCAGCGCGGCGGGCCGCAGGCGTTCAAGATGGTCATCGACACCACCCGCAGCACCCCCGAGCCACGGACCCACGAGGGCTACGAATGGCTGTACGTGCTCAGCGGCAGGCTGCGGCTGGTGCTGGCGGACCGCGACCTCGTGCTCGGGTCCGGCGAGGCCGCCGAGTTCGACACCCGGCTGCCGCACTGGTTCGGCAGCACCGGCGAGGCGCCCGTCGAGGTCCTCAGCCTCTTCGGCCCGCAGGGCGAGCGGATGCACGTCCGCGCCAAGCCCGTGGCCAGGCCGGTCGCGAAGCCGGTCGCCGAGGCGGGGGACGACTGACAGGCGCCGGGGTCGCCCACCCCTCACTGTGGAAGAAGAACGCCGCGCGAGGGCGTTCTGTCCGAGGGGTCCGGCGGAAGGAGGGCCGGCGCGATGGACGATCCGATGACGCTCTTCCCCGAGAGCCCGGAGGACCCGTTCTCGGTCGCGCACGCCGCCTCGGCCGTGGTCGACGACCACGGCACGGTGGTGGGCTGGAGCCACGGCGCCGAGGCGCTGCTGGGTCACCGGGCGGGCGACGTCCTCGGCCGGCCCGCGCTCGACGTCCTGGTCGCCCCGGGCGACCGGGAAGGGGTGGCCCGGGCCGCGGCGGCCGGCCCGCGGGCCGCCGGCCGGTTCGGCGTGATCCCCGTCGTCCACCGCGACGGCCACCGCCTCGACCTGGGCGTGCGCGCCCGCGGCGTCACGCGCGGGGACTCCGGGCGCGAATGGTTCCTGGTGGGCGCCCCGGCCGCGGACGTCGTCCAGTGGGAGACGGACCGCTCGGTGCTGGACGGGCTGTTCCGGCGGTCGCCCATCGGCCTGGCCGTCCACGATCCCGACCTGAACATCCTGCGCGTCAACCGCGCCATCGCCCGCATCGGCGGCGTCACGGCCGAGCAGACCAGGGGCCGGCGCACCGGCGACTTCCTCGTCGCCCAGGACGCCGAGACCGTCGAGCGCCGACTCCGGCGGGTCCTGGAGACCGGCGACCCGATGATCTTCACCGAGCAGCCGTGCCGGCTGCGTTCCGATCCCTCCCGCGCCCGGTACGTGTCGGTCTCCGCCTTCCGCCTGGAGGACTCGGCGGGCGGCATCCTCGGCGTCACCCAGCTGGTCGAGGACGTCACCGAACGCCACCGGGCCCGGCTGCGGCTGGCGCTCCTCAACGAGGCCGGCGCCCGCCTCGGGACCACCCTCGACGTGGCCGCCACCACCCGCGAGCTCGCCGAGGTCGTCGTCCCCGAGCTCGCCGACTGCGCCACCGTCGACCTCCTGGAGCCCGTGAGCCGCGGCGAGGAGCCCACCTCCGACGGCCCCGGCGCCCTCCGCAGAGCGGCCGTGCGGTCCGCCGTCCGGTGCGGTGCGGACGTCCTCGGGACGCAGGGCACGGTCCTCCACTTCCCGCCGGGTTCCCCCCAGGCGACCTGCCTGGCGGACCAGACCCCCCTCCTCGTCCCGTCCCTGCGCACCCCCGAGGACCTGGCCGCGGTGGCGCACGACCGGGCCGCCCTCGCCCAGAGCGCGGGCGTCCACTCCGTCCTGATGCTGCCCCTGGCCGCCCGTGGGCTCGTCCTGGGCCTGGTCACCCTGTGGCGCTCCCGCACCCCCGAACCGTTCGAGGCCGACGACCTCACCCTCGCCGGCGAGTTCGCCGCCCGCGCCGCCGTCTGCATCGACAACGCCCGCCGCTACACCCGCCAGCACCAGGCCGCGCTCACCCTCCAGCGCCGCCTGCTGCCGGCCGGGCTGCCCGAGCTGCCGGCCGCCGAGGTCGCCCACCAGTACATCCCGGCGGGCGCCGCGGAGGGCGTCGGCGGCGACTGGTTCGACGTCATCCCGCTGTCCGGGGCCCGCGTCGCCCTCGTCGTCGGCGACGTCCTCGGGCACGGCATCGACGCCGCGGCCACCATGGGCAGGCTGCGCACCGCCGTCCACACCCTGGCCGAGCTCGACCTCGAACCCGACGAGGTCCTCTCGCACCTCGACGACCTGGTGCATCGGCTCGCCGCCGAACAGGAGGACGGTACCGGCGACTTCCCCATGGACCAGGTGACCGGCGCCAGCTGCCTGTACGCCGTCTACGACCCGGTCTCCCGCTGCTGCGTCATGGCCCGCGCGGGCCACCCGCCGCCCGCCGTGGTGACCTCCGGCGGGCGGGTGGGCTTCCCCGAGCTGCCCGCGGGGCCGCCCCTGGGGCTGGGCGGGCTGCCCTTCGAGGCGGCCGAGTTCGAGGTCGAGGAGGGCAGCGTGCTCGCCCTCTTCACCAACGGCCTGATCCATCTTCCGGGCCGGGACGTCGACGAGATGCTCGCCCGCCTCTCCAAGGAGCTCTCCGCGGAACCGGCCCGCCCGCTGGACGAGACGGCCAAGGCCGTCGTGGCGGCCCTGCTGCCCGAGCGGCCCGCCGACGACGTCGCCCTCCTGCTGGCCCGCACCCGGGTCTTCCAGGACGAGCGGGTGGCCACCTGGACGCTGCCGGCCGACCCGCGGGCCGCCTCCCGGGCCCGCACCCTCATGACCGGGCAGCTCGGCGACTGGGGCCTGGAGGAGCTGGCCTTCAGCACCGAGATCATCGTCAGCGAGCTGGTCACCAACGCCTACCGCTACGCCGGCGGGCCGGTCACCCTCCGGCTGATCCTCGGCCCCTCCCTCATCTGCGAGGTCTCCGACACCAGCAACACCTCCCCGCACCTGCGCCGGGCCCGCACCACCGACGAGGGCGGCCGCGGCCTCTACCTGGTGGCCCAGCTCAGCGAGCGCTGGGGCACCCGGCACGGGCGCGAGGGCAAGACGGTCTGGACCGAGCAGCGGCTGCCGTGACCCGGCGGCCGGGTTCCGGCCGTGGCCAAGGGGCGGCATTGCCGGATTGCCGGGTTTCGAGTGATCATGCACGTCATGCACAGCGACCTCTTCGCCCACGAGAACATGGCCAAGCCGGCCACGACCCCCGGCATGTCCGTCCACAACGCCAAGTCCATCGTCTACGCCGTCGACGGTGAGTGCTACGCCCGTCAGGGCTCGATGGTCGCCTACCGCGGCGACCTCCGCTTCGAGCGGCAGGGCCAGGGCGTGGGGAATTTCCTCAAGCGCGCCGTGACCGGCGAGGGCCTGGCGCTGATGGCCGTGCGCGGCCGGGGCGAGGTGT
Source organism: Streptomyces sp. NPDC044063 (assembly GCF_056434285.1). Classification (NCBI taxonomy): domain Bacteria; kingdom Bacillati; phylum Actinomycetota; class Actinomycetes; order Kitasatosporales; family Streptomycetaceae; genus Streptomyces; species Streptomyces sp. NPDC044063. Next base: position 5,468 of record NZ_JBWKFM010000035.1, read on the forward strand.
GGTTCGCGCACGAGGCGGCCAACTGCTTCATCGTCGAGATAACCCCCGGCGAGAGCCTGACCGTCAACGGCCGCAACGTCCTGTGCTTCGACCCGACGCTGTCCTACGAGATCCAGACGGTCAAGGGCGCGGGCATGACCGGCGGCGGCCTGTTCAACAGCGTCTTCTCCGGCCACGGCAAGCTCGGCGTGATCTGCGAGGGCAACCCCATCGTCATCCCGGTCTCGCCGCAGTCCCCGGTGTACGTCGACACCGACGCGATCGTCGGCTGGTCGGCCAGCCTCCACACGTCCCTGCACCGCTCCCAGAGCCTGGGCTCGATGATCCGCGGCGGCTCGGGCGAGGCCGTCCAGCTGAAGCTGGAGGGCCAGGGCTTCGTGATCGTCCGCCCCAGCGAGGCGAAGCCGCAGAAGCAGCAGAACGGCTGACCCGCCCCGCTCGTCCCGGCTGGGGAGCCCCCGGCCGGGACGAGCGGTGGCCGCACGCGTCAGACGCTGACGCAGACGCCGTCCTCGATGGAGCGGTGGTCGCGCCTCAGGCCGGCGCAGACGAGCTTGGCGTTGCGCTGCTCGAAGCCCACCTCCCAGCGGTAGGAGGCCGCCTGGACCTCGGGGGAGCGGAAGCTGCCCCAGTAGGAGCGCAGGGTGCCGGGCAGACCGTCCTTGGTGCGCACCGTGATGTCCTGGACGAAACGGTTGTGATGGGCCGTCATGACGCAGAGATACCTGCCGCAGTGGGTGTCGACACCGTCCGGCCGCGCGGTGGCGGGGCCGCCCGAGGTGAGGGCGAGGGCGAGAGCGGCGAGGGCGACTGCGACCTTCTTCACGGATGTCCGCCTGTTCTTCTCCGGTCCGCACCCTGATGTGCGGAGGGGCCGCTTCAGTAGACCTGCGGGCGGCCGGTCCCGCGGCGGATTCCGGGCGGCGCCGCCTGATCAGGTGATGGCCTCCTGATCAGTTCCCCATCAGTCATATGATGGTTTCGTTGCAAAGGTCCGATGGCGGGAAAAATCGGGAACCCGGGGTCGTGAATCGTCCATCAGCAAGGACGGAAGTGACCGTCCTGTCCCTCGTGGGGCAGCAGCAGCCGGAGCAACACGATGACGAATTCAACCACCGGGGCCTATACCTCCCGGGGCCGCCGCCGCGCCTCCCGGGCCCGACGATGGGTCCTCGTCGGGGCGTCCGCCGCCGTGCTCGGGCTGATCGCGTGGCCGGTGATGAGCTACTACGAGATCCCACCCTTCACGGACAAGGGCGACCCCGTGAGCTACGACCGGTCCGACGCCCAGAACGGCACCGCCGCGAACTCCGGGACACTGCTGCCCACCGGCCCCAAGGCCGATTTCAAGAACGTCAAGACGCTGAGCGACGGCACCAAGGTCAGCGTCGTCACGCTGGACGGGCCGAAGTCCGGCTTCAAGGGCAAGGTGTGGGTCTGGGCGCCCAAGGAGTACACCGAGGACCCGAAGCTCGCCTCCAGCGGCTTCCCCGTCATGATCGCCCTGCCCGGCGGGCCCGGCCACGACGGCAACTACTGGTCGGTGGGCGAGTTCGGCCCGGACAAGCTGTCGCTGGAGAAGAGCGTCTCCAAGTGGTACCAGGAGGGGAAGAGCAAGCCGTTCCTGCTGGCCATGCCGATCCTCAACCCCGGGCCCGACACCAACGGCATCTACTGGGACGCCAGCGACATCCCCGACCAGCCGAAGATGGGCACCTGGCTGACCGAGGACGTCCCGAACCTGATGAAGGCCAACTTCCGCACGATCAAGTCCCGTGACGGCTGGAGCTACATGGGCTCCTCCACCGGTGGCTTCGCGAGCCTGAAGTCCGTGCTGAAGCACCCCGACAAGTTCAAGACCGCGATCGCCAACGGCCCCGACATCGTGCCCGACTCGCCGCTGTGGCGGGGCCACGAGAAGGAGAAGGCGGAGAACAACCCCGAGGTGCTGGCCAAGGACCTCATCGCCCGCAAGGGACCCGAGGTCTACATAGCCTTCCAGCACGGCACGAAGGAGAACACCAAGATGATCTCCGACGTGAAGAAGTTCATGACCACCTACGGCAAGGGCCCCGTCCACACCAAGCTCTGGGAGATACCGGGCGGCACCCACAACGGTGCCACGTACCTCAGGAACATGGAGGACCCCATGAAGTGGATCAGCGACCAGATGCAGGGACCGACGCCCTCCTCCTGACGTCGCCCGGATCGACGCCTCCTCAGCGCATCGTGTAGGTGAGGCAGTCGGCGGCGTCCTGGAGCGCGGCCACGGTGATCCCCGGCGCCTGGCACTCGAGCCCCACGTTGTGGAGGCAGCCGGACACCTTGCACGCCCCCACCCGGCCCACGGCCGAGGCGTCGCCGCCCTTGGCCGGGAAGGTGAAGAAGGTGTCGCACCGCGCGTGCGTCCCGTCCCCGACCGTGATGGCCAGGGCGTGACAGGTGCTGTCGTCGTTGTACGCGCAGTCGGCGACCTGGCACACGGCCACCTGGGGCATCTCCACGGCGCTCTCCTCGGTGCGGCGGTCCCACCCGTCGAGCGATGCCTTCCTCCGCGGACGCGCGGTGACACCGCCGGTCGCGTCCGTTCACCCGGAAGCCGGGACGGGCCGGGACGGGCCGGGGCGCGCGGCGGCCGCCTCAGGCCCGGATCTCCACACAGCTGCGCCCGCGCGGCACCTTGCTGCCGTCGTCGAGGTGCTCCCACCCCTCGGCGCAGATCTTCGTGCGGTCGGGCACGGTGCGGCCCAGCGCGAGCGAGTACCGGGACCGCTCGTGCCAGTGCTTGATCGAGCTGTCGCCCTCCAGGCCGCCGCCGTGCAGGTGGAAGTGGCCGAAGAACTGCGAGCCCGGGGGAGTGGTGGCCGTCACCCGCGCCACGTAGAGGGCCGTCCCGTCGACCGTGAGGCAGGTGCGGTCGGCGCAGGTCCGCCCGCCGGCGGACGCGGCGGGCGCGACGGCGCCGATCAGCGCGGCCAGGGCCAGCGCGCAGGCGGTCGTGCGCGGGAACCGGCGCCTCGGCGCCGGGGCGCGGGTGGGGACATGTTCCATGGGCTCGTCCTCGATCCGTTCGGGCCCGCTCGGGGCGTCGGTCAGGGGGGCATCCCAGTGCATGCCCAGCCCTCGGGCGACGATCCGGCCTGTCACCCGTGCGGGGCAACAGGGGACGCCCCGGGGGACGCGGGGCCGATTTGGCGGAGGGGTGGGAGATCCGTGTAATGTTCTCCGTGTCGCCAGGGAGACCGCGAGGAAAACCCCGGGGGCAAGCGGACAAGGGGCTATAGCTCAGTTGGTAGAGCGCCTGCATGGCATGCAGGAGGTCAGGAGTTCAATTCTCCTTAGCTCCACAGAAAAGGAAGAGGTCGCCGGAAACGGCGGCCTCTTCCTTTGCGTTCTCCGCTTTTCCACCGTCCCGCTCGCCGCCGCTTGACCCTCTCCCTACGTCAGGCCGCACGCTGATCCGGAACGAAAGGCGGTCGTATGAACTACTCGGTCGGGCAGGTGTCGGGCTTCGCCGGCGTCACGGTGCGCACCCTCCACCACTACGACAAGGCGGGGCTGCTCTGCCCCGGCGAGCGCAGCCCCGCGGGCTACCGGCTCTACAACGACGCGGACCTGGCACGCCTCCAGCAGATCCTCTTCTACCGGGAGCTGGGATTCCCGCTGGACGAGATCGCCGCCATCATGGCCGATCCCGACGCCAACGCCCTCGAGCACCTGCGCGAGCGGCACCTGCTGCTCAAGGCGCGGATCGCGAAGCTGACCCGGCTGGTCGAGGTCGCCGAACGCGCCATGGAGGTGCGGCGCACCGGCGTCCAGCTGAGCCCCGAGGAGCGGTTCGAGGTCTTCGGCGAGGTCGCCTTCGACCTCAGCTACGCGACGGACGCCCACCTCAAGTGGGGCCACAGCGAGGGCCACCGGCGCTCGATGGCCCGGGCCGCCGCCCACACCAAGGAGGACTGGCGGCAGATCATGACGGAGGCCGCCGCCTGGCGGGCCCGGCTGATCGCCGCGTACGAGGAGGACGAGGCCCCCGGCGGGGAACGCGCCATGGCGCTCGCCGAGGAGCACCGGGACCACATCGGCCGCTGGTTCACCCCCTGCCCGCCCGAGATGCACTGCCGCATCGCCGACGACTACGTCGAGGACGCCCGCGCCTTCGCGCTCGTCGTCCCCCCGTCCGAACAGCGCCCCGGACTGGCCGCCTTCCTCCGGGCCGCCGTCCACGCCAACGCCGAAGGAGCCCGGAACCGATGAGGATCCTCGTCATGACGGCCGGCTCCCGCGGTGACGTCGCCCCGTACACGGGGGTCGGCGTCCGTCTGCGCGAGGCCGGCCACCAGGTCGCCGTCGCAGCCCCCGAGTCCCTCGCCGGCCTCGTCGCCGGCAGCGGCCTGGACTTCCACGGCCTGCCCGCCGACCCCCGGGGCCGGCCCCCGGCCGCCGGCGGCGCTCCCGCCGGGAAGCGCGACGGCACGGCCGCCCTCGTCCGCGCGGCGTCGGCCTTCGTCCGCGACCTCGGCCGGGGGCTGGCCGACGCGGCCGTCGCGCACCGTGCCGAGCTGCTGGTGCTCTCCACCACCACGGCCCCGCTGGGCTGGCACGTCGCCGAGGCCCTGGACATCCCCGTCCTGGGCGCCTACCTGCAGCCCGTGGTCCCCACCGGGGAGTTCCCGCCCGTGGTCGGCGCGACCCGGTCGCTCGGCCGGTGGGGCAACCGCGCCGCCGGGCGGCTGGCGCTGCGCGTCGTCGACCGCGTGCACGCCACCGCCGTAGGGGACCTGCGCGCCCGGCTGGAGCTGCCCGCCCGCTCCGCGCGCGAGGAGCGCCGACGGCGGGAACGCGCGGCCTGGCCGGTCCTCCACGGCTTCAGCCCCGTCCTCCTGCCCCGCCCGGCCGACTGGCGCGAAGGGCTGGACGTCGTCGGCGCCTGGTGGCCCCACACGGATCCCGGGCAGCGCCTGCCGGACGAGGTCGAGGACTTCCTGAGCGCCGGCCCGCCCCCGGTCCTCATCGGCTTCGGCAGCATGGCGGCGGGCGAGGGGGAGCGCCTGAGCGCACTCGCCGTCGAAGCGCTGCGCCGGGCCGGCGTACGCGGGGTGCTGCAGACGGGCCACGCCGGCCTGGAGGCGGCCGGCGACGACGTGCTGACCGTCGGCGATCTGCCGCACGCGCTGCTCATGCCCCGCACGGCCGCCGTGGTCCATCACGCCGGCGCGGGCACCACGGCCGCGGCGCTGAGGGCCGGTGTGCCGGCCGTCCCGGTCCCGGTCATGGCCGACCAGCCGTTCTGGGCCGGGCGCGTCGCCGCCCTCGGCGCGGCGACCGCCCCCGTGCCGTTCGCCGCGCTGACCGCCGAGCGCCTGGCTGACGCCGTCCGGCGGGCCGTCGAGGATCCCGTCCACCGTGAGCGGGCCGGACGCGCCGCCGCCGCGATGGCGGCCGAGGACGGCGCCGGGGAGGTGGCCCGGCGGGTGGAGCGCATGGCGTGACGGACGCGTGGGCACCGCGGGGCGTCCCCGCGCGTCCGGTTGTCGCCTCGACGCGGCGCCCGGCACGCACGACACTGCGGGTGGCCCCGAACCGTCCCGACGCCCGCGAGAGGAGCCGGCGTGATCAGCCTGAGCGAGACCCTGGCACTGCAGACCGTCGAGGACTTCCTGACCCCGGACGACCTGGACCGGCTGCGCAAGATCATGGACGCCGAGCACGCGGTCACCGGGTGGCGGCCCACCCACCCGGCGGACGTGGTGGCGGCCCCGGCCCAGGCCCAGGAGATCCTGCGCGTGGCCACGGCCCGCGCCCTGCCGGTACTGCGACGGGTGCTGCCCTCGGCCGCCGCCGACGCGCCCTGGGCGTACACGGAGCTGACGGCGGGCCAGGAGGTGCCCGCCCACATCGACGGCATCCCCGACCCGGAGCTCGCACCCCGGCGGGTCGGCCGGATCGGCGTGGTCCTCGACCGTCCGGCGGCCGGCGGCCAGTTCTACGTCGACACGACCTCCGGCCCCTCGGTCTGGAGCGGCACCGTCGTCGGCGAGGCGGAGGGGTACGCCCCCGGGACGGCGCTGACCCGGATGCTGCCCCATCAGGCCGTGGCCCGGCACGCCGCCGAACCGGACTGGCTGCGCGCCGCGGCGCGCACCCGGTGGATCACCGAAGCGCCGCCCGGCGTGGCGATCGCCTATGGCGCGCAGCTCGTCCACGGGGTGCTCCCCGTCCGGGCGGGACGGATGCGGAAGTTCGTCACCGACCTGATGGACGCCCCGCGCCGCTGACCCCCGGCCGCCATCCGTCGCCCGGCCCGGCCAGCAGGGCCCCCAGGGCGGTGCGGCGGTGGAGGACCGCCCGCCCCGCGCGCACCGTGGTGATCAGGCCGGCGCCGCGCAGCGCGGCGGCATGGGCGGAGGCGGTGGCGGCGCCAATGCCCAGCCGGCGCGCCAGGTCACTGGTGGTGTGCTCCTCGGCGAGCACCAGCAGAGCCTCGTACCGGGTCCGGCCGAGCACCGCGGCCAGGGCCTCGTACGAACCGGGCGCCGTCCCCGGCGACAGGGGCAGCCCGGGACCCGCCGGGTAGGTGAGGTGGAGCGGGCCCCCCGGCGGCCGCGCGACGACGGGACGGCCGGTCCAGTGGAAGGTGGGCACGAGCACCACCCCCCGGCCGTCCGCGCGGAACTCCCGCTCGCCCGGCGCGTCCAGCTCCCAGACGTCACCGCGCAGCCGGGACCCGGGGACCAGGCCGGCGAGCGCGCCGGCGAGGCCGTGCTCGGCCACGGCCAGCGCGTGGCGGCCGAACTCCGCCCGGTGGAGGTCCTGCACCAGCGGCCACACAGGCGCCAGGACCGTCTCGAACGCCGCCCGCCGCGCCCGCTCCAGGACCTGCCACGAGGCGGCGTCGCCGCGGTGCAGGGCGCGGACCCACGCCGGGGCCGGGACGCCGCTGCCGGCGTACACGCGCTCGATCTCCGCGCGGACGAGGGCGGGCGGCGTGGCCCGGGCCGCCTCCAGACCCTCCGTCAGACCGTCCTCGAACACGTCCAGGAAGGCGGGGGCCGCCGGCCCGGGGACCAGGTCCGCCATCGGCTCGGCGGCACCGGGCAGTGACCGGAACAGACGCCTCCGCCAGCGCCCGAAGAGCAGCTCGTCCTCGCGGCCGCACAGCATCATCAGCGCCGCGTTGAGCTCCTGCAGCGGAGCCGGCCGGGGCGCGATGCGCACCCGGGCGACGTCGGCGGCCGTGAGACGGATACGGATCACTACGCTCCCCGGCGGGTCGGTGCCATCGTTTCGGGCAGGACCGCAACCTTCGCCCCCGCTCCCCCCGGCGCGCCAGCATGCCATACGGCACGAGGACCGATGCCACAGGTGAAGGAGAGAACATCATGACCGTCATGTCCCGGGGGCCGGCCGACGTGAGCCGGCGGACCGTCACCGCGGCCGCCGCCGCGGCGGCCGCGGTGCTGTTCACGGGCGGCCGGGGGGCCGCCGCCGAGCGGGCCCGGCCGGCGGGGGTGGTCCCGCGGCTGCCCGCGCCCACGGGCCCGTACCCGCTCGGCACGACCACGCTGCATCTCGTCGACCGCTCCCGGCGCGACCCGCTGGAGCCCGCGATCCCGTTCCGGGAGGTGATGGCCACGGTGTTCTATCCGGCGCGCCACCCGGCGCCGGCCGGCCCCGGCCGGCCGTACGCGCCGTGGATGTCCCCCGGCGCCGCCGCGGAGATGATCGACCCCCTGTGGCACCGGGAGCTGCCCCGGACGGGCGTGGACTGGGCGGGCATCGCGACGCACGCCCGCACCGGGGCCCCGGCGCTGCCCGGCCGCCGGCCCGTGCTGCTCTACAGCCCGGGCGGCGGCGACCCACGCGCGACCGGTACCGCGCTCGCCGAGGAACTGGCCGCCCACGGCTACGTGGTGGTGACGGTCGACCACCCCGGCGACGCGTCCGAGGTCGAGTTCCCCTTCCCGGCGCCGGGCCGGGACCGCGTCCGGCACACCGTGCTCAGGGACGATCCGCGCAAGGACCCGCGGCTCTTCCGCACCCTCGTCGCCACGCGCGTCGCGGACGTGCGGTTCGTCCTCGACCGGCTGGCCGGCCTCGCCGCCGGGCGGAACCCGGACGCGGAGGGTCGCCCCCTGCCCGAGGGCCTCGCCCGCGCGCTGGACCCGCGCCGGACGGGCGTCTACGGCCACTCCGCCGGCGGCACCACCGCGGCCCAGACACTGTACGAGGACCGGCGCGTCGGCGCCGCCGTCAATTTGGAGGGATTCCTGAACCATCCGCCGCAGGGGCCGGGCCAGGAGGGCGAGTTGTTCCCGGTGGCCCGGCACGGGACGGACCGGCCGCTGCTCCTGCTGGGCACCGACGGCTTCCACGACGGGGACATCGACCGCTCCTGGTCCGCCGTGCTCGCCCGCTCGCACGGGCGCGCCCGCCGGCTGCGGATCGACGACGCCGCGCACTGGGCGCTGACCGACTACGCGGCCATCGCGCCGCGGTTGCGGGCCGCCGGGCTGATGACCCGTGAGGGGCAGCTGGCGCTGGTGGGCGGCGCCCCCGAGCGGGCGGTGCACCGGGTGCGTGGACACGTGCTGTCCTTCTTCGCCCGGCACCTTCCGGTCCGCTGAGATCTGAGTAGCCGTCCTGAGTACGAACGCTCAGGCCGGGGGCCTGGCGGGGAGGGAAGAATGGCGTCATGAGCACGCCACACCCCGTCAGCCCGCCCCCGTACCCGCCGGTTCCGGCCTGTCCGCCCCCGCCGGCGCCCCCGAGGCCCCGCGCCCGCCGCCGGACCGTGGCCGTCGTCGGGGCGGCGCTCCTCGTGACGCTGGCCGCCGGCGCGGCCGTGTGGTGGGCGACCGGCGACGGGGACGGCTCCCCGCTGGCGGGCCGGCCGAGGGCCATGGACGACCGGGCCGGGCTCTCCTACGCCGTACCCGAGGGCTGGGAGCGCCGCGACGGCGGAGGGCTGATCCAGGGCTTCACCTCCATGATCTCCACGAAGCGCGACGCGGGCGCCACGTCCTCGGGGGACGACGGCGACAAGGGCGGGGCCATGGTCCTCACCGGCCCCGCGCGGGCCGTGCCGCGAGCCGATCTGAAGCGGCAGACGGAACGGGCCGCCCGGTCGAACGCCGAGTTCTTCTTCCCCGACGGGCACACGAGGCTGGAGGAGTCCCGGGAGACGGCCGTGAGCGGCCGGCCCGCCCACACGGTGGCCCTCGCCGTCGACGACCGCGAAGGCCGGCCCGCCCATCTCCGCCTCACCCTCGTCGCGGTCGACGCGAGCCGCTCCGGCTTCCTCCTGGGCGTCTCCCAGCCCGCCGGCCAGGTCGGCCGGGACGTCGTCGACGCGGTACTCGCGAGCGCCGCCGTGCCCGGCGCGCGGAACGACTCCTGAGGCTTCGGCGGTGGGTGACGCCCCGGGGTGCGGCGGCCGGACCGTTCCCCTAGCGTGGAGGCGAGCGGCCCTTCTGCCCCGACCAGGGATGCGCCCGGTGCCCGTCGGGCCCGACGCCACCGCGTCCTCAGGGAGACACCATGGCCCATCACCGTGCCGCCCGCCGCCCCGCCGCCGTCCACGCGCTGGCGGCGATCCGGCTCTTCAACGGTTTCGCCGGCCTCCTCGCGCCGTCCCTGCTGATCCGGCGCTTCGAACCCGGCCGGCGACCCGGCCCGGCGGCCGTCTACGCGTTCCGGCTCTTCGGTGTCCGGACGATTCTGCTCGGCGTGGACCTGCTGACGCACGAGGGCGATCGGCTGCGCGAGGACCTGCGCGAGGGCGTCCTCGTGCACGCCAGCGACACCGCCACGGCGGCGCTGCTCGGCCTCGGCGGCCGGGTGCGGCCCCGGACGGCCGTCCTGACCACGCTCATCTCCGCCACCAACACGGTCCTGGCCGCCACCTCGGTCGACCGTGTCCCCGGCGCCTCCGCCACGGTCGCCCCCTCCGGCCGGCGTTGCCGCTGCCGGTGGAGGAAGGCGCCGTGACCGCGGGGACGCGTCCGCCCACCGCCGAGACCGGCTTCGACTACGTCGTCGTGGGCGCCGGCGCGGGCGGCGGACCGCTCGCGGCCAACCTGGCGACGGCCGGCCACCGCGTGCTGCTGCTCGACGCGGGCGGCGCCGAGGACAACGACGCCTACGCGGTGCCCGCCTTCCACGCCGACGCGTCCGAGGACCCCGCCCAGCGCTGGGACTACTTCGTGCGCCACTACGCCGACGAACAGCAGCACCAGCGCGACAGCAAGGTGGTGCCCGACGCCGGCATCCTCTACCCGCGCGCCGGCACGCTCGGCGGCTGCACCGCCCACCACGCGCTGATCACCGTCTACCCGTACAACCGCGACTGGGACGCCATCGCCGAGGAGACCGGCGACTCCTCCTGGCGCAGCTCGGCCATGCGCCGCTACTTCGAGCGGCTGGAGCGCTGCACCTACCGGGACGGGCCCCGCACACCGCCCCGCCACGCCCTGCTGGCGGCCCTGCTGAGACTGCTGCCGGTCGTCGGCGCGGCGTACCGCAACGACGGGCGGCACGGGTTCGACGGCTGGCTCACCACCGCGCTCGCCGACCCCCACCTGATCGTCCAGGACAAGCAGCTGCTGAAGGTCATCCTCTCGGCCGCGGAGGAGACGCTGGAGGACTTCCTCGGCCGGCCGCTGTCCCCCCGCGAGGGGCTGGACTCCTTCGCCGACCCCAACGACTGGCGGGTGCAGACGCAGGCCCTGCAAGGACTCTGGCGGATCCCGCTGTCCACCGCGCACGGCCGGCGCAGCGCCGCCCGCGAGCGCGTCCGGGCGGTCATGGAGCGCCACCCCGACCACCTCGTGGTCCGTACGGACACCCTGGTGACCCGGGTCGTCCTCGACGACGCCGGGAGGGCCGTCGGCGTCGACTGCCTGGAGCACCCGCACGCCTACCGGGCCGACCCGGGCTGCACGGCCGCGGCCGGGGAGCGGCCGGTCCGCCGCGTGTTCGCCGCCCGCGAGGTGATCCTGGCGGCCGGTTCCTTCAACACCCCCCAGCTGCTGATGCTCTCCGGCATCGGACCGCCCGACGAGCTGCGGCTGCACGGCATCCCCGTCCGCGCCGCGCTGCCGGGCGTCGGCGCCAACCTCCAGGACCGCTACGAGGTGGGCGTGGTCAGCGAGATGGACCGTGAGTTCCCCGTGGTCAAGGACTGCGACTTCCATCCGCCCCGGCCCGGGGTGGAACCGGACCGCTGCTACCGCGCCTGGCAGCACGGCGAGGGCCTGTACACCACCAACGGCGCGGTCGTCGGCATCACCCGCGCCTCCCGCCCGGACCTCGACGCGCCGGACCTGTTCATCTTCGGCGGGCCCTTCGACTTCCGCGGCTACCGGCCCGGCTACGCGCGCGACCTGACCCGCCACCGGGACCGCTTCACCTGGGCCGTGCTCAAGGCCCGTACGCGCAACACCGGCGGCACGGTGCGGCTGCGGTCCGCCGACCCCAGGGACACGCCCCTGATCGACTTCCACTACTTCACCGAGGGCACGGACGCCGAGGGCCGGGACCTGGAGGCGATGGCCGACGCCGTGGAGTTCGTCCGCCGGATGAACCGGCGGGCCGACTCGGTGATCGTGCGGGAGCTGTGGCCGGGGCCCCAGGTGCGCGACCGCGAGGACGTCCGCCGCTTCGTCCGGGACGAGGCGTGGGGCCACCACGCCTCCTGCACCTGCCGGATGGGCCGGGCCGACGACCCGGCGGCCGTCGTCGACAGCCGGTTCCGAGTGCGCGGCGTGCCCGGCCTGCGGATCGTGGACGCCTCCGTCTTCCCCCGCATCCCCGGCTTCTTCATCGTCACACCGGTCTACATGATCAGCGAGAAGGCGAGCGACGTCATCCTCGCCGACGCGGCCCGCACCGCGCCCCGCACGACCTCCCCACCACCCGCCGCCTGAAGCAGGGCCGCCCAAGGAGGACACCATGACCACGCGACGCCGTACGTGCCGGCGCTCCGGCTCCGGCTACCGCACCGGCCTGCCGTGGCGGATCGCCACCCGGCTGGCCGCCTTCCTCGACCGGCGGATCGGCTGGGACAGGCTGCCGGTCGTCGCCGGGCTGCTGACCCTCCTCGGGCTCCGGGTGAAGCTGCGCCAGAAGAACCTCCACGACACCACCGGCCTGCCCGCGACCGACCTCCCCGAACCCGAGCCGCCGGCCGCGCGCCAGCGGGTCACGCGCACCGCCGACGGCAGCCACAACGACCTCGGCGCGCCCCGCATGGGGATGGCGGGCACCCGCTTCGGCCGCAACATCCCGCTGGACCGCATCGCCCCGGCCGCACCCGCCGACGTGCTGGCCGACCCCAGCCCGCGCGAGGTCAGCCGGGCCCTGCTCACCCGGCACGAGCTGACCCCGGCCACATCCGTCAACTCCCTCGTGGCCGCCTGGCTCCAGTTCATGATCCGCGACTGGTTCAGCCACGGCACGAGCCCCACGGACCGGCCGTGGGAGGTCCCCCTCCGGCCCGACGACCCCTGGCCGGAACGCCCCATGCGCATCATGCGCACCCCGGACGACCCGACCCGCGACCCCCGCGCGCCCGCCGGCACCCCCGACACCCGCGTCAACGTCAACTCCCACTGGTGGGACGCCTCCCAGATCTACGGCGCCGACGCCGCCGAACAGCGCTGGCGGCGCACCGGATCCTTCGGCAGGCTGCACCTCTGGGACGACGAGCGGCCCGAACCCCCCTCCGGCCCGCCCCCGGACCCGTCGGGCATCCCCGGCTTCTGGCTGGGCCTGGCGATGATGCACGACCTGTTCACCCGCGAGCACAACGCCATCTGCGAGCACCTCCACGCCGTGTACCCGTCCTGGGACGACGAGGAGCTCTTCCAGCGCGCCCGGCTCGTCAACGCCGCGCTGCTCGCCAAGATCCACACCACGGAGTGGACCCCCGCCGTCATCAGCCACCCCACCACCGTCAAGGCGCTGCGGGCCAACTGGTGGGGCGTCGCGGGCGAACGCGTCCACGGCCTCTTCGGGCGGATCAGCGACAGCGAGGTCGTCAGCGGCATCCCGGGCGGCGCGACGGACCACTACGGCGTCCCGTACTCCCTCACCGAGGAGTTCGTCGCGGTCTACCGGATGCACCCGCTCATCCGCGACGACTGGCATCTGCGCTCCGCCGCCGACGACTCCACCCTGCGCACCTGCACCTTCCGTGAGATCGCCGGGCCCAAGGCGCTCCAGGTGCTCCAGACCACCGACGCCGCCGACCTGCTCTACAGCTTCGGCACGCTCCCGCCCGGGCTGGTCGTCCTCCACAACTTCCCCCGGTTCCTCCAGGAGTACGAGCGCCCGGACGGCAACCTCCAGGACCTCGGGGCGACCGACATCCTGCGCAGCCGGGAGCTGGGCGTGCCCCGCTACAACGCGTTCCGGCGGCTGCTGCGGCTCGAACCCGCCCGGACCTTCGCGGACCTGGCGGCCGACCCCCGGTGGGCCGAGGAGATCGAGCGCGTCTACGGCGGCGACATCGAGAAGGTCGACCTGACGGTCGGACTCCAGGCCGAGCGGCTGCCCGCCGGATTCGCCTTCAGCGACACGGCGTTCCGCATCTTCATCCTCATGGCGTCCCGCCGGCTCAACAGCGACCGCTTCTTCACCGAGTACTACACCCCCGAGGTGTACTCCACGGCCGGCATGGCCTGGATCGACGACACCACCATGCTCACCGTCCTGCTGCGGCACCACCCGGAGCTGCGCACGGCCCTGGCGGGCGTCGCCAACGCGTTCGCCCCGTGGAACACCGCGACGCGGGCGGCCTGATCCGGCCACTCCCGTAGCTGGATCGTGGTGGATAATCGCGCCATGGACCGGATCGACAGACATATCCTGCGCGAACTCCAGGAGGACGGCCGGCTGACCATCCAGGAGCTGGCCCAGCGCGTCGGTCTGACCGCCTCCCCCTGTATGCGCCGGGTCCGCCAGCTGGAGCAGGACGGCGTCATCCAGGGCTACCGGGCGGTCATCGACCCCGAGGCCGTCGGGCGCGGCTTCGAGGTCCTCGTCTCCGTCGAGGTCCGGCGCGACCGGGAGGCGGTGGAGGCGTTCGAGGCCGCGCTCCAGGAGATCCCCGACGTGATCGAGGCCTACCGCCTCTTCGGCAGCCCCGGCTGCCTGCTGCGCATCGCGGTCGCCGACATCACCGCCTACGAGCGGCTGTGGATCGAGCGGCTCACCACGCTCTCGGGCATCACCGAGGTCAACTCGCAGATCATCATGAAGCGGATCAAGGAGCCGAGGGGCCTGCCGGTCGGCCGCTGACCCCCGCCCGCCTCCGTCGGCGGCGTGCGGGTCAGGGACGTTCGGGTGGCGGCAGCAGCGTCAGCGCCCGCAGCGCCACCGCGAGATCGGCGACCGCGCGGGGGTCCGTCAGGGAGCGGCCCGTCAGCTCCTCCAGGCGGCGCAGCCGGTAGCGCACGGTGTTGCGGTGGCAGTACAGCAGCTCGGCCGCAGCTGCCGCCGACCCGCCCGCCGCGTACCAGCGCTCCAGCGTCCGGAGCAGCCGCGCCCGCTCGTCGGCCGGCAGGTCCAGAACGCGCGCGAAGACCGCCCGCGCGATCCGGCCGGCCTCGTCCGGGGCCGCCGCCACCAGCAGGGCGACCGGGCTGTCGTCGAACCGGGAGACCCCCGCCTCCTCCCCGCGCAGCCCCGCCAGCGCCAGCCGGGCCAGCCGCAGCGCCCGGGGGGTCCCGCGCAGCGTGGAGTAGGACGGGCTGACCCCGGCCCGGGCGCCCGGGAAGCGGCCCAGCACCCGCAGCACCGCCTCCTCCCCGCCCGGGCCGTGCGCGGTGACCACCCCGACCTGGAGGTCGGGCAGCAGACGCCAGGCCGACCGCGCCCGCTCGGCCAGCAGCCGGGCCTCGACGCCGGGCAGCGCCTCCCGGCCCGGCGCCGGCACCCGGGCCGCCACCACGACGTACGGCCCCTCGGTGGGCAGGCCGAGGACCCCGGCCGCCTCCCAGAGCGTGGTGTTGTCCGTGAGCAGCCCCGTGAACAGCGCCTCCACCAGGACGGAACGCTCGCGCTCGCGCCGCAGCAGCAGCTCGGACGCCGTCTCGCGGTACGCCTCGCCGGCCGCCGACGCGAGGCCCTCGTTCATCCACCACGCGGCCAGGGCCACGAAGGTGTCGGTGGTGACGCCCGCCGTGGCGCGGGCCTCGGCGACGAGCTCGGACCACAGCAGCTCGGACCCGACCCGGTAGGCGTGCAGCAGGTCCGCCAGGGGAGCGCCCTGGAGGGCCCGCGCCCGGCCGGTCTCCCGGGCCGGGGACATGTCGGCGCCACAACCGTCGGCGAGCTGACCGAAGACGAGCTCCGCGTTGCGCCGGCACGAGGCGCTCAGCTCGTCGAACGACACGGGCCCGCCGGCGCCGTAATACGTCACCTCGGCCCGGACGCGGCGCGCCATACGGGCGGCCAGGTCGCCCACGCGCCCCAGCAATACGGCCGCCACCGGGGCGATTTCGGCGGGCGGGGCGGGGGCGCGGCTCATGGGAGGCAGGTTACCGGGGGGAACCCCCGCGCACTCCGGTTGTGCGGACGGACAACCGGGGCCCGCGAGGTCTTGTGCGCCCGCACATGGTTCCCGGGGCGGGGGACGACGACGATACCGGCAACGTTACCGGCCGGTTTCGACATCCGATCCCTCCACCGCCCCCTCAGGAGATGCCGTGCCCAGAACCGTCCCCACCACCGCGGACACCGCGAACACCCCGCGCGGCACGACGGCCGGGACCCCCCGCCGGCTGCGGGCAGCGCTGACGTGCGGCGCCCTGGTGGCCGCCGCGCTCGGCGCCGTGACCGCCCCCGCCGCCGCGGCCGGCCCGTCGCACGCCGCCGGAACCTCCGGGCGTTATGTGGCGCTCGGCGACTCGTACGCCGCCGGAGCGGGCATCCCCGCGCTGTCGGGCGGGCTCTGCCTGCGCTCCGACCGCAACTACGGCCACGTCGTCGCCGCGGCCCTCGCCCCGGCCGCGTACACCGACCGGACCTGCGCCGCCGCGAAGGTGGGCGCGCTCACCACGGCCCAGACCGACGCCGGGATCGTCGTCAACGGCCCCCAGCTCGACGCCGTCACCCCGGACACCGGACTCGTCACCGTCACCGTCGGCGGCAACAACGTCGGCACCTCGGACCTGGGGTTCGTCGACGTCGTCGCCACCTGTTCCGCGCTGGCCCTGACCAACCCCCTCGGGGCGCCGTGCCGCGACTTCTACAAGGACACGCTCACCAAACGGCTGGACGCGGCGGCGCGGGAGCTCACCGGGTCGCTCCAGCGCCTGCGCGCCAAGGCGCCGAACGCCAGGGTGCTGGTCGTCGGGTATCCATCGGTGCTGCCCGACGACGCGAGGAAGTGCCTGGGGAAGCTGCCCATCACCACCGGCGACCTGACCTATCTGCGCTCGGTCCTCGGGCTCGTCAACGACAAGGTCTCGGGCGCGGCCGCCGCGGGCGGCGCCGCCTTCGTCGACACGCTCGGCGCGACCAGGGGGCACGACGCCTGTTCGGCCAGTCCGTGGGTCGAGGGGCTCCTGCCGCTCTCGCCCGCCCTCCCGCTCCACCCGAACGCGACGGGTGAACGCGCCATGGCGCAGGCGGTGCTCACCACCCTCGCCTCCTGACGCTTTTGCCGTTCTCCCCGCCCCGCCCGGCACCGCCGGGCGGGGCGGGGGTCATGCCATGGTGATATTCGGCCCGATGTGGGCTACTTGTCCATCTTCATTCCGATCCAGGCCATGATGCCCAGGATCACTACGACGACCAGGACGAGCACACCGAGGCAACCCAGGGTGGTTCGGACGGTTTCGCGTGTTCGGCGCGGCGGTTCAGCTCCTCGGGCGTGGCCGCCGGCGCCAGGGCGCGCCACAGCGCGCGCACGCACCAGTACGGGCTCATCACGATCCCGTAGACCAGCAGGCCCGCGTAGTAGAGGAGTTCCACGAACTGCGCCAGGAAGGCGACCACGACCAGGAACGGGAGCAGCAGCAGGCCGACCAGCAGACCCTTGTTCGTGAACAGGGCGTCGAAGTCGGGCTTCGGGACCCGGAAGCGCCGTCGGCGGCCCGTCGCCCGCTGCGCGGGCGCGGCCGGGGGCGCGGGGGGAGTGCCCGGCGGTGCCGGGTACATGGGGTGACTCATGGCCGGGGAGCCTAACCGGCCCCTCGGACAAGGGCTTCGACGGGGGCGGTGAACACGCTCCGGTTGCCGCCGATCCACCGTCAGTTGATGTGCTGTGGTCATGCTGTGAGCACATCTGACCAGGTCTCGGACGCACATTCCGAGAATGTGTCCACAGATGCGGATCGGTGTGCGAGGATTCCGTTTCCCTGGCCCGCGAGGGGGCCGGGGTGAAAGGGAATCCTTCGTGAGAAAAGCGATAGTGAGATCCGCCGTAGGGGTGGGTCTGGCGGTGGCCGCCTCGGCGGCTCTGCTGCCTTCCTGGTCGGCCGGGGCCGCACAGCCCAACAGCGTGGACGACGGGACCGTGGACTCCTTCGGCCGCATCGCGCAGACGGTGCTGTCCGAGCGGACGGCGGCCCTGGTGGACGATCAGCGCGCGGCGGACCGAATAGCCGGGCCGCGGCCGGGCAAGAACGTCCGCATGTCGTCGGACGCCGAGCGCGACGAGGAGACCGCGGTCTCCTCGCTGCGTACGCGCAAGAAGGTCCTCGCCAAGCTGGGCGAGGCCTACTCGGCCGCGGAGACCAAGGTCGCCGTCGACAGCACCAAGGTCAAGAAGGGCCGCGCGACGGTGGAGGTCACCGAGACCACCACCTTCACCTACAAGCGCGTCAAGGGCGACGAGCCGTCGACGACGGGCTTCAAGGCCCGCCACGAGCTCAGCTTCACCGCCGGCAAGGGCGGCAAGTGGGAGCTCACCGGCATCCGCTCCACGGACAACGGTCTCCGCGCCGTCAACGCGCCGGTCGCCAAGCCGTCCGTCAGCGCCGGCACCACGCCGAGCGCCGCGCGCGCCTCCACCTCGTGGCCCGCCCGCGCGGTGCCGAAGCGGCAGACGTCCTCCGGGTACGACTACGCGGCCATGGCGGCCTACGCGGAGAAGTACTGGCGCTTCTACAACCCCGACTACCGGCAGTTCAACGCGGCCGGCGGCGACTGCACCAACTTCATCAGCCAGGCCCTCAAGGCCGGTGGCTGGAAGAACGAGGCGGGCACGGCCTCGGACTACCGCAAGTGGTACTACGACGCCAAGGGTCAGTCCGACTCCTGGGTGGGCGCCAACGAATGGTCCTGGTACGCGCAGAACTCCAAGCGCGTCACCATGCTCTCGAACGTCTACCAGCTCGAGGTGGGCGACATCCTGCAGATGGACTTCGACCGTGACGGCTCGAAGGACCACTCCATGATCACGACCTACCGCAGCCGGATGGGTGTGCCGTACCTGACGTACCACTCCACCAACACCTTCCGGAAGTCGGTGGCGAGCATCATCGCCTCCTACCCGGACGCGAACTACTACGCGTACCGCACCTGACCGGTGCCCCCGGGGGCGCCGTCGCACGGCGCCCCCGGTCGGCGCGGATCACTCGTCGTCGGGTGCTCCCGTCGTCAGGAGACGGCCCCCGGAGAGGCGGAGCCACCGGTCCACGCCGATCTCCCTGAGGAACCGCCGGTCGTGGCTGACGACCACGAAGGCACCCTCGTAGGCGTTGAGCGCGCTCTCCAGCTGGCCGACGCTCACCAGGTCCAGATTGTTGGTCGGCTCGTCGAGGAGCAGCAGCTGCGGCGCAGGCTCGGCGAACAGGACGCAGGCCAGCGTGGCGCGCAGACGCTCCCCGCCCGAGAGCGCCCCGACGGGCAGGTGGACGCGCGGCCCGCGGAAGAGGAAGCGGGCGAGCAGGTTCATCCGGTCCGCCTCCGGCATGCGCGGCGCGAACGCCGTGAGGCTCTCCGCGACGGTACGGCCCGGATCGAGCAGGTCGAGGCGCTGGGACAGATAGGCGACGCGGCCGTCGGCCCGCCGGATGTCGCCGCCCCCGGGCGCCAGATCGCCGCTCATCAGACGCAGCAGGGTGGTCTTGCCGGCACCGTTCGGGCCGGTCAGCGCGATGCGCTCGGGCCCCTGGACCACCAGGTCGGCGCCGTCGCCGGCGAAGAGCTCGCGGTCGCCGTGGCGGACCCGCAGCCGTTCGCCGAGGAAGACGGTGCGCCCGGCGGGCACCTGGGTGCCGGGCAGCTCCAGCGCGATCCGGTCGTCGTCCCGCAGGGCGCGGCCGGCCTCGTCGAGCCGGGCCCTGGCCTCGCCGAGGCGCCGGCCGTGGGTGTCGTCGGCCCTGGCCGCCGACTCCTGGGCACGCCGCTTGTGGGCACCGGCCACGATCCTCGGCAGGCCGGCGTTCTTCAGATTGCGCGCCGCGTTGCCCGCGCGGCGCGCGGCGCGCTCGCGGGCCTGCTGCATCTCCCGCTTCTCGCGCTTGACCTCCTGCTCGGCGGTGCGGATGTTCTTCTCGGCGACCTCGCGCTCGGCACGCACGGTGTTCTCGTACGCGGTGAAGTTCCCGCCGTGGAACCGGACCTCGCCGCGGTCGAGCTCGGCGATGCGGTCCATGCCGTCGAGCAGCTCCCGGTCGTGACTGACCAGCAGGAGGCAGCCGTTCCACTCCTCCAGCACGGTGCGGAGCCTGCGCCGCGCCGCGCGGTCGAGGTTGTTGGTCGGCTCGTCGAGCAGCAGGACGTCGGGCCGCTTCAGCAGCTGCGCGGCCAGGCCCAGGGAGACGACCTGGCCGCCGCTGAGGGTGTCCAGCCGGCGGTGCGGTGTGACGTCGCCGAGGCCCAGGCGGTCCAGCTCGGCGCGGGTGCGCTCCTCGATGTCCCAGTCGTCGCCGATGACGGCGAAGTGCTCCTCGCTCGTGTCGCCGGACTCGATGGCGTCCAGCGCCCTGATGACGGGGGCGATCCCCAGCACCTCGGCGACGGAGAGGTCGCCGGTGAGCGGCAGGGTCTGCGGGAGGTAGCCGACCACGCCCTCGGCCGACGCCGTGCCGGCGCGGGGCCGGTGCTCGCCGGCGATCAGCTTGAGGAGCGTGCTCTTGCCGGCGCCGTTCGGGGCGACGAGGCCGGTGCGGCCGGCGCCCACGGTGAAGGACAGGTCCTCGAAGAGGGGGGTGTCGTCGGGCCAGGAGAAGGAAAGGCGGGAACAGATGACGTACGCGTCGGACATGCGGAAGCCCTCGGGGTGATGCGGGCGTGCCGGGGCCGTGCTGCCATGGCAGCGCGCCGGGGCGGCCCGGTGGGAAGACAGGGAGAAGGCGGGAACGACGGCACGGCCGCGCGCCGGCGGCGCCGAACGGCGCGGCCGGGGGCCGGGTCGTGTCCGGGTGTCACCCGGAGACGTCGTCGTCAGCCACCATGTCGAACTCCCTTGTCGCGCACCATTCGCGCATCACTCGCCGATCACCTTAACAGCGGTGATCGCACGTGGTGAGGGATTTTTTCCGGCCACGCGAAAGCGCCCGACGGCTCATTCGTAGCCCCCGGGGCATGCGACAGCCCCCGGCGCTCCTCTGCCGACTTCCTCGAGCTCTCAGTCGTCGCTGACCGCTCGATCCGTCGACCCGGGGCCTTCCGGGGGCCTAGGCCAGTTGCCGAGATGTGGGTCACTCGGTTCGATGAACGTCTCCATCGAAAGGTGTGGCTCTCACCGGTTGTCTGGTGTAATTGCCAGTTTCCTCCTTTTCTGTCCGGAGTCAAGCGAAAGTCCGGGGAGAAAATGCCCGGAAAAGTCCGATTCGATGAACCTCCGGTTCATTACGCTGGACCCACGCGACCGAGGAACGGGGGAGACGGTGGGCGACGGCGGCGGAGCGGCGGCGAACGGACTGGTGGCGGGCGAGAACCGGGCCCTGCCCTCGGGGGCCGTCACCCTACGGGTGCCCGGCCCCTTCGATGTCTCCCTCGTCGTCACCGGCTCCGGCGGCCGGGTCGCCGGCGACGACGACCTCGTCTTCTACAACCAGCCCTCCGCCGCCGGCGCGCTCCTGAAGGACGGCACCGCCACCGTGGACCCGGCCGGGCTGCGCCCCGGAGCCGCGCGCGTCACGGTGGTCCTCAGCCCCGCCGACCCCGGTACACCGCCGGCCGCGCTGCCCGCGCCCGTCCTGACCGTCGCCGACGGCGGCGGCCGGCCGCTGGCCCGCTTCGCCCCGCCGTGGCCCACCGCGGCCACCGTCCTCCTGCTCGCCGAGATCTACCGGCGCGACGGCGGCTGGCGCATACGCGCCCTCGGCCAGGGGTACGCGGACGGACTGGCCGGAGTGGCCCGCGACTTCGGTATCGAGGTCGAGGAGGAACCGGCGGACCGCCGGGCCACGACAGCGGGACACCACCGCGGTGACACCACCGACAGGGACGACACCGAAGCGGCCGCGTTCCTGGCCGTCGTCAACGCCGAACGGGCCCGGGCGGGCGCGCCCCCGGTGACGGCGGACGCCCGGCTGACCGCCGCCGCCCGCGCCCACGCCGCGGACATGGCCGGGCACGGCCGCCTGGCGGCCGCGCGCCCCGGCGGACCCTCGCTCTTCCAACGGGTCACGGCGGGCGGCTACGCCTACCTCTCCCTCGCCGAGCACCTCGTCTCGGGCCCGGGCACCGCCGCCGAGTTCGCCGCGTACTGCCGTTCCGGACCCGAGCGGCACGCCCCGTTCGCCGACCGGACCTTCGCCCACGTCGGCGGCGGCCGGGCGGTGGACGGCAGGACCGGCCTGACCTACTGGACGGTGCTGTGGGCCCAGCCGCACTCGGCCGCCGGGCTGGAGCGGGCCCACGCCGAGGTGCTGGCCCTCACCAACGCCGAGCGGGCCGCCGCGGGGCTGCCCCCGCTCGCCGCCGACCCCCGCCTGGCGGAGGCGGCCCGCGCCCACAGCGCCGACATGGCCGGCCGCGACTTCCACGCCCACACCTGCCCCGACGGCCGCGAACCCTGGGACCGCGCCCGCGCCGCGGGAGCCCCGCACCGGACCGTCGGCGAGAACATCGCCTGCGGCCAGCGCACCCCGGCTGAGGTCGTGCGCGGCTGGATGGACAGCCCCGGCCACCGCGCCAACATCCTCGCCCCCGCCTTCACCCACCTCGGGGTGGGCTACGCGCCGGGCGGCGGCGCCGGCACCTATTGGACCCAGCTCTTCGGCGGAGCCGCCCCCGCCGGCTCCTGAAGGGCCTCCGGCGGACCGTATCCTCTGGCGGGTGGGCGAGAGCGGCTCGGCCCGGGAAGGGTGCACGTGACGACGTCGGGGTGGGAGAAGTACGGCTGGGGCCCCTGGAGCGCGGACGAGATCGTCCCGCAGGTGGTCCCGGACGAGGCGACGCGGGACGCGGCACGGCTTCCCCGCACGATCGTGCCCGTGCGGGGCGACGGCGTCGAGCAGTCGCCGGTCTTCGACCCCGCCCTGCGGCACCACGCCAAGGCCCTGCGGCCGAGCGAACCGCGGTTCGCCGACGCGGGCACCGGCGAGCGCTGGCACGCGGCCCGGCACACCGCCCTCGACCACGTCCTCGCGGCGGTCGCGGACGGCGAGTGGGCCGGCCACCTGACGCTGCGCGGCAGCGTCCTGCTCCGCGCCTGGTACGGGACGGCCGCGCGCGAACCGGGCGACCTGGACTTCGTCGTCGAGCCCGTGACGTGGCGGCTGGAGGACCCGCGCACCGACCTGATGCTCGACGGCATCGCGCGCGCCGCCGAGGAGCGGTCCCGGCGCGCCGGCCCGGTCCGCCTGGACGCGGGCTCGGCCGTGAGCGACGAGATCTGGACCTACGACCGGGTGCCGGGCCGCCGCCTGGTCATCCCCTGGACGGCCGACGGGCTGCCCAGCGGCACGGTCCAGCTGGACTTCGTCTTCGGCGAGGCGCTGCCCGTGCCCGCCGAACCCCTCGCCCTCACCCGTCCCGGCGGCACCGGCGAACCGCCGGTCCTCCGCGCGGCCACCCGCGAACTCTCCCTGGCCTGGAAGCTCCTGTGGCTGGCGTCCGACTCCCACCCCGAGGGCAAGGACCTCCACGACGCCCTGCTCCTGGCCGAGGACCCCGCCGTGAACCTGTCGTTCGACGTGCTGCGCGCGGTGTTCCGGGACGTGGACGGCGGCTACTACGACCGCTTCCCCGTCCTCCCGGAAACCATCGCCCGGTGCGCGGCGGAGGCCGACTGGTTCGAGTTCGCCAAGGACCATCCCGAGGTGGCGGGCGAGCCGGGCGCGCCGAACACCGGCCCGCCGACCGAGCTCCTCGACCGGCTCGCCGCCGCCCTGGCTCCCATCTACGCCCTCGACGACGGCGACGGCGAGTCCGCGGCCTACCGGCTGCGGGCCGCCTGGTACGCGCCGGTGCTCGGCCCCTACCGCGACGCGCTGGCGGACGGCGGCACGGACGGACTCCAGGAACTGATCGTGGGCCGGTACCTCCCGGCCACCGAGGCGATCGTGGTCACGCGCGAGGCGCTCGGCCGCGCGGCGTGCGACCTGGACCGCGCGGCCGGTCTCGTCGCCGCCTACCGCGCCACCGTCACCGGCGAGCGGGCCCTGCGCGTTCTGCGACGCCTCGGCGACGTCCCCGAGGCCCTCGCCGGACTGCGCGTCAGCTCTTGACCGGCGCCTGTTCGCGCAGCAGCTCGACGAACGCCCGCATCCACGCCGGGTGGTCCGGCCAGGCGCGGGCGGAGACGAGGTTGCCGTCGACGACGGCCTCGGCGTCCACGAAGGTGCCGCCGGCCAGCCGGACCTCCGGGGCGCAGGCGGGGTAGGCGGCGGTACGGCGGCCCTCGAGCACGCCGGCCGCCGCCAAGGTCAGCACCCCGTGGCAGATCTGCGCGACGGGCTTGCCGGTGGTGAAGAAGTGCCGCACGATCCGCAGGACGTCCTCGTCCAGCCGCAGGTACTCGGGCGCCCGGCCGCCGGGGACGACCAGGGCGGCGTACGCGTCCGGGTCCACGTCCGCGAAGGCGACGTCGGCCTCCCAGGAGTGGCCGGGCTTCTCGGTGTAGGTGTCGAAGCCGGGGGTGAAGTCGTGCACCACGAAGCGGAGTGTCTTCACCGACGGCGCGGCGATGTCCACCTCGTAGCCCTCCTCCAGCAGCCGCTGGTACGGGTGGAGGACCTCCAGGTCCTCGGCGGCGTCGCCCGTGACGATCAGCACCTTCGGCATGCGGTACTCCCTGGGTCGGTCGCGGTTCCGGTCGGTCGTGGACCCGGTATCCCTACCCCGGCGGCCGCCGCCGCACGGCGCTGACCGAAATCCCTCCCTCGTGCGCCGGTGCCCGGGGCACTACGGTGGATCCGGCCCGAGGGGGCCGTGCGGGACGACACGACGACGCGCCGGGAGGCGAAGTGGCCTCGTTCGTACTGCCTCACGACCTGGTCGGCGACGGGCCCCACAAGGTCGTCGCCGTGCACGGCTGGTTGTCCGACCGGTCCGCCTACGACGTGATCCTCCCCGACCTCGACGGCGACGCCTTCCAGTACGCGGTGGCGGACCTGCGGGGCTACGGCGAGGCGCGGGACGCGTCCGGCGCGTTCACCACGGGCGAGGGCGCGGCCGATGTGCTGGCGCTGGCCGACCGGCTGGGCTGGCGGCGGTTCTCGCTGATCGGCCACTCGATGGGCGGCGGCGTCGTGCAGCGGGTGGCGGCCGCCGCGCCGGAGAGGGTGCGCCGGCTGGTCGGTGTCTCCCCGGTTCCCGCCTCGGGGCTGCCGCTGCCCCCGGAGCAGTGGGAGCTGTTCGCGGCGGCGGACCACTCACCGGGCAACCGGCGGGTCATCATCGACATCACCACCGGCGGCCGGCGCCCCGCCCGCTGGCTGGACCGGATGGTGCGGCGCTCGCTGGAGCGCAGCGATCCCAAGGCGTTCCGGGCCTGGCTGGAGTCCTGGGCCCGCGAGGACTTCCACGCCGAGGTCGAGGGCTGCCGGGTGCCCGCGCTGGCCGTCACCGGGTCCCTGGACCCGGCGCTGACGGCGGAGCTGACGCGGGACACGTGGGGCCGGTGGTTCACCGACGCCCTGATCCGCGAACTGCCCGGCGCGGGGCACTACGCCATGGACGAGACGCCCCTGGAACTGGTCCGGGTCGTGGAGGACTTCCTGGGCGAGGACGGCGCCTGACGCCCCGTCGTACGACGGTCACGCGCGGACGAAGCCGGGCCGGCCCGCCTCCGAGACCAGGGCGGCGGCCGTGGTGACCGGGGCGCCGGGGCGGGTGACGTACGGCAGGGTCCGGTAGTCGGCCCGGGCGTAGCCGGGTGTGAGGGTGACGACGACGTATCCGCGGCGCTTGGCGTAGTACACCATGTGCGGGTTGAGGCGCAGAAGGTTCTCCCAGTCGCTCGGTCTCTCCTCGCCGTCGGCGTCGCTGGAGACGGACGTGGCGAGCACCTCGACGCCGAGGGTGGGGGAGCGGGGCTCCTCGAAGTCCTTCTTGATGTTCATGGCGAAGTGGGTGTGGGAGTCGGCCGAGAGCACGACGAGGTTGGTGATCCCGGCGGTGGCGGCGCCGGCCAGGACGCGGTCGCGGGAGGCGGGGTAGCCGTCCCAGGCGTCCATGGAGAGCCGGGAGCGGCCGTCGGCGATGGCGCGCCGGCAGAAGGCCACCTGCTGGGGGATCACGTTCCACACGGGGCGGTCCGGCGCCTGGAAGCCGTCGATCAGCCAGCGTTCCTGCGAGGCGCCGATGAGGGTGCGCGCGGGGTCCTGGGACTCCGGGCCCGGGTACTGCCAGCCGTCCCCGTACGCCTGGTCGGAGCGGTACTGCCGGGTGTCGAGGATGTCGAACCGGGCCAGCCGACCGAACCGGAAGCTCCGGTAGAGCCGCATGTCGGGGCCGGCCGGGCACTGGGCGACGCGCAGCGGCATGTTCTCCCAGTACGCGCGGTAGGCGGCGGCGCGCCGCAGCAGGAAGGCGGCGGTGGGGGCGCGGTGCTGGGGGACGTCCGCGGCGTAGTTGTTCTCGACCTCGTGGTCGTCCCAGGTGACGTACCAGGGGTGGGCGGCGTGGGCGGCCCGGAGGTCGGGGTCGGACTTGGCCAGGGCGTAGCGCAGGCGGTAGTCGGTGAGCGTGACCGTCTCATGGTCGAAGACGTCGGGCAGCTGGGCGGGGGCGGGCAGCGCGCGGGCGCCGGCGGAGGGGCCGATGGCGTTCTCGTAGATGTAGTCGCCGAGGAAGAAGACCGCGTCGAGGTCCTCCCGGGCGAGGTGGGCGAGGGCCGTGAAGTAGCCGTCGTCGTACTGCTGGCACGAGACCACGGCCAGCCGCATCCGGTCGGGGGAGGCGCCGGGCGGCGGGGAGGTGCGGGTCCGGCCGGTGGGGCTGATCCAGCCGTCGGCCCGGAAGCGGTACCAGTACGTACGGCCCGGCTCCAGTCCCTGGACGTCGACGTGGACGCTGTAGCCCTCGTCGGCCCCGGCGCTCGCCACGCCGCGGCGCCGGACCCGGGTGAAGCGTTCGTCCTCCGCGATCTCCCAGCTCACGGGGACGACGGCGGAGGGCGGGAGGCCGCCGTCGGGTTCGTAGGGGCGCGGTGCGAGCCGGGTCCAGAGCACGACCCCGTCGGGCAGCGGGTCCCCCGAGGCGACCCCCAGGGTGAACGGGTTCTCGGCGAGGCCGGTGAGCCGTCTTCGCTCGGCGCGGGCGCGGGGGGAGGCGCCGGTGAGCGCCAGCGCCGTGGCGGCGGCCGTCACCGTGATGAAGCGCCGCCTGAAGTACATCGCCGCCGGCTCCGGCCACCCGGGCCCCGGATTCCTCGCCATCCGCTCGCTCTCCCTCTCGCCGCCCGTTCCGTCGAGGCGACGTCACGTGGGCATACCCCGGGTGATCACCGGCTTCCCGGCGGTGGATCGGGGCTCCGGCGGTGTCCCGCACGGGGGCTGACGCCCCATCAGGGCTGGTGGCGGGGGAGGGGGCGGAGGGCGGAGCACCTCGTGATCGGATGATCGGGTGCTGTGATTTTGCTATGAGAAGTTCACTCCTTGGAGGGGGCGGGTCCGCCGTCCGGCCCCGGGCGCGGCACCCGCTCCCGGGCGGGTGACCTGCCCGGATTGCCGTCGGCGCGGGAGCGCGGGACCGTGGAAGGTGAGTGTTCTACGAGATCGGAGGACACCGTGATCGTTCTCGGAGTCATCCTGCTCATCATCGGTTTCCTGACCGGCATCGCGATCCTGTGGACCATCGGCATCGTGCTCGTCGTCATCGGGCTGGTGCTGTGGGTCCTCGGCGCCGTCGGACACGCCGTGGGAGGCAGGCGGCACTACTGGTAGGCGCGCGCGGTCGCCGGGGGGCGCGTGCGCGCATGCGAAAGCCCCGTTCCGCGGGCCGGACGGCCCGCGGAACGGGGCGGGGGTGACGTCGCCCTAGAACCCCAGCAGATTGGTGATCGGGCTGAGCAGCCCCATGACCGGGGTCAGGGGGCCGAAGGGCTGCTGTTGCTCCTGGGGCATCTCTTCCTCGTCCGGTGCGGGGGCGGGTGCCGCCGCCTGGGGAACGAGTGGATGGGCGATGCCGGGGCCGGGCGTGGGCGCGGCCGCGGCCAGGCCCGCGCTCAGGGCGAGCAGGGCACCGGTGAGGGACAGGGCGAAGCTCGTGCGCTTGGTCATGCTCTGCCAACGACGCCCCCGCATGACAGTCACTGCTTATACGCAAAAGTCCGGAAAAGTCCGGCGTCGTGCCGCCTCGCCCGGGCTACGGGCGGGGTGCCGCCTCCAGCGCCGGGGTGCCGCCCGTGTCCTCCTCGGCCCGCAGCCGGGCGGCCACCGCGTCGGTGCGGTCGCGCAGCACACGGACGCGCTCGGCGGTCGGCGTGCCGTACTCGGGCGCCTCGGCGGGCAGCACCGGGACGCCGCGGGCCTCCGCGGTGCGGACCAGGCTGTGCATGACCTCGGCCTGCTGGGCCAGCAGGGCCGTGGTGAAGAGGTTGGCCCGCAGCGTCTTCTTCATGCCGAGGGTTCCCCGGTAGGTGATCTCGCAGGCGACGGCGACGGTCTCCAGCCGCTGGTCCGCCGCCTGTTCCAGCGAGGCGAGCATCACCGAGGCGAGGCCCTCAACGACCTTGGTGACGACCCACTTCCGGCCCGGCAGCATGGGCAGCAGGTCCCGGATGCGGTCGATCTCGCCGTCCAGCGCCTCCGTGGTCATGGCGCTGAACGCGTCGTGCAGCTGGAGGTGCACGACCTTCTCCCACGGGATGTCCTCGCCCTCGAAGCCGACCGACTGGGGGCCGAAGCGCAGCGCCCCGATGGCGTCCAGCGGGCGCAGCGCCCTGGCCGCGAGGGCGGGGACGCGGGGGTGCCGGCAGACGAGGGCGCCCAGGGAGAACTCCCACTCCCGCTGCGCGGGCGCGGCGGGAGCCGGCAGGGAGCGCAGCGTGGACACCACCCAGTCGCCGGACGCGTTGGTCCCGGCCCGTCCCGCGTCGACGCCGCGCTGCACGGCCTCCGTGACGTTCTTTCCGACGGCGGTCGCCTTCGTGGTCACCGAGTCGCCGAGATTCCTCACGCGCTCGAACACGTTGCCCACACCCATGTCGCTCTTCCCCCGAACTCCGCCTGACCTGCGGTTCTTGAAACGGCGGCGACACTTTACCCACAGTTTTCCGGGGCGGTGGACCAGGGCAGGCCCTGGCTAGGGTGCGGCGGGCAGCGGTGTCGAGGCCCGCACCGTGTGGAGGTGCACCACGACGTCGAAGGCGCGGCCCAGCGCGAGCGGCGGTGTCGGCTGGTTGGGGTGGCGACCGGGGACGACGAACGTGGGGCGGGCGGTGTCCAGCCAGCCCTTCAGCTCGGGGTCGCGGCGCGCCGCGCGCAGGTCGGTCCAGAAGTCGCGGTGACGCACCTTGTCGAGCGTGTACTCGGTGCTGCCGGGCGCGGCCGGGCCGACGTCGAACACGCCCGCACCGCCGTCCGCCGTCCGGGCCCGGTACGCGCCGCCGTACAGGGACGTGCCCACGGCGAGGAACTCGCGGCCCACGAGCTCGCGCAGGTCGGCGCCCATGGTGACGGGGTAGTACTCGGGCACCGGGGAGTCGTAGGCGATGTGGCCGTTGTGGGCCGAGACGGCGATCCGTTCGCCGGTCCGCCGCTGCCACCACACGGCGGTCTCCGCCATGATCCGGTCACGGCGGCGGCTCGCGGCCTTCGCCTGGTCCGGGTCGTTCCAGTCGGTGGTGTACTCCGTGGCCATGTTCGCGATGACGAGGGCCTCCTGGAGCACCCAGGGGTCCCGCTTCCCGGCCTTGGACAGCAGCGTGTGGGCGGCCGCCGCGTCCTTCTCGATCGTCCTGCGCTCCGCGAGCGGCAGCGCGTTGTACGCGGCCATGCGCGCGGCGACCCCGGTGGGCAGGGCGCGGAGCGTGGCGTAGCGGCGGCGGAGTTCGGGCAGGAGGGCGGGGGTGTTGTCCGCCGCCCAGTCGAGGATGCGGTCGTACTGCTCCGGGTCGGCGTCGGAGAAGTCCATGCCCACGACCCGGACCTGGTGCGCGCCGGTGCGGTTGTACTGCCGCATCCAGTCGAAGAGCCCGGCGAGTTCCTCGATGTTGAGGAGGGAGTAGCCGTCCTGGAACTCGTCGCGCATGATCTGCCGGACGTCGCCCCGGCCGGTGCCGAGGTAGGTGTTCAACCGGGTGGCCGCCGACCAGCTGATCTCCATGGCGTAGGCGGAGAAGCCCTCCCGCTCCACCAGGTGCCGGAACAACCGGTCCTTCACGGTGAACAGTTCCTTCGAACCGTGCGAGGCCTCGCCGAGACCGACGATGTTCGCGCCCCGGGTCGTCGCGCCGAACGCCGCCAGATCGGCGTCGGATCCGCCGGGCTCGGCGGTGCGCAGACGGTGGGAGTATCGGTTCAGCGCGGCCACCACGCGGGCGTCCGAGGCGGTGTCGTCCGAGGCGGTGTCGTTCGAGGCGCTGTCGTCCGAGATGGTGGAGGCGGCGACGGAGGACCGGCCGGCAGGTGCCGCCGCCGCGGTGGCGGGGCCCGTCAGGGCGGTCAGCGCGAGCGTCAGGGCCGCGGCTGGTACCAGGGAGCGTCGTAAGGTCATGTGTGCCATGCAGGTGTTATATCGGTGACTCCTGGGGCCGGTGGTGACGCGATGCACGCCCGGACCCGCGTGCACGGGCCTGCCGGCCTCGTGGTATGGACGGGGCCGGGAGATGCCCACCCGGGGGGTCAATGTGCACTCGGGGGGTGGGAAGTGTCAGGCTGTTCCCATGAGCAACAACGTCTTCTTCGACATCACCATCAACGACGAGCCGGCGGGCCGGATCGTCTTCAAGCTGTACGACGACGTGGTCCCCAAGACCGCCAAGAACTTCCGTGAGCTGGCCACCGGCCAGCACGGCTTCGGCTACGAGGGCTCCAGCTTCCACCGCGTCATCCCCGCCTTCATGCTGCAGGGTGGCGACTTCACCCGCGGTGACGGCACCGGCGGCAAGAGCATCTACGGCGAGAAGTTCGCGGACGAGAACTTCCAGCTGAAGCACACCAAGCCCGGTCTGCTCTCCATGGCCAACGCGGGCCCCAACACCAACGGCTCGCAGTTCTTCATCACCACCATCGTGACCGAGTGGCTGGACGGCAAGCACGTCGTCTTCGGCGAGGTCGTCGAGGGCATGGACATCGTGAAGAAGATCGAGTCGCTCGGCTCCCAGAGCGGCGCCACCAAGGCGAAGATCACCATCGCCAAGTCCGGCACGGTCGAGGCCTGAGCCTCCCCGTCCTCGTGACGAGCGGTGCGGTGGACCGGCCCGGCAGGGAGGTCCACCGCACGCCGTTCCCGCGCGGCCGCGCCCCCTCGGGCCGGTCGCGCCCCGGCCCTACGGCCGGCGGTGCACACCGCCGAGCCGGGCCAGCACACCCGCCAGTCCCGGGGCGGCCGGAGCCAGGCCGCCGGCCGCGGACTTCACGCGGTCGCTGACCGCGTACGGGACCAGGGCGTCGAGCCGGGTGCCCACCCGCGCGTCCTTCCCCAGCGCGTAGCACGCCCGGGGCCGCGGCGCCGCCAGGACGCGCCGCACGGCGAGCGCCACCTTCTCCGGTCCCGGGTAGCGGTCGGAGTCCCGCAGCGAGCGGGCGGCCGCGCGATAGCAGTCGGCGTAGTGGGTCGAGGCCTGCTCCCCGCGCCGCTCGAAGGCGTCGGCCGCGCTCTCCAGCATGGGGCTGGTGTGGAAGCCCGGTTCGAGCAGCACGACCCGCACCCCCCAGGGGGCCGCCTCCATGCGCAGGGCGTGGGTGAGCGCGCTCAGCCCGGCCTTGCTGGCGCTGTACCAGCCGGCGAACGGCACGACCGACCGGGCCGCGGCGGAGGAGACGTTGACGATGCGGCCGTCCCCGCGGTCGCGCATCGCGGGCAGGACCAGCCGGGCCAGGTGGGCCGGCGCGTGGAGGTTGACGTCCAGCAGCCGCCGGGCCTGCGCCCCGTCCACGTCCTCGACGGCTCCCGGCAGCGAGGTGCCGGCGTTGTTCACCAGGGCCCACGGCCCGCCCCCGGTCCGCTCGGCGATCTCGGCGAACACCTCGCCGCAGCGGTCGGTGTCGGTGACGTCGAGCACCCGGGTGTGCAGCCGCGCTCCCGCGGCGCCGGCCGCCGCGCGCAGCTCGCCGGCCTTCTCCTCGCTCCGGACGGTGGCGAACACCTCGTATCCGTCGCCCGCCAGCCGTAGGGCCGTCGCCCGCCCGATCCCGCTGCTCGCCCCCGTGACCACCACACTCCGCGTCATGTCCGTTCTCCTGTGGCTCTCGTGACTGTTCGTGACCGTTCGTGGCTCTCATGGCTCTCGTGTGACGGCCACTCTCGGACACCGGCCGCCCGGCGGCGGGCGTCACCACACCGTCCGGCAGAAATGCGTCCGGATGTACCAGGGATCACGACACGGGCTTCACGACACGCGGGACCGGATCGCGTCGGTCAGCAGCCGGGTGGTGGCATCCGACGCCGCGGGGTGGACGAGGCGGGTGCGGGTGAGGGCGAAGGACAGCCCGAGCGCGCGGTCGGCGAAGGCGATGGAGCCCCCGCTGCCGTGATGGCCGAACGCCGCCGGCCCGCCGCCCGTCGCGGGCAGGCCCAGGAAGTAGCCCAGCCCCTTCGCGTACCGCCCGCGCAGGATCAGGTCCTCGCCGCGCACGGCCACGCGCGCGGCGAGCTCCACGCGCTCCGGCGGGAGCAGCCGCACCCCGTCGACCTCGCCCAGCAGCGCCGCGTACATCCGGGCCGCCGCCCGCGCGGTGGAGGTCCCGCACGCGGGCAGGTCCGCGCGCAGGTAGTCGCGGCGGTTGGCCAGATCGGCGGTGGTCCACACACCGGGGTTGGGCGCGAGCAGCCGGCGGAACGGCGCGGACGGCGGGAGCCCGGCCAGCCAGGCCGCCCAGCCGCCCTCCACCAGGGGCGCCGTGCGGGCCGGTTCGCCCTCGGGCATGCCGAAGAAGAGCTCGCCGGCCACGCCGAGGGGCGCGGCGATATAGCGGCGCAGGGCCTCGCCCGGGGTGAGACCGGTGACGCGGCGCACGGTCTCGCCGAGGATCCAGCCGTACGTCCAGCCGTGGTATCCGCTGGCCGAGCCCGGCTCCCACAGCGGTTCCTGCCCGGCGACGACCGCGCACATGGTGTCCCAGTCGCACAGCTCGGCCGGCGTCACGCCGGTGGGCAGCTGGGGCACGCCCACCGTGTGGGTCAGGGCGTGGCGCACGGTCGCCCGTTCCTTGCCGCGCACGGCGAATTCCGGCCAGTAGTGCGCGACGGGGGTGTCGTAGTCGACGAGCCCGCGCTCGGCGAGTACGTGGACGAGGGTCGCCGTGAAGCCCTTGCCGATGGAGAAGCCGTGGATCGGCGTGGCGGGGTCCACCGGCCGGCCACCGGATCCCTCGACCGTGCCGGCGCAGGCGTCGACGATCCGCTCGCCGCCCAGGTACGCCGCCACCTGGAGGCCGCTCTCCGCACCCGACTCCACGAGCTCCCGGAGGATCGCGCCGACCTCCGCGTCCACGTCCCCGCCGGCCCGGCCGGCGGCCCCGTCACGGCCCACCCGCGCATCATCCCACCGCCCCGCCCCCGGGCCCCGGCGCCGACACCCCGTCGGACGGCGAGGGACGGCCGGGCCCGATGGCCCGGCCGTCCCCGGTGTGCTCGGCCTCGTGCTCCTGGCGCCTACTCCTCGTCGATTACTCCTCGTCGATCGGGCGGATGAACTCCAGCGTCCAGGTCTCCTGGAACTCGGGCTTCGGCGGGACGAGCTCGATCTGCGCGCCCCGGTGGCCGGCGCGCAGCGCGAGGCCCTTCTCGGAGAGGATCTTGACGCCGCCGATGACCCGCTCGAACGTGAACTTGGCCCACTCGCCGCGCGGGACGTTGTTGACCCAGAGCCTGTCCTCGGGGATCACCAGGCCCGCGGCGTCGTGGGCGGCGAGCTGGATCACGTACGGCGCGCCGGGCACGGGCTCGGCGGGAGCGATGATCCACTCCTGCTCGATCGGCAGGGGGTTGAAGCGGTCGGTGATGACGGGGGCGCCGTGCTTGACGGCGTGCTCGGTCGCCGTCAGCAGGGAGGTCGGGCCGATGATGTGGGCGTGGATCTTGTAGATGCCAGGCCTTACCGGGATCGGAGGCATGAGGGTTACTTCCTCTCTCTCGGTCCGCTGTCACCGGCGACGGGGGCCGCCGCCGGCGCCACGTCCCACCTTCGGGGGTGCGCCCGCGCACCACACGACCAGAAAGCGTCAAGCCGAGGACGGCGTGGACCGCTCGCTCATCCGGGCGAATCCGGCCCCGCGGAGTGCGCCCGTCGCGCGTTTGACACCCCCCGGGGCCCCGGAGCGTACTGGAGGAGAGGGCTTCTCGAAGGGCCCGGACGGATACCGCAGGAGCGGACCGCAAGCGTCGCTCCCACGCCGCCCCCATGCCGCCGGCCCCCGCCGCGCGGTGGCCGGGGCCGGCCCACCGCCAGTGGCCTGCTTGCGGCTTCCCGCAGCCGCGTACGCGGGCGCACGCGCCCCCAGGCCGCTGGCGAGAGGGAGAGAGCGATATGACGGGCACCGTCAAGACCGAGACGATCCTGGCCTGGGAGGACGACCCCGGCCAGCCGCCGTCCACCATGCTGCCGGTCGAGCAGCCGGCCCCGGACTTCGGGACACCGCCGCTGCCCGTGGGCATCACCGGCCCCCGTCCCACGCAGAACGGCACCCGGCCGGGCACCCCCGAGTTCCGCTACTGGAACCTGGCCGCCGCCCTCAGCACGGTCTCGGCCCTCTGGGCCCCGCTCATGCCGTCCGGCGTCACCTGGCACTCCACCGTCGGCGACACCCTCACGGCGGTCATCGACGACGGCGACGACCTCAACGCCTTCTACGACCGCAGACACCTCGTCTTCTTCCACCACACCGTCGCCGGGGTGACCGTCTTCTCGGGCGAGAGCCCCGACGTGTCGAAGCACGAGTGCGGGCACGCCGTCCTGGACGCGCTGCGCCCCCAGCTGTGGAACGCCGCCAGCGCCGAGGCGGCCGCGCTGCACGAGGCGTTCGGCGACATCAGCGCCCTGCTGTCGGCCCTGCAACGGGAGTCGCTCCGGGTCGCCGCGCTCGCCGAGACCCAGGGCGACCTCGCGCGGTCCTCCCGCGTCTCCCGGCTCGCCGAACAACTCGGCTGGGCCATCCGGCAGATCGTACGGACCGAGGCCGACCCCGACTGCCTGCGCAACGCCGCGAACACGTTCTTCTACCACGATCCCGTGACCCTGCCGCCCCGGGCGCCCGCCGGCGAACTGGCCAGCGAGCCCCACTCGTTCGCCCGGGTCTTCAGCGGGGCCTTCCTCCGGGTCCTGGCCGGGATCTTCCGCCAGCAACAGAACCGGGACGCCGGCGGGCTCGCCGACGCCGCCCTCGTCGCCGCCCGGCTGCTGACCGCGGCCGTCGTGGCGGCCCCCGTGGTGCCCGGCTACTACGCACAGGTGGCCGCCCACATGATCGCCGCCGACGAGGAGCTCTTCGGCGGCGCCAACGGGCCGGCGCTGCGCTCGGCGTTCGTCACCACCGGCATCCTGTCGGTCGACGGGGCCGTGGCCGTCACCCCCGAGGCGGTGGCGCCGCACCGCGAGGCGATGACCGGCGCGGTGGCCGCCGACGACGAGGCGCTCGCGACGGTCACGCTTCCCGGCGAGCGCTACGGGCTGACGGAGCCCTTCGCGGCGTACGCCCCCGCGCACACCCCGCGGTTCGGGGTGGCGGGTTCCGCCATGGACACCGGCCCCGTGCGGCCCGCCGACGCCGAACAGGCGGCGGCGTCCTTCGTGGAGGACCTGTTCCGGCAGGGCCGGGTGGCCGTGCCCGCCGAACACCTCGGCGCGACGGCGATGGCGCTGGACGGCGACACCGTCAAGACCCACACCGTCACCCGCGAGGACTCCGGCGGCCTCGCCCTGTCCCGGCTGCGCTTCGACTGAGACACCGGGACCGAGGACCGGGACCGAGGACCGAGGACCGAGGGAGCAGGCCATGGGGTCCGTATCCGGGACCGGGCGGCCGGGCCGGGAGCCCGGCCCGCCCGGTGACGCCGACGAGGCGGCGCGCCGCGCCGCGGAGGAACGCTTCATCGACGACCTCCTCGCCCGCGGGGAGGCCGTCCCCGAGGGCGAGGAGCCGCCTCCCGGGGCGACCCATGTGGTGGTCCGGGAGGAGGACGGCCGCCGCACGCTGCGCCGGCTGCGCATCTCGTGACCGCCTGACCCGCGCCCGCGCCGGACGGTCAGCCGTCGGCGCGCAGGGCCCGCCAGATGACGTCGGGGAGGATACGCGCGGCGTCGTCCGGGTCGAGGTCGTAGGTGTTGGACAGCCAGCGGCGTGCCGCCTCGGCCACCGGGCCCATGACCATGGCCTCCAGGACGGGGCCGGGCAGGGGAACGAGCTCGCCCCGCTCGACATGGGTCCCCATCCAGTCGGCGATGACGGCCATCCTGGCGGCCCGCACGTCGCGGATCTCCTCCGCGCGCGCGGCCAGGTATCCGGAGTAGGCGGAGGCGTGGAGGAAGAGGGCGGCGTCCCGGTGTTCCACGGTGAACCGCAGATAGGCCCGGACGAGGGCGCGGAGACCCGTGCGGGCCGTCCGCGTGCGCTGGAGCGCGTCGATCATCGCCTCGAACAGCTGCTCCATGCACCGGGTGTACAGGGCCGCGGCGAGCCCGTCGAAGCTGCCGAAGTGGTGGTAGAGGCTGCCCAGGCTCACCCCGCTGGCGGCCGTCACGGCGTTGACGGTGAAGCCCCGCTGGCCGGAGGTGGCGTACACCTCCAGCGCCGTCGTCAGGAGCAGGTCGACGGTGGCCTCGCCGCGCCGCTGCTTGGGTGTCCTCATGATGTCGTCCTCATGATCTCGTCCACCATCCGTCCAGCATAGGGCGTGACGCAACCAGAGAAATTTTCTAAAAAAGGTCTCTACAAAAGGCAGTTGACGGGGCCACACTCGCCCCGTGGCTTCGATACTCCGAGAACACTCGCTGAGACACCCGCCGCACCACCGCAGGCCCTCGTGGCCGCTGCGCGCGCTGACGGCCCTCGCCGTCGCCGCCGCCTTCCTCCTGCTCCCGGCCCCGACCGCCGCCCACGCCGGCGAACCGGTCCCGCCCCCGATGTCCGACGGCTTCGGGCTGACCCAGACCGCCGCGCCCACCGGCACCGCGACCAACTTCGTGCTCACGGTGAACACGCCCCAGGTCGCCGGCCCGCACAAGATCCGGATCCTGCTGCCCAACGACTACGCGGCGAACCCCGGCAAGCGCTACCCGGTCCTCTACTTCCTGCACGGAGCCTCCGACAGCCCGGCCAACCCGGCCGTGGCCTATCCGGCCCTCGTCGCCGCCCAGTCGATGATCACGGTCATCCCGGACGGCGGCCTCCGGGGCTGGTACACCAACTGGCTCGACCAGGGGACCGCCGCCGGGGCGCAGAACTGGGAGAACTTCCACATCAAGCAGGTCATCCCCTTCATCGACGCAAATCTGCGCACGATCGCGGCGAAGAAGGGCCGGGCCGTCGCCGGCCTGTCCATGGGCGGCTTCGGCGCCCTCCACTACGCCCAGCGGCACCCCGACCTCTTCAGCCAGGTCGCCTCGCTCTCGGGCGCGAACGAGCTCTCGATGAACCACGCCGTCATGCGCGGCGCCGTCGTCGCCACCCTGACCAACGTCGGCGCCACGCTGTGCGGTTCCAGCGCACCCACCTGCCCCCTGAACTTCGGGCCCACCGTCTCCAGTGACGCGATCTTCGGCTCGCCGTTGCCGATCCTCTACATCGACCGGCTCTGGAACGAGGCGGACCCGGTCTCGCACATGGGCATCCTGGCCGACGCCGGCATCGGTGTCGCGCTCTACGCCGGCACCGGCGGCGGCAACCCCGCCGACGCGGAGTTCTGGGTCGAGTCGGCCACCCGGCACGCCAAGGAGGCCCTCGACGCCCGCGGCTACCCGGTCCGCTATGTGAACTACGGCGAAGGGGCGGGCTGGGGCACCTCCTGCCACGGCGGCCACGAGCCGGGCTGCTGGGCGCAGGACCTCGTGGACTGGGTACCGCGTCTGGAAGCGGCGTTCGCCGCCGCCTCCTGACCCCACCGGTCCCGAAAACCGTTCGAAATCGTTGGACGACCGCGCGGCGGCGGCCCCGCACCGCCGCCGCGTCACCGGCGGGAGCCGGCGCCGTGCGCCGCCCGACTGCCTCCGGACGACCGTTGACCGCCCCCGTCGGCGCACCTACGTTCACCAAGAGGCCCGGTTCATGGGGGCGGGCCCGCCGCGGTGCCCGGGGGTGCCAATGCACTGGTACACGGACGTTCTCAAGAAGTACACGACATTCGACGGCCGGGCGGGACGCCCGGAGTTCTGGATGTTCACTCTCATCAGCTTCGTCATCAGCCTCGTGGTGGCGGTCGTCGACGCCCTGCTGGGTACGAGCCCGGTCCTCGGGCTGGTGTACAGCCTCGCCGTCCTGCTCCCCACCCTCGCCGTGGGTGCCCGCCGCCTCCACGACTCCGGCCGCACGGCCTGGTGGCTGCTCCTGGTCCTGGTGCCGTTCCTGGGGGCCCTGGTCCTCCTGATCTTCTTCGTCTTCGCGAGCACACCGCAGGAGAACGCCTACGGTCCCCGGCCCTCGTGACGCCGGTCGGCCCGGGGTTCACTTCCAGCGGGCGTCGCCGCTGGCGAAGAACTTGAGGATGGTCAGTACGGCGACGAGCTGCATCAGCACGTAGGCGACCTGCGCCGAGAAGCTGCGGATCTGGTAGATGGACAGCAACAGGCTCATGCGGTTGGGCCAGAAGCGCCGTTCGGAACGGAAGGTGTCGGCGTCCATGGCGAGGCCCGTGAGGGTGGTGACGAGGAGCATCAACGAGATGCCGACGGCGACGTTGCCGATCTCCTGGTCCGTGACGAGATTGCCGAGGATGCCCAGGCCGATGAGAACGGTGTAGGCGAGGGTCAGGCTCAGTGCCCGGGCGGGGCCGCGCCGGCCGGGGAGGAGGCGCCACAGCGCGCCGAGGACCAGGCCGGCGCCGGCCCAGACGAGCTCCCAGTAGACGAACATCCAGAGCATCTCGGGCAGCCCGAACATGTACAGGCCGCGCCGCATCCACTCCTCCGGAGGCGAGTAGGCCATCCAGACCATGAGGATGCTGCCGGGCAGGCCGAAGGCGGCCGCCAGTACCGCGGCGCGCCGGGCGTTGTCCCACCACTGGGCGTGCGGCCCCCAGCTCAGGGCGACGTCGACGACGGTGACCTGGGCCGGCAGCCAGGGCCGCGCGGCCGCGGCGGTGGCGGCACCGCCCATCGGCCGCAGGCGGTGGAGCCGGCTCAGTTCCTTCTCCACCGAGGAGCGGCTGAGGGTTCCCTCGCCCCCCTGTTCCATGCCCCGCAGAGTGGCCGTCAGCTGGCGGTAGCGGCGGGCGCGGGCGATCAGGTCGTTGCGTTCGGCCTCGGTGATCGTCTCGCACAGCCGGAGGGAGCCGTCGCAGCCCTCGCAGTACTGGGTCAGCACCGCGCGGCGCTGGCCGACGGCGAGCAGGCCGTAGAGCGCGGTGATGCCGAGGAGCAGCCACAGGGCGGCGAGCGCCTGGCTGCCGGCGTACGAGCCCTGGCGCCAGGCGACCACGATGGCGAAGAACACGGCGAGCAGGAGCCGGTCGAGGGGGCCGGGGCTGGCGTAGGGCACCGGGGGCGCGAGGTCCCGGGCCCGGAGCAGGGCGACGATGCCGAGGCCGGTGAGCACCCAGGTGTGGGTGTAGTACCAGGCGGGGATCTGCGAGGCGAACGAGGCGACGTCGCGGGAGAGGGCCGCGACGTGCTGGAGGTGGTAGGCGGCGGTGCTGCGGTCGGTCAGCCAGCTGACGCGCTGCCACTTGCGCTCGATGCACCACACGCCCCAGCCCAGGAGCGGCAGGATGACGGCGATGAGCGCGGGCCCGAGGCGGCGCAGCCGCCAGGGGGCGGCCCCGGGGCGCAGCAGCCCGCCCTCGTGGGCGAGCGTCCAGCCCCACAGCACGATGCCGGCCAGCCACAGCCACTCCAGGGCCCCGGCCAGGGCCAGCATCAGGGCGAACCCGACGGAGCCGGACGGGCCGCCGGCGTCGGCCAGCCGCGACGGCAGGTCGAAGAGCGAGGGCAGCCCGGCCACCAGCGCCGCGGCCAGGGCGACGGCCGACGAGGCCACCAGGACGGACCGGCGCGGCCAGGCGCCGGCCACCAGGAGCCAGCCGGCCAGCACGCCGATGAGCACGGGCCAGCGGATGGTGTAGCCGAGCCACCCGGGCGCGTCGGCGGCGACGACCTCGGTGATGTTGAGGACCGCCTTGTACAGCAGCAGGACCATCACGCCCAGGACGGCCTTGATCACGCCCCACCACCACAGCGCCGTGCTGCTGCTGGTCTCGAGGTCGGTGAGCTCGGGCCCGGCGGGCTGGCGGCGGGCGCGGACGGCGGCCGCGACGATGACGATCGAGCTGCCCACCCACCAGGTGGTCATCCCGGCGGCGTTGGCGACCAGCCACGGATCGCTGCTCCCGCTGGTGGCCGCCCAGGCCCGCTGCCACGGCGGCAGCACCCGCACCCGCAGCATGGGCACCCGGCTCGCGGCCGCGCCCACCCCGCTCCACACCAGGGTCCCGTTCTCGGCGCTGGACGGACGGGGGGTGACCTCGGAGGGCTCCATGCCGCCCAGGTCGATCCGTACCCGGTCCCAGTGGGCGCGCGCGAGGGCCGGCGGGGCGACGAGCTGGAGGCTCCAGTCCTTGCTGTGGACGTCCATGCCCCAGGGGCCGACGTCGAAGTGTCCGCCGGAGCCGAAGCGGAAGGCCGTCTCGTAACGGACCTCGACCCAGGGGGAGCGGACCGTGATCGAGGGGCTGTGGACGCGCCACTCCTCCGGGCGCCGTATGGTCCCCGGCGCCCGCAGCAGACAGCGCATCGCGTGCCGGTACGGCTCGGAGCCCTCGCTCAGCAGCAGGTCGCCGGCGTAGGCCCAGCCGACGGGCACCCGGCCCGTCATCACCCCCGTGGCCTCGGCGACGGAGCGGCTGTGGTTCTCCAGCCGCAGGTCGACGTCCGTGTGGGCCGCGGCCAGCTGTTCCGTGCGGCATTCGTCGGGGCGGGGGGCGGGCACCCCGTCCGCGGCGTGCGCCGGGCCGGCCCAGCCGGCCCAGCACACGAGACCGGCGACCAGCGCCACCACCCGGTGCCGCCACGCGCCGCTCACCGGGGTGCGCGGCGGTCGCTCACGATGTCGCGCCCGCGGTCGGGCAGCCGCTGGCCGGGGTGCACTGGAGGATCACCTGGCACACCCGGCTCTCCGCCTCCGTGCCGGCGCCGGTCCTGACGAACCGCCACTGCGAGGGCCGGGTGTGGTCGGTGAGCGCGGCCTTCTCGACCTGGACGCGCAGCGTGCGGGCGGCGATGTCGTGGGTCTCGACGAGGACCTCGTCGTCGGCGACGGGGAAGTGGTCGTGCAGCAGGCACAGACCGAAGCGGTCGAGGTTCCCGTGCTTGTCCAGGACGGCCACCAGGTCGCGGACGAACGCGGTGTCCCGGGCGCCCAGGCCCTCGGCTTCGTCGAAGGACGGAAGGGGCCGGTCGGGAGAGGTCGTCGGTTGTGCCATGGCGCGCTCCTTGAGGGCGTGATCGGGGCATTGGCACCGTACATATGCCCCACTATCCACGTGATTCGGGCGCGATCACCCGGACGGCCGGGCGGGAGCGGGCACTCACAGGTGGTCAACGGTCGGCCCGGGATCGCTGAGGCTGATGAACATATCGCCGCCAGTCCCACCAGTCGCTTTTCATACACAAGACTCTCTCTTGCCAGAGTCTTTGCCCTGGCTTTCCCCACCAAGCATGGAGAGAGAACCATGAGCATGCGCAACGCCGCCGCCGTGACCGTGATGGCCGCCGCCGCCCTCGGCGCCGGAGCCGCGGGCGCCGTGGCCGACGGTGCCCACGGGACGGCCGAGAAGTCCCCGGGCGTCGCCGCCGGCAACGTCGCCCAGGTCGCGCCCCGCGTCTCCCCGAACGTCGGCGGCAATGTGATCTCGGTCGTGGGCGTCGGCAACCTCTCCCACGGGAACGTGCTCGTCAACAAGTAAGCAGCGTCCTGGTTCCAGCCGCCGAGGGCGCCGCGGGTGAGGCACCGCGCCCGCGCCCGGCCGCGCGTTCCGTCCCTTCCGGACGGGGCGCGCGGCCTCTTCGCGTGGTCCTTCCCGCGACCGCCGTCACCGCGATCCCCGTCACCGCGCCCGGACGCGCTCCCGCGCCCGCTCGGCCGGCGGCGCGCTCCCCATCCGCCGGTACGTGGCCAGTCCGGCGAGCGCCGCGACCGCGGCGCAGCCGCAGGCGCACAGCAGGGCCGCCCGTGGTCCCCAGAGGTCCACCACCCGCCCCGCCGAACCCGATCCGGCCGCGATGCCGATGCCCATCGCCGTGGTCAGCAGCGCCATGCCCTCGGTGAGCCGGTGCGGCGGCACATGCCGGCCGACCGCCGAGAACCCGGCGATCAGCGCCGGCGCCATGGTCAGGCCCAGCAGCACGGCGGCCGGGAAGAGGAGCACCACCCCGGGCACGGCGGCGAACAGCAGGGTGCCGGCCGTGAGGAGCGGCAGCGTGCCGGCGAGCCGCCGCTCCGGCGGCGACGTCCAGGCGCGGGCGCCGTACCAGAGGCCGGACGCGGCGCTGCCCAGGGCGATCAGCGCGAGGATCCAGCCGCTCGCCGCCGGCGCGCCGCGTTCGGCGGTGAACGCCACGACCGCCAGGTCGACGACGCTCTCGGCGGTGCCCACCGCGACGAACGTGACCATGAGCAGGGGCAGACCGGGCGTGGTCAGCGCGGTGCCGCCGGCCCGTCCGGCGCCCTCGGCCACCGGTGGCTCGGTGCTCCGTTGCAGCGCCAACGCCACCTGACCGACGACGGCGCAGACCAGGGCCAGCAGCAGCCCGGCCGCCGGGTCGACGGAGGTGGCCAGCAGGGCGACCGCGATGGGGCCCGCGACGAGGATGACCTCGTCCACCACCGACTCGAACGACAGGGCGGCGTGCAGCAGCGGCGAGTCGCGGAACAGATGGCTCCAGCGGGCGCGCACGAGCGAGCCGACGGCCGGCATCGTGCCGCCGCCGAGCGCGGAGAGCAGCACCAGGCTCCAGGCCGGGCCGTCCAGCTCCACCGCCGCCAGGAACGCGGCGCGGGCCAGCGCGTTGGCGACGGTGGTGACCACGAGGACCGGGCCCTGCCGCCGCCGGTCCACCAGCCGGCTGAGCAGCGGACTCGCCACGGAGTACGTGAGCGCGTACGCCGCCGAGACCAGCCCGGCCAGACCGTAGGAGCCCGTACCGGACGACACCAGGAAGACGGTGCCCAGCACCGTCATCAGGTGCGCCAGCCGGGCCACGAACCCGGCACCGGTGAAGGCGGCGGTGCCGGGCACGGAGAAGAGCGCGCGGTAGGGATTGGCCATGAGGGTTCAGTACCCCGACTCTTCGGCGGTGTCCTTCTCCCGTGTCGGCACCAGGAAGCTGCGCTCGAAGGTCAGGACCACCTCCCCGGTCGACTTGGTCCCCGTCGTACGGCAGCTGACGA
Organism: Streptomyces sp. NPDC044063; assembly: GCF_056434285.1. Classification (NCBI taxonomy): domain Bacteria; kingdom Bacillati; phylum Actinomycetota; class Actinomycetes; order Kitasatosporales; family Streptomycetaceae; genus Streptomyces; species Streptomyces sp. NPDC044063. The sequence continues at coordinate 48,580 of NZ_JBWKFM010000035.1, forward strand.
TGCCCTCCCCGGGGCGGCTGCGGGACAGCCGCTTGCCGAGGATCTCGCTCTCCGCGTACAGCGTGTCGCCGGTGAACACCGGGGCGGGCAGCCGGATGTGCTCCCACCCCAGGTTCGCCAGGGCGCGGCCGCTGGTGCTGCGTGCCGCCATGCCGCCCACGATGCTCAGCGTCACCAGGCTGGAGACCAGCGGCCGGCCCCAGGGGGTGCCGGCGCAGTACGCGGCGTCGATGTGCAGGGGCGCCGCGTTCATGCTGAGCATGCTCATCAGGACGTTGTCCATCTCGGTGATCGTGCGGCCCGGCCGGTGCTCGAAGACGTCGCCGACGGTGAGGTCCTCGTAGAGGAACCCCACCTGTTCCCGCCAGCGCCGCTCGCCCACCCGGCGGTATCCGGTGATGCCCGTGTCGTCCATCGTCCTTCCGTCCCTCCGTCCTTCCTGGTGTCGTCCCGCGGCCGTCAGCCGGTGACCGTGCCGGTGCCGGCGGCGATGCCGGTGACGTCCTCGACCTCCGCGACGAAGCGGGCGATCTGCTCGCGGGTGAGGTCGGCCCGGATCATGATCCGCAGGCCGGCCTCGCCGCGCGGGACGATCGGGAAGAACACCGCCGAGCTGTAGTAGCCGCGCCGGTAGAGCTCGGCCGAGAGCTCCACGGCCCGGTCACCGTCGCCGACGTCGATGCGGCGTACGGGTAGCCCGTTGCCCGCGTGCGAGGTGGGGAACAGCTCGTCGAAGTAAGCGATGTTGCTCTGGTGGCGGCGCTGCAGCTCGCCCAGTTCGGGGGAGCGGTGGAGGGCGGCGCTGGCCAGGGCCGCGCCGACGATCGGGATCTCCATGTTCGACGACCAGCCCACCGGCCCGGCGTGGCGCATCAGCGGCCGCAGCGCCGCGGGGTCGCCCAGCATCGCCACGGCGCCGCTGCCGCAGCCGAAGCCCTTGCTGAGCGTCGCCACGATGATCGTCAGCGGGGTGAGGCCGAGGTGGGCGCGGACGTACCCCTCGCCGTGCTCACCGAAGATCGACAGCCCGTGGGAGTCGTCCAGGTAGAGGAAGAGGCCGTAGCGGTCCTGCAGTTCGCGCAGCCCGTCCAGCGCCGCGGCGCCGCCCATGGAGTAGGCCCCGTCGGCCACGTAGGCGACGTTCGGGTACTTCCGGCAGATGTCCTCCAGGTAGTCGAGGTCGTTGTGGGGGCAGGTGAGCACCAGGGTCTCGTCGGCGCAGATCGGCTTCACGTACGCCATGGAGAAGTGGCACATGCGGTCGAACACCATGACGCGCGGGCCGCCTTCGGCCAGATGGCCGGAGGCGAGCAGCGGCAGGATGCCGGCGGTGAGCACGCTGCACGTGACACCGGGCAGGATCGTGGCCCCGAAGAGCTCGCCGAGCTCCTGCTCCAGCCGGAACAGCAGGTCGTGCCGGATGCGCGTGTTGGCCAGCGACAGCCCCAGGCTCCGCGCCTCCTCCAGGGCGTCGATGGCCCCCTGGACGATGCTGGGGTGGTAGTTGAGGCCCAGGTAGGAGCACGAGCACATGTTGACGAACTCGTGGCCCGTCTCGCGCACGACGAGGCGGTTGTTGGAGTCGGCGGAGGCGTGGATGTCGATCAGGCCGCGATCGGCGGCGGCCTGCCAGTAGGGGTCGGAGGTCGCCAGCAGCTTCTCGCTGTTGCGATGGAGGCGCGGGCCCCGGACGGCCTCGGCACCCTTGATCTCCCCGTTGACTGTACTCACTGCCGGCTCCCGTTGGCTGAAGGAAGTGCGCTCTGCTCGGACGTTCCGAATTCGGGGGTTCCGAATTCCTCGACCAGTCGCCTGGCCGCTTCGAAGAAGGGGGTGCCCACCATGACGCCGTCCACGACGGCGATGCCGTCGCCGCTCGCCCGCCCCGCCGCCACGACCCGGCGGGCCTTTTCCAGCAGCTCGGCGTCGGGTGAGAACACCTCGTTGACGACGGGGATCTGGACGGGATGCACGGCGATCTTCCCGCTGAATCCCAGATCCCGGGAGAGAAACGATTCGTTCCGCAGTCCTGTGATATCGGAATAGCTGAAATAAGGGGCGTCCACGACGTCGATCCCGGCGGCCCGGGCACTGTTGACCAGCCGGGCACGGGCCTGGAAGAGGGGGTCCCAGGCCAGCCGGGCCCCGATGTCGAAGGAGTAGTCGGCGGCGCCGAAGATCAGGGCGCGCAGCCGGGGCGAGGAGGCGGCGATCAGCGGGGCGTTCTCCAGGCCGCGGGGCGTCTCCACCACGGCGAAGAACTCCGTCCGCGGGCAGCTGCCGCCCAGTACGTGCTCCACGATCTCGATGTCGCGCGCCGACTCGACCTTGGGGACCACCACGACGGCCGGCTTGACGGCGTACAGCCGCAGGGCCAGCAGATCGCGCAGTCCGTCCGGCTCGACCACGGAATTGATCCGTATCCCGCACCGGGTGGCGCTCGCCGAGGGAGCCGTGAAGAACAGCTCGGCGCACCGCCGGGCCTCCTCCTTCTCCCGGGGCGGGACGGAATCCTCCAGGTCCACGACACAGATGTCGGCGCCGGCGTGATGGCTTTTGGGATACCGCTCCACGGACGACGCCGGAGTCGACAACAGAGAACGGCAATAGCGGGTGTACTTCATGGAAGGCTCTCCGAGCGGGCAGAAGGCTCCGAAGGCACGGTTCCTGCCGCGTCGCGCCGGGCATCCGCGGAATTCTGCTTCCGACAGCGGGGGTGCTGAACGACCATCAACAGCGGTGCCGGAAAACGACTGTATCCGCTGCGGGGAGGATTTGTCGCCTCCTTTTTTGCCGGCAGAATTCATCCATCCGGACCCGGTGAAATACATGTGTCCCACCCGTCCCGTCGCGGCGCCCGGAGGGCCGCGCACCGGCGCCGCCGCGCACACCGCGGCGCGGGGGTGTGACCCCGAAGGTGCGAGGATCGCGCCGTGGACCCTACGCAGACGCACGCCGCCCCGGGCCTCCCGCCCGGTGCCGGCCCGGCCCGTGCCGGCATCCCCGAGCACGGCCGCATCCCCAAGTACTACGCCGTCAAGACCCGTCTCTCCGCGCTCCTCGACGAGCTGGGCGAGGGCGGGACGCTGCCGACGGAACGCGAACTGGCCGTGCGTTTCGAGGTGTCGCGCGAGACCGTGCGGCAAGCTCTGCGCGAACTGCTGCTGGAGGGGCGGCTGCGCCGCCAGGGGCGCGGCACCGTCGTCGCGGGGCCCAAGCTGGAACAGCCGCTGGCCCTCGCCAGCTACACCGAGGGCGTACGCCGCCAGGGTCGCCGCCCCGGGCGCGCGCTCATCGGCCTGGACCGCCTCGCCTGCCCGGCCGCCCTCGCCCCCGACCTCGGGGTGGAACCGGGCGCGCCCGTCTGGCACCTGGAGCGGGTCCTGCTCGCGGACGACGAGCGGGTCGGCCTGGAGAGCACCTGCATCGCCGTCGAGCGGGCGCCGGGCCTGGGCGAGGACTTCGAGCCGGACTCCTCCTTCTACGGCTACCTGCGCGAACGGCTCGGCATCGGCTTCGGGGACGCGGACGAACGGCTGGAGACCGTCCTGGCCACCCCGCGCGAGGCCCTGCTGATCGGCACGCCGCCCGCGCTGCCCATGCTGCTGATCCACCGGGTGTCGCGGGACACGGAGGGGCGCCCCCTGGAGCGGGTGCGCTCGCTGTACCGGGGCGACCGTTTCTCGTTCACCGTGCACCTGGGCGGCGGCGAGGGCTGACGGAGCGTACTCCTGGGCAGTCTCCGGACATTCCGCCGTCACCACGAGGGATGCGATGTCACAGCGAATGTCACGTAAAGATAACGGGTCTAGTCCAAGCTTGCCCGCTCGTTCACCGTCCCGCCGCCGCCCGGACCCCTCCGGGACATCCCCCGCGACGAACGTTCGGGACATGAGAGTCATCGTCGTCGGAGCCGGCGTGCTGGGAACCCTCCACGCCTGGCAAGCGGTTCGGCGCGGCCACGAGGTCGTGCACATCGAGCGGGAGGCGGAGGCGCGCGGCGCCTCCGTCCGCAACTTCGGTCTGGTCTGGGTCGGCGGCCGGGCCGGCGGGGAGGAGCTGGCGACCGCCCTGCGGGCCCGCGAGCTCTGGGAGGAGCTCGGCGCCGCCGTCCCCGGCCTCGGCTTCCGGGCCAACGGATCGTTGACGGTCGTCACCCACGAGGCCGAACTGGCCGTCGCCCGCGCGACCCTGGCCCGCCCCGACGCCGCCGCCCGCGGCCTCGCCCTCCTCACCCCCGAGGAGGCCCGCGCCGTCAACCCCGCCCTGCGCGGCGACCTCCGCGCCGCCCTGTGGTGCGAGCGCGACGCCGCCGTCGAGCCCCGCACCGCCCAGCGCGCCCTGCGGGAGGCGCTCCTCGCCTCCGGCCGCTACACCTTCCTCGGCGGCCGCGAGGTCCGCGCCGTCGAGGGCGAACGCGCCGTGCGCGACGACCGCGGCGAGATCCACCACGGCGACGCCGTCGTCCTGTGCACCGGCGCCTGGCTGGGCGGCCTCGTCCGCGAGCTCGCCCCCGACCTGCCCGTACGCCGCGTCCGCCTCCAGATGATGCAGACCGCCCCCCTGGGCGAGGAGCTCACCACCTCCGTCGCCGACGCCGACAGCTTCCGCTACTACCCCGCCTACGCCGGCACCGCGCTCGACGCCCTCGCCGCCGCCCGGCCCCAGCCCCCCGTCGCCGCCGAGCACCGGATGCAACTCCTCATGGTCCAGCGCGCGGACGGCGGGCTCACCATCGGCGACACCCACGAATACGCCGAGCCCTTCTCCTTCGACGTCGTCGAGGACCCCTACGAGCACCTGACGACCGTCGCCGAGAGCATCCTCGGCCGCCCCCTGCCCGCCGTCCGCCGCCGCTGGGCCGGCGTCTACGCGCAGTGCCTGGACAGCGGTCGCGTCGTGCACCGCGAGCGCGTCCGCGAGGGTGTCTGGCTCGTCACCGGACCCGGCGGACGCGGCATGACCTGTTCCCCGGCCATCGCCGAGACGACCGCGAACGAACTGGACTGGTGATCCCCATGACCGACCGCACCACACTCGTCGTCCTGGACATGGCCGGCACGACCGTCGCCGACGACGGCCTCGTCGAGAAGGCCTTCGACGCCGCGGCCCGCTCGCTCGGCGTCCTGCCCGGCACCCCCGCGCACGCCCGGCAGCTCGCCCACGTCCGCGCCACCATGGGGGAGTCGAAGATCTCCGTCTTCCGGCACCTCCACGGCGACGAGGAACGCGCCCAGCGCGCCAACGCCGAGTTCGAGTCCGCCTACGGGCTCCTGGTCGCCGACGGCCACTGCGCCCCCGTACCGGGCGCCCGCGAGGCCGTCGAACAACTCCGCGACCAGGGCCGGACCGTCGTCCTCACTACCGGCTTCGCCCGCGCCACCCAGGACGCGATCCTCGCCGCGCTCGGCTGGACCGACCTCGCCGACCTCACCCTCTGCCCCGCCGACGCGGGCGGCCGCGGCCGCCCGTACCCGGACATGGTGCTCACCGCCCTGCTGCGCACCCGCGCCGCGGACTCCGTCCGGCACGTCGCGGTGGCCGGCGACACCTCCTACGACATGCTCTCCGGCACCCGCGCCGGCGCCGCCGTCGTCGCCGGCGTCCTCACCGGCGCCCACGACGGGACGGCGCTGCGCGCGGCCGGCGCGACCCACGTCCTCGGCTCCGTGGCCGAACTGCCCGCCCTCCTCACCCGCGCCGAGGAGAGCTCATGACCCCGCCCGACGGCGACCCCGGTACCCACGACAACGGCATCGTCTTCGACCATGTGACGGTCGCCTACGGCGACAGCGTCGTCCTCGACGGCCTCGACCTCACCGTCGAACCCGGCGAGGTCATGGCCCTCCTCGGCCCCTCCGGCTCGGGCAAGACCACCGCCCTCCGCGCGGTCGCCGGATTCGTCGAACCCACCGCCGGCCGCGTGCTCATCGGCGGCCGCGACGTCACCGCGCTCCCGCCCCGGCGGCGCGGCGTCGGCATGGTCGTCCAGCAGTACGCGCTCTTCCCCCACATGCGGGTCGACGCCAACGTCGCCTTCGGCCTCACCGCCCGCCGGACGCCGCGCACCGAGACCGCGGCCCGCGTCGCCGAGGCGCTGGAGATGACCGGCATGACCGCCTACGCCCGCCGCTACCCGCGCGAGCTGTCCGGCGGCCAGCAGCAGCGCGTGGCCATCGCCCGGGCGCTGGCCGTCCGGCCGGGCGTGCTCCTCCTGGACGAGCCGCTGTCCGCCCTGGACGCCCGGCTGCGCTCCGGAATGCTGGCCGAACTCGCCCGGCTCCACCGCGACCTGCCCCACGTCTCCATGCTCTACGTGACCCACGACCAGATCGAGGCCCTCACCCTCGCCGACCGCATCGCCGTCATGGACCGCGCCCGCCTCCAGGACTGCGGCACGCCCCAGGACCTCTACCGTCGCCCGAGCACCGAGTTCACCGCGTCCTTCGTCGGCGACGCCAACCTCCTCCCCGTGACGGTCACCCCGGACGGCGCGGACTTCGCCGGCACGCCCCTGGACGTACCGGAGGCCGGTGCCGCGCCCGGAGCCGGCGCCACCCTGTGCGTACGCCCCCACCGGGTCGGGCTCGGCGACGGGCCGAACGCCCTGCGCGGCACGGTCGCCGAGGTCCAGTGGCGCGGCGCCACCCACCGCCTGCACGTCGACGTCGCGGGGCACCGCGTACGGGCCGACGTCCGCGAACTCCGCGCCACCCCGCCGCCGGGCACGGCCGTCACCCTCCACTTCGCCCCGGCCGACGCCGTCCTGCTGCCCGCGGGGACGGGTGGGGGAGGTGCGGCGCGTGTCCGGCGTCCCTCCCGTGGCTGAACCCCGGCTCCCGCTCGCCGCCGCCGGACGACGGCCGTCGCCCGGCCCGGCGGTCCGCCACCGGAACCGGTGGGCAGGGTGGGCCGGGTGGGCCGCCCGGATCCGGGCCTCGGGCGCCCGGGCCCTCGTCCTCCCGCCCGTGGTCGCCCTCGGCCTCACCTTCCTCTACCCCCTCGCCCTCGTCGTCCGGCAGTCGCTGACCCCGGACGGCGGCGGACCCACCCTCGCCGCCTACGCCGACTCCCTCGGTCGGACGGCGTTCCAGGAGGCCCTCGCCAACACCGTGCTCATCGCGGCCGGGGCCACCGCCGGCGCCGTGGTGCTGGGCTTCGCCCTCGCCCTCGTCATCGCCTTCGTGCCCTTCCCCGGGGGCCGGGCGCTCGGCCGCTTCGTCGACGTCTTCCTGTCCTTCCCCTCCTTCCTCATCACCCTCGCCCTCCTCTTCGTCTACGGCAGCGCCGGCCTGGCCAACGGCCTGTGGACCGGGGCGACCGGCGCCGCGCACGGCCCGTTCGCCTTCCTCCACACCCCCTGGGGCGTACTGCTCGCCGAGATCACCTACTTCACGCCGTTCGTGATGCGGCCCCTGCTCGCCGCGTTCTCGCGGATCGACCCCGCGCAGCTCGACGTCGCCGCCTCGCTCGGCGCCGGGGCGCCGCGCATCGTCCGCCGGGTGATCCTGCCCGAGGCCCTGCCGTCGCTCGCCGCCGGCGGCTCGCTCGTCCTCGTCATGTGCCTCAACGAGTTCGGCATCGTGCTCTTCACCGGGGCCAAGGGCGTGACGACCCTGCCCGTGCTCGTCTACGGCAAGGCCATCCTCGACGGCGACTACACCGGCGCCTGCGTGGTGGCGGTCGTCGACGTCGTCCTCTCCCTCGCCCTCTACGGGCTCTACCGCACGCTCACCGCCCGCCGCGAAGGAGTCCGCCGTGCTCGTGCGTAGCCGTGGCGCCCGCCGCGCGATCCACGCCGGCTTCCTCGCCGTCTTCCTGCCCGTCTTCGCGCTGCCGTTCCTCGTCGTCCTCACGGCGTCCTTCGCCACCGGCTGGAGCGGCGCGCTCCCCTCCGGCGCGACGCTCGACCACTACCGTTCCATGGCGCGGGGCGACTCCCTCGACGCGCTGACCACCAGCCTTCTCACCGCGCTCGCGGCGAGCGCGCTCGCCCTCGTCACCGGCACCTGGGCGGCGCTCGCCACCCGCGGGTCGCGCCTGCGGCGCCTGGTCGACGTGCTGTTCATGCTGCCGGTCGCCGTACCGTCCGTGGTCGTCGGCCTGTCGCTGCTCGTCGCCTTCTCCCAGCCGCCGGTGCTCCTCAACGGCACCCCGTCCATCGTCGTCCTGGCGCACACGGTGCTGGTGACCTCCTTCGCCCACCAGTCCGTCACGGCCGCCCTCGCCCGCCTCGACCCGGCGTACGAACAGGCGGCCGCGAGCCTCGGCGCGAGCCCCGCGCGCGTCCTGCTGCGCGTGACGCTCCCGCTGCTCCTGCCCTCCCTGTCGGCCGCCGCGGGACTCTGCTTCGCCCTGTCCATGGGGGAGCTGAGCGCCACGATGATGCTCTATCCGCCGGACTGGCTGCCCCTGCCCGTCAAGATCTTCGCCGCCACCGACCGCGGGGCGCTCTTCTCCGGCGCGGCACTCGCCGTGGTGCTGATGGCCACGACCCTGCTGGTGCTGCTCGGGGTCTCCCGGATCCGCACCCGCGCCACCCACCGCTGACCCCCGCCCTCCCCCAGGAGTACGACGAACATGCCCCGCTCCCGCCCGTTCCCGCTGGCTGCCTGCCTCACCGCCCTCGTGGGCGTCCTCTCCGGCTGCGGTACGTCCGCCGGTGCCGGCGACGCCCGTGAGATCACCGTCTACAGCGCCGACGGCCTGAGCGCCGAGGACGGCTCCGGCTTCTACGACAAGGTGTTCAAGGACTTCGAGAAGGACACCGGAATCAAGGTCAAGTACGTCGAGGGCGGCTCCGGCGAGGTCGTGCAGCGCCTGGCCCGGGAGCGCTCCAACACCAAGGCCGACGTGGTCGTCACCCTCCCGCCCTTCATCCAGCAGGCGGACGGCAAGGGCCTGCTGGACACCTACCGGCCGCAGGGCTCCGGGAAGGTCGCCGACGGCGACAAGGACCCGGCCGGGAAGTGGACCTCCATCGCCGGCAACTACGTCTGCTTCATCTACAACTCCAAGGAACTCAAGGGCGCCCCGCCGAAGACCTGGAAGGACCTGCTGGACGGGAGGTACAAGGGGAAGCTCCAGTACTCCACGCCGGGCGTGGCGGGCGACGGCACGGCCGTCCTGATCAAGGCCATGCACGACCTCGGCGGCAAGGAGCCCGCCATGGCCTACCTGAAGGACCTCCAGAGGAACAACGTCGGCCCGTCCAAGTCCACCGGGCAGCTCGCGCCCAAGGTCGACAAGGGCGAACTGCTCGTGGCCAACGGCGACGTCCAGATGAACTTCGCCAACATGAGGTCCATGCCGAACCAGGGCATCTTCTTCCCGGCCGGCGAGAACGGGAAGCCCACCACCTTCGCGCTCCCGTACGCGGCCGGCCTCGTGAAGAACGCCCCGCACGCGGACAACGCCAGGAAGCTCCTGGACCGCCTGCTCTCCGAGGAGGTCCAGCGGCAGGTGTCGGCCGTGGGCGGCGGCTTCTCCTCCCGTACGGACGTCAAGGCGACGGACATGAGCGCGCTGTCGCTGGCGAACATCATGAAGGGGGTCGAGGTGTTCCGCCCGGACTGGGCGGACATCGACAAGAACCTTCCGTCGTACGTGGAGGCGTGGAAGAAGGCCACGGGAAGCTGAACGTCCCGGCGGGAGGCCCGCCCCCGGCATCACGCCGGGGGACGGGCATCAGCCACCACCGCCTCCGCAGCCACCGCCACCACCGCCGCAGCCACCACCGCCCCCGCAACCGGAGCCACCGCCACAACTGGACCCGCCACCACAACTGGACCCACCGCCGCAGCTGGAGCCCCCGCCGTCGCCCCCGCCACCGCTTCCGCCGTCGCCGGGCGAGCCCTGGTCCTTGTCCTTCTTCTTCCGCGAGAACCATCCCATGGGGAGAGCATTCCCCTCAGCGACGACGATCCGACGTCCACCGGCGGCGCCCGGAAGCGCGGGAAGCACGGGAAGCGCCCGGGGGGCGCACACACCGAACGCGCGCCCGTAGGGTGGGTCGATGAGCAACGACTTCCATGGCGGCGGCACCAGCCTCAACATCAACAACAACAGCACGGCGGCGTTCCTGGACGCGCTGATGCTGGCGGTGTCGGACCTCGTGGAGGACCCGTGGGACTACCGGTTCGCCGCGCTCCTCAACCTCCAGGACCAGAACCTGATGGGCCGCGGGGTCGTCGGCTTCGACCTCGCGGACGTCGAGTGGGGCGGCACGCCGCGCGAGCGGGCCAGGAACAAGGAGTTCGTGCTGCGCACGATCGACCTCGCCCTGAGCCGCCACCGCTGGGACGACCTGCCCTACACGTCCACGCACACTCATGGCCTTCTGCGCCGGTACAGAGAGATGGTGGCGGCCCATGAGCCGGCCGCCACCGCCGGACCCGACAGCGGCTTCCCGCCCGCGCACGAGGCGGCGTCGGCGTCCTGCGTACGGCACCGCGTCCTCACCGGACTGCCGCACTGGGACGTGTGCGTCCTCTGCCACCTCCGGCCGGCGGCCTAGCCGACGGCGTTGACGAGCTCCTGGCGCTGACGGTCCCCGAGGCCGCCCACGCGGCGGTCCGGGTCGATGCCGATCTGCTCCATCAGCGCGGTGACCTTGGCGGGGCCCATCCCCGGCACGGCGCGCAGCAGCTGGCTGACCTTCGTCTTGCCCGCGATCGGGTCGCTCTTGGCCTTGTGCAGGACCTCCGACAGCTTCGTCGTGCCGGACCGGATGGCATCCAGCAGCGCCGTCCGGGCCCGCCGGGCCTCGGCGGCCTTCTGCAGCGCGGCCGCGCGCTGTTCCGGGGTCAGGGCGGGCAGGGGCATGGCTCCTCCTCGGGGATGTGGCCGTGACACGGCACGTTCCCGATCGTCGCCGACACCACCCGATCCCGCATCCGCGCACTCCACGACGACGCGCCCGGTATCGCCCGGACGGACGAGTCCGCCGACCGGGCGGCGGCGTGTCAGGTCTGCGTCAGGCCGTTGTCAGGACGGGCTGCGACGATCGTCATGTGAACGGGCCGGGAAACCGGCACGGATCACGGAGAGGTGCCCGGAGCGGCTTATCGGGGACCAGAGCGACAGCTCACGGTCGGGTTATGCCCACGCAGGTTCGAATCCTGCCCTCTCCGCCGACAACGGTGTGTCGCGAGGCGGCCTGTGATCATCAGGCCGGTTCACACGGCCGTGTGCACTGCGCTGAGGAACTCGTGCCATGAGGGCGTGCGCCGGCCGGGCAGGTTGTGCTGAAGGCTGGCCTGCAGGGTGCGGCGCAGAGGGTGCGGGGAGCCCATGATGGCGTCGTTGCGGTCGGCCAGCCGGACGAGTTCGGTGGGTGTGGGGAGCCGGTCGCTCTTGGTGCCGTTGCACGCAAGGGTGCGTGCCTGCTCACGTAGACCAGACCGACCGGGGCCCGCAAGCGCGGCGGGAGTTTGCAGCGGCGGCCACCCTCGCTGGCGACGATGGGCATGGTGACCTACTCGACCAAGGTATGAGGCAGGTCGAGTGCGGCAGGATAGGGAACCAACGAGGTTCCTGTGCCGGCGGGTTGAGACTTCGACTCCTTTAACAGGAGCTAACACAATGAATTGATTTGCCTGAGGGTGATCAGGCAGCAGGCGAGTTTGAGGAGGGCTTCGTGGATGTCGGCGCGTCGTTCCCAGCGGATGCGTAGGCGTCTGAAGCCGTGGAGCCAGGCGAATGTGCGCTCTACTACCCAGCGGTAGACGCCCAGTCCGCTGCCGTGTGGTGTGCCGCGGCGCGCGATGACGGGCAGGATTCCACGGGCCCGGACCTGTTCGCGGTAGCAGTCGTGGTCGTAGCCGCGGTCGGCGAAGACGGACTCCGGTCTGCGGCGGGGCTGGCCACGCCGGCCCCTGACGGGCGGAATGGCATCGAGCAGGGGCAGCAGCTGGGTGACGTCATTGCGGTTGCCGCCGGTCAGGATGACCGCGAGCGGGGTGCCGTGCCCGTCGGTGATCAGGTGATGCTTGGAGCCGGGCCGGGCCCGGTCGACCGGCGACGGGCCCGTCGCGATCCCCCTTTTAACGCCCTGACATGGCTGGAGTCCACAACACAACGGGACCACTCCAGCCGGGCGGCAGCGTTCAGCTCCGCCAGCAGCACCTCGTGCAGGCGCTGCCAGAGGCCGGCCTCGTTCCAGTCCCGCAACCGACGCCAGCACGTCATCCCCGAGCCGAAACCCAGCTCCTGGGGAAGATGCTCCCACTGGATACCCGTGTGCAGCACGTACAGGATCCCGCACAGCATCTCCCGGTCCGGCAACGGCCTGCGACCCGGATACCGAAACCGCCGCTCCTTCCTCGGCAACAGCGGCTCGATCCGCTCCCACAGCTCATCCGACACGATCCACGGCGAAGCCCCCACGAGCCGGACAACGCTCAACCCACCCGCCAGACACGGCCACCAGCACCAACACACCTCATTGTGTTAGCCGTTGTAAGGGCGCAGGAGCCTCGTGCGTTGCGGACACCGCCCTCACCCGATCCGTGACCAAACTGAATGAGCTTACTGGTTCGAACGTCTGATTCTCACCTCTGACACGGCCATCCGTGCAGACTTACCTCATTGTGTTAGCTATTGTTAGCCGATAGGCTCCATGGAAAACAAGGTTGGAGATTTCATGCAAAATGACGGTCTTCGATGGCTTCCTCATGCCTTCCGTGAGGGGTTCTGCATTTCGTTCACCCGGGACCTGAGCCCTGAAGTTCTCCTCATTCGACTTGGAGGAAGCCCTGAAACCACTACGCGCCTGACCCGTGCCCAAGCAGAAGAAGAAGAGTTGTTTGGCGAGGGGGCTGGTTCAATAATTCGGTCGGGCGTGTATGGCCGATGGGCGTATGCCATGGAAAGCTGGGGAGCTCATGCTGCTCAAAGGGCTGTGATCGAAGAAACTTCTGCGGGAACTGAGTCGGTTGCGATAGCAAGTACAGCCGATGGCAGTGTTTCTTTCGCTCACGCGTTGAATGGTCAGGTGCTTTGTGAGTTTGATCCGCACCTGCCTCACTTGCGATCTGGTGTAGAGCCAGATGAATTCCTTCCAGTGATGCAAATCGTTGGTTTGGCCCCGGGGCCCGGCTCGGCCAGTGATGTTGTCCAGTCAGTCCTTCGACTTGCGGAAATAGAGTTCGGCCTAGCCTTGCCGAGGCAACACGCAGAGGACGGCGCCCTGTTGGCCATGCGCGTCGAATCTTGAGGAAATGCGAAAGCGGGGCAAGTATCTTCACTTGCCCCGCTTCTGTTTCACTTCGATCTATGAAATATTACTGCCCGACTCCCTAGGGTTGGAGATTGATCTCACAGATGGTGTTGTTGCAGCTCGAGAAGCCCGGTGCCTCAACCCAGTATGCGTCGTCATTGAGCAGCCTGAACTTCGTAGTGAGGCGTCCCAGATCGCCGCCTGCTCCAGTATTCTGGCCAGACGGGATGTTGCCGCGACCGCATACCTCGTTCCAGGTCGGAGGGCTATAACGGTCATCATCGGAAAGATGCCAGGACCCACTTGCATCTTTACTCGCGAACATCTGAACGCATTCTTTACCCGAAGTTATGTTGAGCTGTCCGCCACTCTCCTTGGATTTAGCGAACGGGTATTCATCGCAACTTGTATCAGGAGTGTCTGGGTGTTTGGTGAAGCTGGAGTCGCAGACCTTTTCCCGGTTCTTTTTTGCCATGCTTTCGTCGGCAAGACGATGAAGCGGCTTTCCGTGTTTCTGGCTCCCAGGGTGGCTGGGTAGCTTCTCCTGAAGGATCCAGTAGAGTGCGGCTGCAGTCGGGTGCTTCGCAGTGTTAAGCGTAAACGTGGGCGTATGGTCGGGGAATACGCAGCCAGGTGATGCACCTACGAGGTTGTCGCAGCGGATCTTAAAGTCTGGCGCGTCCCAGGACGCCGTCGTGGTCTGCCCTCGTGTGGTCATCCCTACGGTTTGCCAAGAGAGGGTCATTTCGTCAGATTTAGTGCCAGTCCATTGGTGGCTTCGCCAAACCTCTGCAGAATGCAAATCCGTAGACGATGTCCAGGTTGGAGATCCGACCCACTGAGACTTTGTATTAGTGCATGCACCCTTGCAAATCCCTTCCCAGTCGAGAGTGAAGGGGCCGAGCTGGTCGTCGATCTTTATTGGGACGAAGAACATGGATTCATTGAATCCAGATGAATTTGGTTGCAGTTTGATGTCTTGCTTGATAGCAAAGGTTGCACTGCCTAGAGGCATGCCATCCTGCGTAACCAGGGCAATTACAGCTTGGCTCTCTTGGATGCACCCTTCATATCGAGTGAAATGTCTCCCATGGTAGGTGCGACACCAAGCGACAAAGCCGTCGCCAGGCACCGCTGCCATGGACTTCTTCGGGCTTGCTGGACTTGCCGTGCGGCTGGTTTTGCGGAACTCAATGCAAAGAGAGGTCTTGGCTTTTCCGTCGACCGGCGAGCAATTCCTCTTGGGGTTGGCAAAGCTCTTTGCCCCCTTCTTTGAAGGAGTTGACGCCGGCTCATCCGGAAAATCGATGTCCGGCGCGTTTGGGTTGTCGGCAGGAAGCTTGATATCAACCGTATTGACTACGTAGTCACCAGGCGCTACTGCAACGGCGTCGAAGGCAACATCAAGATCCCCCGTGCCGTCTTCTGCTATGGTGCTGAGCTCAACCTTGGGGGCTCCGTCGAACTTGAAAGCTCCCAGAGGGATCCAGCTTCCATTGCCCGCCTGCTTGATAGTGCGGTAGCGCTTGCCGCGAGCGGTGTCGATTACATAGGTGACTTGCCGGGCGTTAGCACCATGGTCAGGTATGTGCACGAAGACCTTGGCGGCGCTAGTGATCTTTTCGGAGAATTCCCAGGTGCCGGTAACCTTCAGCCGTCGGCCTTCAGGGTCATCCTTGCGAGTATGTGCGAACCAGAAGTGCCCTCCGTAGCCGGCACCTAGTTGGTGCAGGTCTACTTGCGCAGACTCGGAGCCAAAGTCCAAGGAGAACTTGCCGCTCGATTTCTTCGCCGGGGTGCATCCTGGACGATGAGTGGGGGTCTCGTCTGCTACATCATCAACAATAAATGCGTTGCTGGGGAGGCCCTCTGTACTACAGGTTGGCGGATAGGCATCGCCCCAGGGCTCCTCAACATAAGTGTCGTTGAAGCGAAGAATCTCCTGCCCGCACTCTCCCTTGCTACAGTTTTTCCAAGTGGCTGGCTGATTCCACCAGCACTTGAGATCCTCGCGTGTGCAGGCACCCAGACCAGGTTCGTTCTTGTCGTTTGGACCGATTTTTGACGGATCACATTGGTTGGCCGATGTGCAGAAGGTACCTTCAGGTGCCTTCATACCCGTACGGTACTGAGGTGAGTTCCACCAGGCCTGACGGAAGCCGGAGACCATCTTGCCTGGCGCTTCGAGAGCCTCGAGCGGCCTGGCCGCCCAACCCATCACCTTCTCCTGGTAGGGCCAGTCCTGAGGGTGTGCCGCCTGCCTGTAGTCGTCTTTCCCTTCCGGAGATTCGAGGAACGGCGTACGATTCGCCTTCCACAGAGGGTTCGCAGGGTTGTTGGTGAAGCCAACTCCCCACATCCCTCCGTTCTTATCCGCCTCATTCTTCGGGTAATAGCCAGCATTATAAGCCCAAAGCGCGAAGTACCAGTTCTCGATGTACTCAGGCTTACCATTATTGGCGATCAGCCCGTCCTTGCGCGTCTGGTTCCACTTGTCCGCAAGAATGCGGATGCCAGCTGCGATATTGGCGGAGTAGTCAAGCGCGACTGCCTGCTGCTGCAGCGTCGACATGGCTGACTCGCCATCCTTCTCCTTGCCGTGCATGCGCATGCCGTCGGTAACCTGGGTGACGCCATAGCCGCAGTCAGCCTTGTCCCAGTTGATTCCCCACGGATCGCTCTGCTGGCCATTGGCTGCATACTTGATGCCGTAGTAGTTGCCGATCAGGGGGTTGCCCGATACTCCGGGGACAACAACACGGGACGCTTGCCACATGTTGGATTCCTGCGCCGTGACACCGAGCATCACCTGAGCAGGAATCCGACCTCCGCCCTCCAGAGGGACGGGTGGGAAGAGGCTTTGCGGCTGGTAGGCCGCCATCCCCTGGTTCCGCCAATTTTCTGGTCTTGCAGCGAGCTTGTTGAGATTCCCGGTGATGGCCTGGTCGACGGCCCATTCCACTTGCCTGGGCTTAGGCTGAAGTGCCTGCTTGGCGGGATCGTTGCGAGGAACCGAGCAGTACCTCTGGTCTTCATCTGACACCGCTGACCGAGTGACACCCTGCTTCTTGGATGCAGGAGCCATCTTCAGGGCCGGCGACGGTGCTGCCCCTTGCCCCGGATTCCCAAGAGGGACTTCGCCGGGAGTGACCCTGAAGCGAGGTTCCTCACGGGTCCCGAGAACCTTGAGGCCGATCTCTACCGGACGAGCGGCAGAAGGACTGCCCGAAGTGCGTACGCGGGAGTCCTCCCTGTCAGCCCACGCCGTTCTTGAGACAAGCGCCTCACCACGTGTGGTGACAACAGACTCCTTTGGAGCATCCGCCCGCCGCTGAACGGCTTTGGGCATCTTTGCTGCAGGCTTAGTTTCGCCCGTGATGAACACATGCCCATCAGCGCTGCTGGAAAGATCCATCCGCGACAGGGCACCCTTCGCGAGCACTGTCGGCTTGGCTTTCCTCATGTCTTGCCTCGCGAGGTCAGCTGAGCCGAGCCGCTTGACCTCACCCCGTGCAGTGGATGCCCGGTCCATGTAGACGACCCCGCCCTCCGCATCAGGCTTGAGGAGGAAAGGCATATGGTTGGTTCGGGCGATCGGCGTCTGGCGACCAGACTTGTCGATCTTCACCACACTCGCAGATGTGGCCGCGACGATGCTGTCCCCTACTGGAACTGCCGAGGCGACCTGTCCTTTCACCTCAATCGGCTGCTCCATCCGGTGAGCTGCTGCATCGACTTTGATCAGCCGAGTGGCGTTCTTATCTTCACCTCCTGCCTGGGTGAACACGGCACTCTCGCCAGTACCACAGCCAGGACTGAAGTATGCCAGCGACGCCTGACGATCAAGCTTGGTGACTTCACCGGAGGAGAGGTCAACGATGGCGGTGAAGGCGCCGCGAGCCATCAGCTCAGGGTTGTTGGTGAACGCCCGTGGGGCGTAAGCAACCATGGCCCGTTCACCAGAGCCAGTCACACAGGCGTTGCCGACCCACATATCAGCATCAAACCCGGGCTCCTTAAGTGACGCTGCGGTGCGCCATGCGTAGCCGGCCTTTTTGTCTGCGACAAGGATGTGGAAACCGTCGGCGTCGGCGGACGTGGTCCACGCTTTGTCCTTAGATTTGTCCCACCCCTTGCCGAGAACGTTTCTGCGCTGCGCTCCCGAGATCGTGTCCTGCAGGTATTTATTCGTGGAATTCGTTGGCGTTGCTTGATCAGCAACGGCGATCGGTTGCACAAGTGTTGAAAACGCCGCAATCACCACCGCGGTGGCTAATGACGCCCGAGTTCTTCGGAATTTCACTACTTCCCCCTTCTTCCCTAACGCTGCCGCACATCTTGCGACATCCGACCCGCAACAATTGAAACGGTGCTCGGGCCGTCTCGTTACGAGCCAGTAAACTCGTGGATAAAGCTGCAGTGGCATAGGCCGCAAGGTCGGCCGTGCCGGCTCGTATGTTCATCTGCGAAGGGCTTCCGCTGGAGGGACGCGTGAAGCCCGCCAAGCCGGATACAAGCCAGCGAGCAGACCAGTCCCAAGCCCTAGAACAGGTGCTGCAGCAATCGCCCAGGAATTGATTACTGGTGTCCACTCCCGGATAGCTGAAACGACGACCACTGTAACGGTCCCCAAAGACGTACCGACGAGGCCACCCAAGAGCCCGAGCGCAGCTGACTCTGCAAGAAACTGGGCAGTAATGTGGATCCCGCGGGCCCCTAGGGCTCGACGGAGACCGATCTCTCCTGTACGTTCCATAACAGCCACAAGGGTCGTATTAGCAATACCAACAGTGCCTATTACTAGACACACTCCGGCGAGCAACAGGAAGAGCTGTGCCAGGTCGTTACCTACCCCAGACCTCAGAGCTTTAGGGGTGGGTGGCGGGATAGCTCTGAAATATTCGGGATGATCTGGACGCAGAGCTGCAGAAGATTCTTCAGCGATCTGAGATGCGGCCCCCAATTGCGTGGAGATGATCATCTTAGCTCGCTGGCCGTTAGGTGGACCCCATACATGCTCTGCCGTAGTCCTGGGAACTAGAACCGAGAGCAGAAAATCAGGTTTGCGGTTTACGTCTTCCAGGATTCCGATCACCGAGAAGGCCGTATTTCCAATGAAGACAGCAGGGTGAGTCCGCAGGGTTGTAATCCCGAGCCTGGCAGCTGTGGCTGCCCCTATGACAGCCACACGCTCACGATTGGCGCTGTGGAATGCGTTGAAGCCGCGGCCCTGCGAGAACTGTGGTTTCACGGCCGTGAGGACACCTGGTGAAGCTGCCACAACCTGAGTCTGAGCATCCGCAGCGTTGGCCGAGCCTATAGGTGCTGAACGAACAGTCTGCTGGGCTGACAACCGAACCGTCCAGTAGACGCCGGCACCGGTGACGCCATTCAGCTTAGAAATGCGACTATCGGCGTCTTCCGGAAAAGCGAGGGCGACATTTCCAGTGTCGCTGCCGCCCGAGTCTTCGACTGTGACCTCGGTGGCTGTCAGCTCGTTAAACCTGCCATCAATTTGTGATGCTGCAGTTCCAGTAATTCCCAATACGGCTATGAAGGAACCGACGCCTAGAACAGTGCCCAAGGCAGTCAAAGCAGAACGCGCAGGGCGTTGTAGAACCCCTGCCAAGGATTCCGATACGAGGTCAGGTATCGAAAGAGACGATCTCTTTATTCCGCGCAGGTGTGTCCTGCGTCGTCGAAGAATAACTGGAGATCTCATGATGTCTTCCTCATGACCGGCGCTTCGGTCAGAACCCCATCACGAATAGATACAGTCCGCTGCCCCCGTGCAGCAACTTGTGCATCGTGGGTGATTACTACCGTCGTCATACCATCTTGATGCAAGGTATCTAATAGGTCGAGAACAGCTGCGGCTGTCGCTGAATCGAGGTTCCCCGTGGGCTCGTCGCACAGGAGTAGAGACGGCTCCGCAACAAGTGCCCGAGCTATTGCTACGCGCTGTCGCTCACCACCAGAAAGACGCGTTGGCAGCGCGTCTGCTCGGTGAGAAAGACCAACTCTACTCAGGACACGCTCCGCGCGCCGCTTCCTTTTCCTCCTGGGAACCTTCTGATACAGCATTCCCAGTTCAACGTTCTCGCGAGCGCTTCGATGCGGCAATAGATGAAACGTCTGGAAGATAAAGCCGATGCGAGTGCCTCGGAGGCTGGTGCGCTGTGCATCGCAGGCGGCACTTGTATCGATCCCATCGAGGAAATACTTGCCGTCGGTCGGTATGTCCAGCAGACCAGCGATATTCAGGAATGTGGACTTTCCTGAGCCGGAAGGCCCTACAACTGTCACATATTCGCCCCTGCTGATGATGAGATCGCAAGGCCTCAGAGCTTTAACGGGAGGAGGGCCAGGGTATGTTAGTCCTACTCCGCGAAATTCGATGACAGGGCGCCCCAGTTCATGCATTACCGTTCGCCTTGATGGTCCTGGGAGTTGTTACCAACGATCACTCTGTCGCCGGGTTTGAGGTTTGCGCCTTCGAGCGGATGGACTTCGATGAATCCGTCACCAGACATGCCTGTCTTTACGGAGATGCGTCGCTCTTCCTTGCCTTTTTGTACGGTAATAGTGGTTTGCCCATCGGCACCTGCAGAGATAGCAGAGGAGGGAACGGCTAGCACCTCACCTTTCGATGAGGTCGCTGCGATGGTGAGCCGGACTTCCTGACCAGATAGGCTGGTCGGCAGTTCCTTGTCAGGAGTAATTTGTATGGCGTATCCCTCGCTTGCTTGCTGCTGATCTCCCTTTTGGGGCTTGGCAGGAGCGTCAGCAATTGCTACAACTGTCCCGGTTGCTTGCTGACCTGTGCTCTCGGACACTATTTGGACGGTCTGATTCGCGCGCACTCGAGATTTCTCGTATGGTGCAACTGTTCCCTCAACGACCAGCTTGCCTGAAGAGAGCGAAAGTAGTTTTTCTCCGGCGCTGGCCCCTACCTTGGCGGACACTGTATCTACTCGAGCGGGAAAAGAACGCACGTAAATAATCTCAGACAGTGGAACAACGGGTCCCGTCTTTGCTCTGGACGAATGTTTTTCCCCTGGCGCGGCAGGTTCTTTACCTGAAGGCTTTACGGGAACTTCACCATCGTAAGAAACAGGCTTATATCCCAGTGATCTATAGAAGGCAGTCACAGCATTGGTCGTCCCAGACCCAAACGTACCAAAAGAGTCTGTGCCGCAGGAATAGCCGGCAGATGCGAGCGCCCGCTGAAGCTGAGCCACATCTTCGCCTTGACTACCCGGTTTGAGATCTCGATAGGCTGGCAAGGGCCCTTGAAGCACGATAATGGGACGTCCCGACACTTCAAGAAGAACTTGACTGTAAGAAATGCGGTCTCCCGCGTTCACCTTTACTTTGGTGACGACCGCCCGCCCGGCATCCTTACCCGCCGGCCCACCAGAACTGACATCAACAGACTGGCCAGACACAACTTTGCCTCGCGTGATAATGCTGTCAGAAAGGGCTTTCCTCTCAATAGGGGCTGTGAGTACATCTGGAGGAGGAGCTGACGTCTCAGCCGCGACTTGGGCAGGAGATTTGATAAATGCAGCCACTCCTGCTCCGGCCCCAGCAAGAATGACTGAACCGATGCCAACGGTGAGCAACACTCGGCGTCGCCTGGCCAGATGAGACCGTTTATGAGACGGCCCCTTTTTCATCACAGAGGGAATGCGTATTGTCTGATTCATGCCAGCTCTGCTCTACCGGCTTTTCGTCAGGACACGGGCAGCCTTTTTGATGCTGGCATCGAGATCCTTGCGAGCCTTACTCAACTCTTCAGCATGCTTCTCGATATCAGCGTTCTGCAGTTTCACTTCAGCTTCAAACCAAACCTTCGCTACATTGAAGCGCTTGCGGCAGGTTATATCAGTCGTAGCGGTTTCAATCTCGAGCTGAGATACATCTTTGGAAGAAAAGCGACGATCGTCACTCGCATCCAAGGGCTCTTTGTATGAGTAGCCATTCTTCTTCATACATGCAGACCACTGCTCGAAGGTCTTGACAACTTCAGGCGATTGCTTTGACCTTGTGAATGATTCACGACTGATTTTTTGTGCAGCCTCCGAAAACTCGGATTCCTTGCCAGTCACGTTTCGCTTAGCTTGGCCGGCGCACCCGCCTTCTGGAACTTTCTTTCCTCCTGCTACGTCGGTCCGGCCCAGTAGAATCTGAGAGTCAGTTCCTTGACTGGTCGTACCGTCGACAGCGCCCTCGTCCACGGCTTTGTCGTATGCTTCCTGTTCCGCTGCGTCAGGCTTGTAGCCGCGCTTCTTTGAAAGCTCTATATCGTGGACCCCGTAGCGCCAGTCGGTGAGGGACTTGGGCCCAAGCTTCGGAAGTTCTGGAGCCGCGTGCCACGTGAAGCCAAACGACTTCATGCAGTCGGCAGTAAGCGCAGTTTTAGCGCGAAGAATCTGCTTTGCTTCATCATCCGTGGGAAGATACGCCTCGATGGGCAAAGTCCAGGTGGCTGGGTTGGAAGCATTGAATTTCTTTGCAGGCAACGGAGGACGGTCGGATTCTGACGCTTCCTCGGATGAACAGGCAGCGACTGCTGTTACGAGCAGAGAAGCTGCGGCAATCGCCCTTATCGCTGGAATGAGCTGTGTCTGGCGCAAGGTAAGTAGTACCGATCTCTCAACTAAGGCAAAGTCCGTATTTCGTTTACAGCTTGCGGCTTTGGGCCTTAGTTTTTTGCTGCCGAGTCTTGGAACGTAGCTAATCTATTGCGTCTTGAACCAGCGCAGTAGTTAGCGGTACATGGTGATGACGAAGCGACATCTAGACCGCTTCGTCATCACCATGCTGGCTATTAGCTCATCCACTGAAAGGATGCGTTGTTGTTGAACGTGTAGTGTAGCCGCGATACGTACGAGATTGCGCCAAGGCGGTCTACGTCGCCCTTGTATCCTTGGTTCACATAGATAAGTGCGTTGTAGCTCGCGTGGTCATTGCCTGCAGATGCCGCTGCATTCTTTACATCGTGACCCGAACCAGGGCTCCCGTGCGCGCCAGTGAGGCAGAATTTGTAAGAGTAGTGATCTGGGCTGCCTCCAGGAGCGACGTCGCCAAAATTCCAGACGCTATACCCGAAGTTTCGATAGGCCCCGTCTCGCCAAGAGTTGTAATACAGGTGGAGCTTGAACTGTGAATCGCTGGGCCAAGTACAAGCCTCCTCACTCCAATAGTTCCGCGAATCAGGAACATCGGCGTGAGCAGCAGGAGTGGACAGTGCGCTGACAGTAAGTATTGCCATTGCGCTCACTAAAGCAGCACGAATTCGAGATTTTTCCATTGAGTATCCCCCCAAAAAAACTGGTCAGTAATCACTTTGTGAATCGTTCCCGCCTGCTTTATCGAACCCCATCGCCGAGTTTTTCGGAACTTAGAGGGCGGACGGGCGCCCATAAGTGACCGTTCGTGTGAAGTGCATCCAGCAGGGTCTGCTAGCTTCAGGAAGAGGGTCTGAGTCCATTGCGTGATCATCGCGCGACTCGGAGTGAACTTTACTCACTCCTGTGCGGGTCTGACGGATGTACGGACAGGTCATATCGCTAAAATCCGACGTAGTGGCACTTTTGGGGATGTAATCAAGATCACGGTTGCGTGACGTGTGGTTACAGAATGGTGACGATGGATCAGGCTGCCGCTTGCTCTTCGGGGGATGCGAGCGCACCACCCTTAGGTAGTTGCGTGGTTATGCGGTGCGGCGCAGGGTCTGTGATGGCCCAGCAGATAGCAGAGGACCTTTTTTGGCCCGCGCTCGGCGCAGCGCCCGGGCTGCGCCGAGCGGCCACGGCGGCGAGCGGTCGTGCGATGGCCTGTTGAACGTTGTTTGCCGTCCTCGCGCTGTCCCCGCAGCACGCGCCGCTGACCGGCGGGTTCGCCACCCACTCATCTGTGTGTCATCAAGCGTTCCAGGTTGCCGTCGAGTTGATCGCCAGCACCCTCGCCCGAAGGAGTCTCTCGCCTCGGCCAAGCGCTTAGACCGTGTCCTACATGGCTGTTGTCCGTTGGTGTGGGCATGGGGAGCGGGCGGTGGGACTGGATTGTTCCTGGCGGTTTGTGGCCGTTGGTGAAGCCGTTGCTGCCTGCGGCGCGGGTCCGTCCGCAGGGCGGCGGGGTGGCGAACATCGATG
>NZ_JBWKFM010000036.1:0-66758 GCF_056434285.1 Streptomyces sp. NPDC044063
CCCCCCCCCCCCCCCCCCCCCCCCCCCCCCCCCCCCCCCCCCCCCCCCCCCCCCCCCCCCCCCCCCCCCCCCCCCCCCCCCCCCCCCCCGCCGTGGTGCCGGTGTGCCGCCGTCGTCAGACGGTGGTCACGGCCTGCTCGTAGGACAGGCGCGGCGAGCGCGGACGGTAGGCGTCCGCGCCCGGCTTGCCGATGTTGATGATCATCAGCGGGGTGTGGTCGCCGTCCAGGAACTCCTTCTGCACGGCGCCGAAGTCGAAACCGGTCATCGGGCCGGCGGCCAGGCCGGCGGCGCGGACGCCGAGGATGAAGTAGCCGGCCTGGAGGGCGGCGTTCATCGCGGCGGAGCCCTCGCGGACCGGGCGCTCGCTGAAGAAGAGGTCCTTGGCCTGCGGGAAGTGCGGCATCAGGGCCGGCAGCTCCTCGTGGAACTCGTTGTCCGCGGCGAGGATGGCGACCAGCGGGGCGGCGGCCGTCTTGGCCTGGTTGCCCTCGGCCATCAGCGGGATCAGGCGCTCGCGGGCCTCGGCGGAGCGGACCAGCACGACGCGCAGCGGCGACTGGTTGAAGGCGGTGGGGGCGAGCTTGATCAGGTCGTAGATCGCCTGGACCTGCTCGTCCGAGACCTGCTCGTCGGAGAAGGTGTTGGCGGTGTGGGCCTCGCGGAAGAGGAGGTCCTGGGCGGCGGAGTCAAGAGCGAAAGTCATGCCACCACTGTAGGAATCGGTATGTGAAATTTCAACTAAATGGGCCCGGGTGGGACGGACGTCACAACCGCCCCGGGTTTAATCGCCGTTGGCGGCGCCCTGGCCTCGTTCCCCGCCCTGCTCCTCGGCCTCCTCCCGGGCCAGCGCCGCGTCCAGGCGCGCCCGGGCGCCGTCCAGCCAGCGGCCGCAGATCCGCGCCAGCTCCTCGCCGCGCTCCCACAGCGCCAGCGACTCCTCGAGCGTGCTGCCGCCGGCCTCCAGCCTGCGCACCACGTCGATCAGCTCGTCCCGGGCCTGCTCGTAGCCCAGCGCGTCCGCGTTCCCGTCCGGTGTCGTCGTCGCCATGCCCGACAGCCTATGCGGGGGGCGGGGCCACGGCCCGCACCGTGAGGGCGCCCTCCGCGACCCGCGCCCGCAGCTCCTCGTCCGGCTCCACCTCGTCCGCCGCCCGGACCACCCGCCCGTCCGCGTGCTGGAGCACCGCGTAGCCGCGGCGCAGCGTCGCCGCCGGGGACAGTGCCACCACGCGCGCGTGGGTGTGGGTGAGCTCCGAGTGGGCCCGGTCCAGCAGGTGCCCCAGCGTGCGGCGGGCCCGGTCGGTGAGCGCGTCGATCTGCTCGGCGCGCTCGTCCACCATCCGCCCCGGCCGCTCCAGGCACGGCCGCGCCCGCGCCGCCGCCAGGCCGCGCTCCTCGCGGTCCAGGTGCGCCGTCACCGAGCGCCGGGCCCGGTCGCGCAGGTGCCGCACCCGGGTGAGCTCCTCGCCCACGTCCGGTACGACGCGCTTCGCCGCGTCCGTCGGCGTGGAGGCGCGCAGATCCGCGACCAGGTCGAGCAGCGGGGTGTCCGGCTCGTGCCCGATCGCCGACACGACGGGCGTCCGGCACGCCGAGACCGCCCTGACCAGCTGCTCGTCCGAGAACGGCAGCAGGTCCTCGACGCTGCCGCCGCCCCGCGCCACCACGATCACGTCCACCTCCGGGTGGGCGTCCAGCTCCCGGACCGCGTCGATGACGGCCGGCACCGCGTGGACGCCCTGCACGGGGACGTTGCGCACCTCGAACCGGACCGCCGGCCAGCGGTGCCGGGCGTTCTCCAGCACGTCCCGCTCGGCCGCGGACGCCCGGCCGCACACCAGGCCGATCAGCTGCGGCAGGAACGGCAACGCCCGCTTGCGGTCCGCGTCGAAGATCCCCTCGGCCGCCAGGGACTTCTTCAGCTGCTCCAACCGGGCCAGCAGCTCGCCGACGCCCACCGGCCGGATCTCGGCGGCGCGCAGCGACAGCTGGCCGCGCGGCGCGTACCACTCCGGGCGGGCGTGCACCACGACCCGGGCACCCTCGGAGACGACGTCGGCCACGCGGTCGAAGACGGCCCGGTAGCAGGTCACGGACAGCGAGACGTCGTGGGACGGGTCGCGCAGCGTCAGGAAGACGACGCCGGCGCCGGGGCGGCGGGAGAGCTGGGTGATCTGCCCCTCGACCCAGACGGCGCCGAGGCGGTCGATCCACCCGCCGATGAGGCGCGAGACCTGGCCTACGGGGAGGGGGGCGTCGGGCGAGGTGGTCTGGGCCATGGGGCGAGCGTATCGGCCGGGGGCCGGCCGGAGGGGCGCCCCCTGAGGCTCGGTGCCCCTGCCGGCTGAGGCTCGGTGCCCCTGCCGGGCCCGGGGCGCGTCAGGCCCCCCGCACGGCCGCCACCCGTCGTACCCCCAGCACCAGCAGCCCGGCCACCAGCCACACCACCCCCACCAGCCGCGCCGCCGGCGCCGCCTCGGCGATGACCGCGACCACCACGATCAGCCCCAGCACCGGCACGATCACGTGCCGCACCACCCCGACCTCCCGCCCGCGCCCCCGGACCGCGAACCAGCCGATCACCGACGCGTGCAGCAGCCCGAAGGCCGTCAGGGCCCCGATGTCCACGACGGACACCAGGCGGTCCAGGCCGTCGTCCCGCCGGGCCGCCCACACGGCGGCCAGCAGCGTCACCAGCGCCGCGCCCAGCACGGCGGTCCGGGGCACGCCCGAGCCGCGGTCGACCTTCGCCAGGGCGGCGGGGAGCCGCCGGTCGCGGGCCATGGCGAAGAGGAGCCGGCCCGCGGCCGCCTGCCCCGCCAGCGCGGCGAACGCGGCGCCGATCGCCTTGCTGACCGCCACCAGGTCGTGGAGCCAGGTGCCGGTCGCCGCGTCGACCGTCTCGTAGAAGGCCGCCCCCTGGGTGCCCGGCCGGGCGGCGAGATCGGCGGGCGTCATCGGCGCCAGGAGCGCCGCGAGGTAGGTCTGCGCCGCGAAGAGCACGCCCGCCAGCGCCAGGCACGTGACGACGGCGCGCGCCACCTTCTCCGAGCCGCCCGCCGCCTCCTCGGCGAACGAGGCGATCGCGTCGAAGCCCAGGTAGGACAGGACCGCCACCGAGACCGCGCCGATGACCGCCGCGGCGTCGAAGCCGCCCTCGCCGGTCAGCGGCGCCAGCCAGCCGCGGCGGGGGCCGTCCTCGGCCAGCGCGACACAGGCCGCGGCGACGAAGACGACCAGCACCGCGACCTCCAGGGCCAGCACCAGGGAGCCGGCCCGCGCGGCGGCCCGTACGCCGGTGAGGTTGAGGCCCGTCGTCACGACCACGGCGACGGCGGTCCACACCCACGAGGGCACGGACGGGACGAGGGCGTGGAGGGCGATGCCGGAGAAGAGATAGGCGACCGCGGGGATGAGGAGGTAGTCGAGCATCGCCATCCAGCCGGCGACGAACCCGGCGGTCTCGCCGAGGCCGACCCGCGCGTACGTGTAGACCGAGCCGGCCCGCGGGGCGACGCGCACCATCTGCGCGTAGGAGTACGCCGTGAACGCCATCGCGGCCGTCGCCACCACGTAGACCAGCGCGACGGCCCCGTGCGCCTTCGCCGCGAGGGTGCCGAAGACACCCACCGGCGCCATGGGGGCGATGAACAGCAGGCCGTAGACGACCAGGTCGCGGAAGGAGAGCGTCCGGCGGAGGGAGCCGCCGCCGGCTGCGGGGGAGGGTCCGGCCATGGGCCCAGTATTCGGGCGCCCCGGCCGGGCGGCGGGCGGGCCACGCCGGTGGTACCGGGCCCTTACGATGGACCGCATGACAGCTACCCCCGCCCGCAAGGTTCTGCTCGCCGCCCCCCGTGGCTACTGCGCGGGCGTGGACCGTGCCGTGATCGCCGTCGAGAAGGCCCTGGAGCAGTACGGCGCCCCGGTCTACGTACGGCACGAGATCGTGCACAACAAGTACGTGGTGAAGACGCTGGAGAAGAAGGGCGCGATCTTCGTCGACGAGACGGCGGAGGTGCCCGAGGGCAACATCGTGATCTTCTCCGCGCACGGCGTCGCCCCGGTCGTCCACGAGGAGGCGGCGCGCGGGAAGCTCGCCACCATCGACGCCACGTGCCCGCTGGTGACCAAGGTCCACAAGGAGGCCGTCCGCTTCGCCAAGGAGGACTACGACATCCTCCTGATCGGCCACGAGGGCCACGAGGAGGTCATCGGCACCAGCGGCGAGGCCCCGGACCACATCACGCTCGTGGACGGGCCGGACGACGTGGCCAAGGTCGAGGTCCGCGACCCGGACAAGGTCGTGTGGCTGTCCCAGACCACGCTGTCGGTGGACGAGACCATGGAGACCGTCGACGCCCTCAAGGGCAAGTTCCCCAACCTGCTCAGCCCGCCCAGCGACGACATCTGCTACGCCACGCAGAACCGCCAGATCGCGGTGAAGCGGATGGGCGCCGAGGCGGACCTGGTCATCGTGGTCGGGTCGAAGAACTCCTCGAACTCCGTCCGCCTGGTCGAGGTCGCGCTCGGCGCCGGCGCCCGCGACGCCCACCTGGTCGACTACGCCGAGGAGATCGACGAGGCCTGGCTGGAGGGCGTGAGCACCGTCGGCGTGACCTCCGGTGCCTCCGTCCCCGAGATCCTCGTCGAGGGCGTCCTGGAGTGGCTGGCGCAGCGCGGCTACAGCGACGTCGAGACCGTCAAGGCCGCCGAGGAGTCCATCACCTTCTCCCTGCCCAAGGAGCTCCGCCGCGACCTGCGGGCCGAGGCGAAGGCCGCCGTCACCGAGGGGTGATCAGCGCCGCCCGCGCCTACGCTGCTGGGCATGGACGTATTCGGCGTGGACATCGGCGGATCCGGCATCAAGGGCGCCCCGGTCGACCCGGGGCGCGGCGCGCTCGTACAGGAGCGGTACAAGGTGCTCACGCCGCGTCCGGCCACCCCGGACGCGGTCGCCGACGG
Organism: Streptomyces sp. NPDC044063; assembly: GCF_056434285.1. NCBI lineage: Bacteria > Bacillati > Actinomycetota > Actinomycetes > Kitasatosporales > Streptomycetaceae > Streptomyces > Streptomyces sp. NPDC044063. The sequence goes on from NZ_JBWKFM010000036.1 coordinate 4,966, forward strand.
CGTCCATGAGGTCGTCGCCCACTTCGGCACGCCCAACGGGCCGGTCGGGGTGACCTTCCCCGGCGTGGTGGTCGGCGGTACGACCCGCACGGCGGCGAACGTCGCCCCGGAGTGGATCGGCCGGGACGCGGCCGGGCTGCTCGGCGAGCGGCTCGGCACCCCGGTGACCGTGCTCAACGACGCGGACGCGGCCGGGCTGGCCGAGATGCGGTTCGGCGCCGGGCGCGGACGCCGCGGCACGGTGATCGTGCTGACCTTCGGCACCGGCATCGGCAGCGCCCTCTTCGTCGACGGCCGGCTGGTGCCCAACACCGAGCTCGGCCACCTGGAGCTGCGCGGCCACGACGCCGAGACCCGCGCCTCCACGCGCGCCAAGGAGGACGAGGACCTCAGCTGGAGCCGCTGGGCCAAGCGCGTGGGCCGCTATCTGGCACACGTGGAGATGCTCTTCTCGCCCGAGCTGTTCGTGATCGGCGGCGGGGTCAGCCGGAAGGCGGGGAAGTTCCTGCCGCTGATCGAGGGCGTCAGCGCCGAGGTCGTTCCGGCCGAGCTGGAGAACGACGCGGGGATCGTGGGGGCCGCGATGGCCGCTGCCGCTGTTCCCGCCGGGCCCGCTGCCGCAGCTTGACCAGCGCGATCCGCCGGACGAGCGCGATCAGCGCGGCCAGCAGGGTGCCCGCGTAGAGCCAGCCGGCGCTCAGCGACAGCATCGTCACCAGGCTCATCAGCCGGCTGCCGAGGCCGCCCGCACCGTCACTGACGGGCACCGCGCCGGCCGCGTACGCGATCGGCACGCTCACGGGCGCGGCCATCAGCTCGGCCGGGCGCACCCACAGGGCGCAGACGGCGCTGGCGATCACGAAGAAGACGCCGTAGACGCGGGGCGAGCCGCCCAGGAAGGCCGCGTCGAAGGCGCCGACGCCCACCATCGCGACGGTGGTGAGCAGCCCGCCGCCGAGCCCGGTGAGGCGGGGCGGGGGCAGGCGCCGCACCAGGGGGGCGGCCGGGCGGCGGGGACGCTGCGAGGCGTCACCGCGGCTCTGTCCTACGGGCACGGCGGGGCGGGGCACGGGGGACCCGCGCCGCACCTTGCGCTGGGGGATGCGCGTGCTGGGTTGCTCCACGCGACCAAACTAGGTGCGGGCGGTCGTGGAATCCGGCCTTGGACACGCCGGTACCACCGGCTTGGCCGTGTGTTCGGGCCATCCTCCGTGCGGGGACCGTGCGCGACCGGACCCGTAGACTGGTGGACCGGGCGCGTCACGGGGCGCGAACCCCTCGCTCCTACGGAACAAACGGGAAGTCGTCACGTGTCGCTCACGATCGGAATCGTCGGTCTGCCCAATGTCGGCAAGTCGACCCTGTTCAACGCCCTGACCAAGAACGACGTCCTGGCGGCCAACTACCCGTTCGCCACCATCGAGCCCAACGTGGGCGTCGTCGGCGTCCCGGACGCCCGGCTCACCAAGCTCGCGGAGATCTTCGGCTCGCAGCGGGTGCTGCCGGCCACCGTCGACTTCGTCGACATCGCGGGCATCGTGCGCGGCGCCTCCGAGGGCGAGGGCCTGGGCAACAAGTTCCTGGCGAACATCCGCGAGTCGGACGCGATCTGCCAGGTCATCCGCGCCTTCAAGGACGAGAACGTCGTCCACGTCGACGGCAAGGTCTCGCCGAAGGACGACATCGAGACCATCAACACCGAGCTGATCCTGGCCGACCTCCAGACCATCGAGAAGGTCCTGCCGCGCCTCCAGAAGGAGATGCGGATCAAGAAGGACGTCGCCCCCAAGGTGGCGGCGGTCGAGGCCGCCAAGGCCCTCCTGGAGGAGGGCACCACCCTCTTCTCGGCCGGCATCGTCCAGGGCTCCGAGAAGGCCGAGCTCCTCCACGACCTCCACCTGCTCACCACCAAGCCGTTCCTCTACGTCTTCAACGTCGACGAGGACGAGCTGACGGACGACGCCTTCAAGGACGAGCAGCGCGCGCTGGTCGCCCCGGCCGAGGCCATCTTCCTCAACGCCAAGCTGGAGGCGGACCTCGCCGAGCTGGACGAGGAGGACGCCATGGAGCTGCTCCAGTCCGTGGGCGCCGAGGAGCCCGGCCTGGCCACGCTGGCCCGCGTCGGCTTCGACACCCTGGGCCTCCAGACCTACCTGACGGCCGGCCCCAAGGAGTCCCGCGCCTGGACGATCAAGAAGGGCGCCACGGCCCCCGAGGCGGCCGGTGTGATCCACACCGACTTCCAGAAGGGCTTCATCAAGGCCGAGGTCATCTCCTTCGAGGACCTGGTCGCCACCGGCTCCGTGGCCGAGGCCCGCTCCGCCGGCAAGGCCCGCATGGAGGGCAAGGAGTACGTGATGGCCGACGGCGACGTGGTGGAGTTCCGCTTCAACGTCTGATCGGACGCCGCGATGCGCTGAGGGGCCGGACTCGGGGAGTCCGGCCCCTCACGCGTTCAGGCGCCATACACGGTGGAACGGTGCGCGATGTGTACCACCCACACGATCAGTTCGCCGTTGTCGATCGTGTAGATCACGCGGTAATCGCCCACCCGGAGGCGGCGCCGGTCGGGCTGAGAGACGAGAGCCGTGGTGTTGAACCCCAGGGGGTCGCTCTCCAGCTCGGTCAGCCTGGCCAGGATGCGGAGGGCCATGTCCCGCGGGATCTTGCGGAGCTCGGCCTGCGCCTCGGGCCGGAAGACGGTGCGGTAGTCACTCACTGCGCGTCAGCGTCTCCCTCATGACGTCCTCGATGGGGATACCCGGCGAGGAGTTCGCCATGCGCTCGTCGATGATCCGGTTGATCTCGCGCTCTTCCCACTCCTGGTACTTGCGCAGGACCTCGATCGACACGACGGCGGCGACCTGCTTGCCCCGGCGCGTGATCACCGTGGGCACGTCGTCGCGGTCCGCACGCTCCACGACTTCCGCCAGGTGGGCGCGCACGTCACGGATGGACTCTATGGGCAGCGGCTGCGTCATGCGCTCAAGCGTACCGAGTGTGCCATGTGTACACAACGCGAGCCGTGCCGCGACGTGGAAAGGGCCGGGCTCGGGGAGCCCGGCCCCTCCTGCGATCAGGCGCGCCGGGGCGGGACGAGCCCGTCCAGGTCCAGGCTCACCTCGAACGGCACCGGGCGCTTGAGGGTGCCGCGGAAGATGCCGGCGGGGGCGTAGGTGCGGGTGGGCTCGTCGAGCTCGTAGACGTGGACGACGGGGGCTCCGCCCTCGTCCTCGACGCACCAGTAGTGGGGAATGCCCGCCTCGGCGTACTTGTGGAGCTTGACCATGCGGTCACGGTGGGCGGACTCGGGGGAGACGACCTCGACGACGAGCTGTACCTCGTCCGGGGTGAACCAGGTGCGGTCTCCGTTGAACTCGGCCGTCGTCACCAGCAGATCCGGTTCGGGCCGGTTTCGCTCGTCGAGGCGGATGGTCATCTCCCGCCCGATCGTGAAGCCTGCCGGAGATTGTGCCCTGAGGGCGAGGTTGAGGTCGGTGACGATCTCTCCGTGCCACCAGCGCTGGGGCGACATCATGAATACAAGGGCTCCATCGATCAGCTCGGTGTGGCGAGGTGCCTCGGGGAGGTTGTCCAGGTCCTCCGCGAACCAGCCTTCCGCACGCGGTGGGCGCATCCAGTCGGGCAGTGCGGTCATGGCCCCACCGTAGCGACCGGGCGTGGCGCGCGGCGCGGGATCGCCGGCGAGGAGCCTTTTATGGAGACTTGCCCCTCATTCCCGCATAGATGCGGAACTGCCGCCGGTGAATGCTCCTCGCATGTGCCCGGCGATCTCACCTACGCACCGCTGAGCTGCAATTCACCACATCCGGTGATTCCTTGGCCTAGAGTTGCGGACCGCAACCTTCGGTTGCCAAGCTGTTGCGGACTGTCAACCCCTTGGGAGTGGACGTGGCCTTCGGTGACCAGCCCGCATACCTTCGCGTCGCCGGCGATCTCCGGCAGAAAATCGTCGCGGGTGAGCTGCCGCCGCACACCCGCCTTCCCTCCCAGGCCCGGATCCGTGAGCAGTACGGGGTCTCCGACACCGTCGCCCTGGAGGCCCGCAAGGTCCTGATGGCCGAGGGGCTCGTCGAGGGCCGTTCCGGGTCGGGTACGTACGTCCGGGAGCAGCCCGTGCCGCGTGCCGTGGTGCGTACGGGGTACCGCGCGGTGGGGGAGTCCACGCCGTTCCGCCAGGAGCAGGCGGACGACCGGGTCAAGGGCACCTGGGAGTCCCGCAGCGAGCAGGGCGTGGCCGACGCCGCCGTCGCCCGGCGGCTGCGGATCGGGCCCGGCGACCGCGTGATGCGCACGGACTATCTCTTCCGCTCCGGCGGCGAGCCGACCATGCTCTCCACCTCCTGGGAGCCCCTGGCGATCACCGGCCGTACGCCCGTGATGCTGCCCGAGGAGGGGCCGCTGGCGGGGCGCGGGGTGGTCGAGCGGATGGCCGCCATCGACCTGATCGTGGACAACGTCACCGAGGAGGTCGGCGCCCGCCCGGGGCTGGCCGAGGAGACGCTCGCGCTGGGCGGGGTGCCCGGCCACTGTGTGCTGGTGGTCTCCCGGACGTACTTCGCGGGCGGCTGCCCGGTGGAGACGGCCGACGTGGTCATGCTCGCCGAGCGGTTCCGGGTCGCTTACCACCTCCCGGTGAAGTAGGCGTGAACCACGTGTGAACTGACTCGCGAGTCAGCGTCACGGCCCTGGCCGCTGGTCCGTACCAGCGAGTAGGAACTGCGGCCTTTGTCCGAGTTTCGTCTAGATTCCCCCACCTCTCCTTACTGTTGTAAAACTCACATAGCCCCAGGTCAGAGCCCTTAGGCGGAATCAAGTCGGCCAAATCGCTCGTACGATGGCGCGGTTTGTGTCCTGCCGTGGGGGAGTTAGAAAGCAAAGGAGATCCGGGGCTTTGAGTACCGAACAGGGTTCGAACTCCAATTACCGCCGGACCCTCGGCACGACGGCGCTGACCGCCGTCGGCCTCGGGTCGATCATCGGCTCCGGTTGGCTCTTCGGTGCTGAACGCGCCGCAGTGCTCGCCGGCCCGGCCGCCATCTTTGCCTGGGTCATCGGTGCCGTCGTGGCCCTGACCATCGCCCTGACGTACACCGAGCTCGGCTCGATGTTCCCCAAGGCGGGCGGCATGGTGCGGTACGGGCAGTTCTCGCACGGCTCGCTGGCCGGCTACATGGCCGCCTGGGCCAACTGGATCGCCATCGTCTCCGTCATTCCCGGCGAGGCGACCGCGTCCATCCAGTACATGAGCTCGTGGAAGTTCGACTGGGCGGCGAAGCTGTTCGACGGCAAGGAGCTGACCGGCACCGGCCTCGCCGCCGCCAGCGTCCTGGTCGTCTTCTACTTCTTCCTGAACTGGTTCGCGATCACGCTGTTCGCCAAGACGAACAACGCGATCACGGTGTTCAAGGTCGTCGTCCCCGCCCTGACCGCGGGCGCGCTGATCTTCGCGCACTTCGACACCAGCAACGTCGGCTCCGCCCACGGCGGCTTCGCCCCCAACGGCTGGAGCGCCGTCTTCAGCGCCGTCGCCGTCGCGGGCATCGTCTGGGCCTTCAACGGCTTCCAGTCGCCGCTGAACATGGCCGCCGAGGCCCGTAACCCCGGCAAGTCGCTGCCGAAGGCCGTCGTCGGTTCCATCCTGATCGCGCTGGTCATCTACATCGCGCTCCAGATCGCCTTCCTGATGGCCGTGCCCGCCGCGGACCTCTCCGGCGGCTGGAACACCCTGGCCTACAAGTCCCCGCTGGCGGACCTCTCCATCACCTGGGGCCTGAACTGGCTGGCGCTGCTGCTCTACGCGGACGCCTTCATCTCGCCCTCCGGCACCGGCATGATCTACGCGGCCACCACCTCGCGCATGATCCACGGCGTCCAGGAGAACGGCCACCTGCCGAAGGTCTTCGGCAAGGTCGACCCCAAGACCGGTGTCCCGAAGCCGGCCCTGCTGCTCAACCTCGCGATCTCCTTCGTCTTCCTGGCCGTCTTCCGCGGCTGGGGCTCGATCGCCGAGATCGTCGGTGTGGCCACGGTCATCTCGTACATCACCGGCCCCGTCGCCGTGATGTCGCTGCGCCGCATCGCGCCGGACATGAAGCGCCCGGTCAAGCTGAAGGCCATGCCGGTCATCGCCCCCATCGCGATGATCTTCGGCTCCCTGGTCATGTACTGGGCCCGCTGGCCGCTGACGGGCAAGGTCATCTTCATCATGGCCATCGGTCTGCCGATCTGGGCCTGGTACGAGCTGCGCAAGCCCTGGGCCGAGCTGAAGCCGCACCTGATGGCCGGCGCCTGGATGGTCACGTACCTGCTGGTCATGGCCGTGGTCTCGTGGGCCGGTGGCACCGAGTTCGGCGGCAAGGGCTACCTGCCGCAGGGCGTCGACATCGCCGTCGTTGTCCTGATCGCGCTGACCTTCTACGTGTGGGGTGTGCGCAGCGCGTGGCGCAACCCGACGCTTGTTCAGGTCGAGCAGGAAATGAAGGACGTCCACCCGGTCGAGGAGACCGACGAGGCGGAGCTCGCTCCGGCCAAGTAACCCTCACGGGTGGCCGAATGCGTACCTCTTCGTGAAAACCCGTATCCGCTGCGTAAAGGTCGGGCGTACGCTCGGGCATATGCGGACTGCGGTTTCTTCGGAAGTCACCGAAGGGCGTGCGCCGGTGCGCGCGGCGACGGGAGGGCAGGGGCGATGAACGACACCGGACCGGTCCTGCCCTGGCTGGTGATCCGCCAGGACGAGAACGGCAACCGCTACCGCGTCGGGCGCTACGCCACCAGAACGGAGGCGGAGCGCGTGGCCGACCGGCTGGACGCGGAAGGCCGTCGCCGCCTGTACATAGTCGAGCGGGTCGGGCGCGCCCTCCCCTAAGGGGTGACATCGTCGCTTCCCGGAGCGGGGGCGCGCGGGAGCGCGCGTACGGCTCCGGGAGTGCGCCCCCGGGGCGGCGCTTCCCAGGCCCGGCGTCGCCCCGGGCCCGGCACCCTCGGTGCCGGGCCCTACGCTTTCCCTCCATGGCGACAGTGCGTGTGGTGGTGGGTGGAGCGGTGTTTCATCAGGGGCGGCTGCTGGCCGCACGGCGCAGCGCCCCGCCCGAGCTGGCCGGCCGGTGGGAGCTGCCCGGCGGCAAGCTGGAGCCCGGCGAGAGCGCTCCCGAGGCGCTCGTCCGGGAGCTGCGCGAGGAGCTCGGCGTCGAGACCGAGCCGCTGGAGCGCGTCCCGGGGGAGTGGCCGCTGAAGCCCGGTTACGTCCTCCAGGTCTGGACGGCCCGGCTGGCGGCCGGCGATCCCCGTCCGCTCCAGGACCACGACGAGCTGCGCTGGCTCACCCCCGACCGCGTGGGCGAGGTCGACTGGCTGGAGCAGGACCGCCCCGCGGTGGCCCTCGCGGCCCGGCTGCTCGCCACCGGGGCCTGACCGGGATCCGATCGAGGCCCGAAAGGCGCTCCCGGGCAGTGCCCAGGGCCTCGCTCTACGCCGAACGTCGCAACGCTCGTGGATGGAGCCCTGCGGGGCGATAGTCCGACCCCTATACCGGGTATGTGCTGATTATTAGCCCCAAAGCCGGACATGCCGGCGTGGGGGCGTCAGCGGTCTGGGAAGTGGTCGGCGTGAGCGAGAGCGCAGGGACCTTGGAATGGACACCCGGCTTCGCCGAGTGGAGCTTCCCCGCCGACGCCGCCGCCGTGCGCACCGCCCGCACCCTCGTCCGCGACACCCTGCGCGAGTGGGGCCTCGACGACGTCACCGATGTCACCGTCCTGCTCGTCAGTGAGCTCGTCACCAACTCCCTGCGGTACGCCAGCGGCCCCATCGGCGTCCGTATGTACTCCCACGCCGGCCCCAGCCTGCTCGTGGAAGTCTCCGATCCGCTCCCCGATCCGCCCCGCGAACGGGTGGCCGAACCCGACGACGAGGGCGGCCGCGGACTGCAGCTCGTGGCACTGGCCTCCCGGCGCTGGGGAACCCGCCCGGGTACCACCGGAAAGACGGTGTGGTTCGAGCTCGGTCTGCCCGGTTAGTAACCCGGGGAGAAGACATAGCGGGTTGAGACCGTGCTGTGATCGTGAAGTCCGTGTTCCGAAGGGCCCCCGTGCTGGATACTCGGCCTTCTGATGCCGGTGCGAGCACATGAGCCGGAGGGGACGGGCACGTGAGCGAAAAGCCAGCGGGGACTGCGGGCAGGTCGGACGGTACGGACGCCACTTCGCTGTGGCAGAACAGCCCGCCCGGGTCGCTGTACGACCACATCCGCGTGGCGTCGTTCTCCCTGGACTCCGACGGCCGGATCGAGCAGTGGAGCCGGCGGGCCAGCGAGCTCTTCGGAATAGCTGCCCGGCACGCCGTCGGCCGGAACCCCCTGGAGGTGTTCGCGCCCGCCGACGCCCGCCACCACCCGCCCCGCCCGGCCCCGCCCTTCCTCACCGAGGGCGGCCTCGACGGCAAGGCCTGGACCGGGCTCGTCCCCTACCAGCGGGACGACCGCCAACAGGGCCTCGCCGAGATCTATGTGATGCCCAGTGAGAACGGCGACGGCGACCGCGCCGCCCTCTGCGTGGCCGTCGACGTACGGGCCCTGCGCGGAATAGAGACGGACATCGCCGCGTCGGAAGCCGTTTTCGGCCAATCTCCGCTCGGCTTCTTCTTCTTCGGCACCGATCTCACCCTGCTGCGCGTCAACGAGAGTTTCGCGCAGACTTTCGGACGGCCCGCCGACTGGCACCGCGGCCGCACCCCCCACGACTTCCTGCCCCGCGGCGAGGCCGACCGGCTGACCGCGGCCCTGCGCCAGGTCCTCGACAGCGGCAAGCCCGTCGCCGACCTCCAGCTCGTCGGCCCGGTGCCCGGCCAGAACGAGCGCCGCCGCTGGTCCGTCTCCCTCTACCGGCTGCACAGCGGCAGCGGACGGCCCATCGGGGTGGCCGCCATCGCCACCGACGTCACCGGCCGCCGCCGCGCCGAACGCGAGGCCGCCGGCGTCCGCCGCAACCTCGCGCTCCTCAACGAGGCCGGCGCCCGCATCGGCAACTCCCTCGACCTGGAGACCACCGCCCGCGAACTCCTGGACGTCGCCGTCCCGCAGTTCTGCGACCTGGCCTCCGTCGACCTCTACCAGGGCCTGCTCGTCGGCGACGAGGCCCCGCCCGGCCTCGCCGACGGCAGCGCCGAACTGCGCCGCGTCGCCTACTCCAGCGCGGTCTCCGGGGCGCCCCTGGACGAGGCCGACGCCAAGCCCATCCAGGTCGGCGAGGTCCACCGCTACCCCTTCCACTCGCCCTGCGCCCAGGCGCTGCGCACCGCCCACGTCCAGGTCGTCCCGGGCCGCGAGGGCGACGACGGGCCCGAGCTGGGCGCCGTCGTCCACTCCACGCTCGCCGTGCCGATGGTCGCCCGCGACACCGTCGTCGGCCTCGCCCAGTTCTCCCGCACCAAGGGCAGCGAGCCCTTCGGCGAGCGCGACACCGCCCTGGCCGTCGAGCTCGCCGCCCGGGCCGCCGTCTGCATCGACAACGCCCGGCTCTACCGCCGCGAGCACGAGCGCGCCCTGATCCTCCAGCGCAGCCTGCTGCCGCCCGGCGACCCCGAGGCCGCCGGGGTGGAGATCGCCTGCCGCTACCTCCCCGGCAACGCCGCCACGGAGGTCGGCGGCGACTGGTTCGACGTCATCGAACTGCCCGGGCACCGCACCGCGCTCGTCGTCGGCGACGTCATGGGCCGCGGGCTGCGGGCCGCCGTCGCCATGGGCGAACTGCGCACCGCCGTACGCACCCTGGCCATGCTCGACCTGGAGCCCGCCGAGGTGCTCTCCGCCCTCGACGAGATCGCCCACGGCCTGGGCCGGCCCGGCGGCAAGCAGTCCGCCTCGCGCGGCGTACGGGGCAGCGTGCGCCCCGCCGACCTGTCCGAGGTCTACCTCGCCACCTGCGTCTACGCCGTCTACGACCCGGTCACCCGGCGCTGCACGGTCGCCAACGCCGGTCATCTGCCCCCGGTGCTGGTCGAGGCCGGGGCGCCCGCGGAGCTGCTGGAGGTGCCGCCCGGCATGCCGCTGGGCGTGGGCGGCGAGCCCTTCGAGGAGACCGAGATCGAGCTCCCCGACGGCGCCCTGCTCGCCCTCTACACCGACGGGCTGGTCGAGTCCCGCGACCATCCGCTCGACGAGGGCCTCCAGGCCTTCCGGGAGGCCCTCTTCGACCCGGAGCGGCCCCTGGAGGACGTCTGCGACCACGTCCTGAGCGCCCTGGACACCCACCACGGCGAGGACGACATCGCCCTGCTGATGGCCCGGCTGCGCGGCCTGCCGCCCGACTGCGTGGGCGACTGGACCCTGCCGCCCGAGCCCCGCTCGGTCGCCCGGGCCCGCGAGCTGGCCCGGGAGAAGCTGGAGAGCTGGGACCTGGACGACCTGGTCGACACCACCGAGCTGCTGGTCAGCGAGCTGGTGACCAACGCGCTGCGCTACGGCGAGGGCGAGATCCGGCTGCGGCTGCTGCTGGACCGCACCCTGGTGTGCGAGGTCTGGGACGGCGGCCATGTCCAGCCCCGCCGCCGCCGGGCCCGCGACACCGACGAGGGCGGGCGCGGCCTCCAGCTCGTCGGCCTGCTCAGCGCGGCCTGGGGCAGCCGGCGCATCCCGCACGGCAAGACGGTCTGGTTCGAGCTGGGCCTGCCGGAGGAGGGCTCCCCGGCACCGGACGCGGTGGAGGCGCTGCTCAGCCTGTACTGACGCGGGGGCGCGGGCCACCGGCCCGTCAGCCCGTCAGCCGGCCCCGGGTCCGTACGCCCCCGAAGGCGGCCGGCAGCAGCCCGGCCAGGACGACGCAGCCCAGGCCGGCCGCGTCCGCGACGTCCTTCTCGGCCAGGGCGCGCGCGGCGGCGGCCAGATCGGCGGCGCGCAGCGCCTCGGCGGCGGTCGTGGCGGTGGCCAGCCGCCGTTCGGCGGCCGCCAGCCGGGTCCGGGCCGGGCAGCCGGCCGCGCCGCGGTGGGTGGCGATGTAGTCCGCGGCCGCGGACACCTCGGCGCGGGCGGCGAGCAGCGCGCGGGCGGCCCGGCCGGGCGGCGGGGCGAGGGTCGCGAGGTGGAGGCGGCGCAGGGCGGCCGCGGTGACGGCGCGGGCCTGGGCGAGGGCGGTCTCGGCGGTGCGCAGCGAGGCCGCGGCCCGGACCGGGGTGCCGGTGAGCAGCGCGGAGCGGGCCTCGGCGAGGGCGGCGCCGGCGAAGGCGAGGCGCTCGCGGGCCCGTGCGGGGTGGCCGGCGACGAGGGCGGCGTCCGGCCCGGCGCGGCACCGGGCGAGCGCGGTGAGGGCGGCCTCCACGGCGCCGACGCGGGGTTCGAGGGCGCGTACGGCGGCCTCCGCGCGTTCCAGGACGGCGGCGGCGCCGGTCCGTACGCCGCGCAGCCGGTCGAAGGCGTCGGACTCGGCGTCGAGCCGGCGGTTGGCGCTGGTGCAGTGGGAGCAGATCTCGTCGAGGACCTGGCGCCGGATGCCCTCGTCCTCGTACGGCTCCTCGTCCAGGCGCTGGCGGAGCCGGAAGGCGTCGGCGAGCTCGCCCCGGGCGTAGGCGACGGCCTCGGTGAAGCGCCGGGTGGCCCGCTCGCCCAGCTGGGCGGTGGCGAAGACGAGCTCCTCGGCGCTGGTGCGCACCGCGTCGTCGGTCGCCACGAGGCTGTGCGCGGCCTCGGCGTCCAGCTCGGGCAGTGGGGTGAGGGGCTGGGCGAGCCGGGCGAGCCCGGGGGCGGTGGTGGTGGCGATGACGGGGCGGTCGGGGGAGACGACGCCGGCCCGGCGGCGGCGGGCCGACCGGCCGCGCCGGGTGGCGGCGTAGAGCCCGCCCAGGCAGAGGGCGGCGGCGCCGGCGACGGGCATCCAGGTGCCGCGGGCGCCGGGGACGAGGCCGTCGCCGCCGGGGTCGCCGGGGCCGGGGCGGATGGGGGGCGGGCGTACGGGCTCGCCGCGCAGCACGGCGGAATAGCCGTCGGCGGCGCCGATGGCGGCCCCGGCCCAGTCGTGTTCCCGGACGGCGGGTGTGATGGCCTCGGCGGCGACGTGGGCGAGCTGTGTGCGGCTCAGGGGCAGGCCGTGGTCGGCGGAGACGGCGAAGGCGCGGGTGTTGGTGGCGACGGCCAGCAGGATGTCCTCGGGGCCGAGGCCGTTGCGGTCGGCGGTGGTGTCGGCCCACTTGCGCGCGGGGCGGCCGGAGAAGTCGTGGACGTAGGTGATGTAGAGCTGGATGTGGTGGGCGGTGTGCAGCCGGTCGAGCGCGGCCTCGACCTGGGCGCGGCGGCGCCCGAGGGCGCCGACCGTGTCCGTGATGCGGCCGCGGGCGTCCAGGTCCAGGGGCGTGTCGGCGCGGGCGGGCGGCGAAGCCGGGAGCAGCAGGGCGCACAGCGCGAAGAAGGCGCTGATCATGGCCCAGCTCCGCGCCCCCGGCCCGTACCGCCACGAAAGCCGCGTCACATTTTGGAGCGTATGACCGGAATGGCCGACCCGCTACCGGGAGGGCCGGAGGTACTACGGAGCGTGTTCGGCCCCACGGTCGGCTCCCCGGCGGAAGATCTTGCTGCCCAGCCAGACCAGCGGATCGTAGGACCGGTCGACCACCCGCTCCTTCAGCGGGATCAGGGCGTTGTCCGTGATCTTGATGTGTTCGGGGCAGACCTCCGAGCAGCACTTGGTGATGTTGCAGTACCCCAGGCCGTGGTCCTCGCGGGCCCCGCGCCGGCGGTCGAGGCCCTCCTCCGCCGCCCCGTCCAGCGGGTGCATGTCCAGCTCGGCCACCCGCATCAGGAAGCGCGGCCCGGAGAACGCGGGCTTGTTCTCCTCGTGGTCACGCACCACATGGCAGGTGTCCTGGCACAGGAAGCACTCGATGCACTTGCGGAACTCCTGGACCCGGCCCACGTCCTCCTGGCGCATCCGGTACTCGCCCGGCTTCAGCCCCGCCGGCGGCACGAACGCCGGCACCTCGCGCGCCTTCGCGTAGTTGTACGACACGTCCGTCACCAGGTCCCGGACCACCGGGAACGTCCGCATCGGGGTGACCGTGACCGTCTCCTCCGGGTCGAAGACCGACATCCGGGTCATGCACATCAGCCGGGGCCGGCCGTTGATCTCCGCGCTGCACGAGCCGCACTTGCCCGCCTTGCAGTTCCAGCGCACCGCCATGTCGGGCGCGGCCGTGGCCTGCAAACGGTGGATGACGTCGAGGACGACCTCGCCCTCGTTCACCGTCACCTCGTAGTCCTGGAGGCCGCCGCCGTCCGCATCGCCCCGCCACACCTTGAAGCGGGCCTGATAACTCATGACGTGAGCTCCTCGTCGGTCAGGTACTTCCTCAGCTCTTCCTTCTCGAAGAGCTCCAGCAGATCGCCCCGGATCGGCGGGGTCTCCAGCCGCTCCAGCCGGATCAGCCCCAGCACCGAGTCGGCCGCCGCGGGCTCGGCGGACTCGTCCGCCAGCCGGCAGACCAGGTTGAGCCGCCGCCAGCGCCGGTCCATCCCCGGGTGGTCGTCCCGGGTGTGCCCGCCCCGGCTCTCCTCGCGCTCCAGCGCCGCCCGGGCCACGCACTCGCTGACCAGCAGCATGTTCCGCAGGTCCAGGGCCAGGTGCCAGCCGGGGTTGAACTGCCGGTGCCCCTCCACGCCCGCCCGCCGGGCGCGGGCGCGCAGCCCGGCCAGGCGGTGCAGCGCCTCCTCCATCTCGCCCGCCCGCCGGATGATGCCGACCAGGTCGCCCATCGTCCGCTGGAGCTCCTGGTGGAGGGTGTACGGGTTCTCGGCCGCCCCCTCGGGCTGCTCGGCCCCGAACGGGCGCAGCGCCTCCGCCTCCGCCAGCTCCACATCGGCGTCCGACACCGCGGGCGCCGCGCCGGTCGCGAAGGCGGCCGCGTAGCGGGCCGCGTACAACCCGGCGCGCCGGCCGAAGACCAGCAGGTCGGACAGCGAGTTGCCGCCCAGCCGGTTGGAGCCGTGCATACCGCCGGCGACCTCGCCCGCCGCGAACAGCCCCGGTACCCCCACGGCCGCCGCCGTGTCCGGTTCGACCTCGATGCCGCCCATCACGTAGTGGCAGGTCGGCCCGACCTCCATCGGCTCGGCCGTGATGTCGACGTCCGCCAGCTCCTTGAACTGGTGGTGCATCGACGGCAGCTTGCGCTGGATCACCTCGGCCGGCATCCGGGTCGACACGTCCAGGAACACCCCGCCGTGCGGGGACCCCCGGCCGGCCTTGACCTCGGCGTTGATGGCGCGCGCCACCTCGTCGCGGGGCAACAGCTCGGGCGGCCGGCGGTTGTGGTCCGGGTCCGTGTACCAGCGGTCGCCCTCGGCCTCGGACTCGGCGTACTTCTCCTTGAACACGTCCGGCACGTAGTCGAACATGAAGCGCCGGCCCTCGCTGTTGCGCAGCACGCCGCCGTCGCCGCGTACGGACTCGGTGACCAGGATGCCCTTGACGGACGGCGGCCAGACCATGCCCGTGGGGTGGAACTGCACGAACTCCATGTTGATCAGCCGGGCGCCCGCCAGCAGCGCCAGCGCGTGCCCGTCGCCGGTGTACTCCCAGGAGTTCGAGGTCACCTGGAACGACTTGCCGATGCCGCCGGTCGCCAGCACCACGGCCGGGGACTCCAGGACGAAGAACCGCCCGGACTCCCGCTCGTAGCCGAAGACGCCGCAGACCCGGCCGTCGTCTTTCAGGACACGGGTCACCGTGCACTCCTGGAAGACCTTCAGCCTGGCCTCGTAGTCGCCGTACTCCCGGTGGTCCTCCTGCTGGAGCGAGACGATCTTCTGCTGGAGGGTGCGGATCAGCTCCAGGCCCGTACGGTCGCCCACGTGCGCGAGCCGCGGGTACTCGTGGCCGCCGAAGTTGCGCTGCGAGATCCGCCCGTCGGGCGTGCGGTCGAAGACCGCGCCCCAGGTCTCCAGCTCCCAGACCCGGTCCGGGGCCTCCTGGGCGTGCAGCTCGGCCATCCGCCAGTTGTTGAGGAACTTGCCGCCGCGCATGGTGTCGCGGAAGTGCACCTGCCAGTTGTCGTTGCCGTTGACGTTGCCCATGGAGGCGGCGATGCCGCCCTCCGCCATCACCGTGTGCGCCTTGCCGAACAGCGACTTGCAGATCACCGCGCAGCGCAGCCCCTGCTCGCGGGCCTCGATCGCGGCACGCAGCCCGGCGCCCCCCGCGCCCACCACGACCACGTCCCAGGCCTGCCGGTCCACCCGTGTCATCTGTGAGGCCTCCTAGAAGAACCGCGGATCGTCGAAGGCGCCACTGGCGACCAGATAGACATAGAGATCGGCGACCGCCACGCTCACCAGGGACGCCCAGGCGAGCAGCATGTGACGGGCGTTCAGCACGCTCACCCACGTCCACATCCGGTAGCGCACCGGGTGCTTGGAGAAGGTGCGCAGCCGTCCGCCGACGATGTGCCGGCAGGAATGGCAGGACAGGGTGTACGCCCAGATCAGCGCGACGTTGGCGAGCAGCACCAGGGTGCCCAGGCCCATGTGGCCCCACGCGCCGTTCTCGTCGCGGAAGCCCAGGGCCGCGTCATAGGTGAGCACCCCCGCCACCAGCACCGCGAAGTAGAAGAAGTACCGGTGGATGTTCTGCAGGACGAGCGGGAAACGGCTCTCGCCCGAGTACGTCGTGTGCGGCTCGGGCACCGCGCAGGCCGGGGGAGAGGCCCAGAAGCCCCGGTAGTAGGCCTTGCGGTAGTAGTAGCACGTCAGCCGGAAGCCCAGCGGGAAGATCAGCACCAGCAGGGCCGGCGACAGGCGCCACCACGAGCCCACGATCCCCCAGTCCGCGCCGCCCGGCATGTCCGCGCAGTTCTCCGCGAGACACGGCGAGTAGAAGGGCGAGACGTAGGGGGCGGCGTAGTAGTCGCTGCCGGAGAAGGCGCGCCAGGAGGAGTAGACGATGAACGCCAGCAGGCCGGCGGCCGTGGCGGCGGGCTGCAGCCACCAGCGGTCTCGCCGCAGGTGACGGGCCGGGATCGCGGCGCGCGAGGCGTGGTGGACACCACGCCCCGTGCGATCCCCGGCCGCAGAGGTGTCGGGTTCGGTTCCAGTGGCCAAGGGGGACTCCGGTGAGGAGTGGGTCGAAGGGGAACGCCGCTGCCTTCGGACCGGTCAGGGGGCGTGCCCGGTACGGGAGCCGAGGCCCTCGTCCTCCGCGTCCTTCCACAGCGAGGCGTCGTACGGGGCGTCGGGGACCAGCACCATGTCCTGCCGCGAGGGCATCGCGGGGCGAACCGTGCCGTTTCCACGCAGAAGGGCGACGCTCTCGCGCAGGTGTCCGGCGTCCGTGCGGACCCGCCGCACCTCCAGGCCGCTCTTGCCCAGCCGCTGCTCCAGCCGGCCGATCGAGCGGTCCATATCGTCGAGACAGCGCTGAATGGTGGTCAGTTCTTCTTCAACGGACATGAAGTGGCCTTCCGCTCAGGTGATTGCGGGTGGCGCCCGGTCATGCGACAGAGAGTGTCGCGCGTCACACCCCTCCAGGGGAAGATAGCCGCCGGGATCAGGCCTTCGGCGGAACGCGCACGCGTGGCGCCGCCCGCCGCCCGTCGTTCCCCCAGGTGGGTGGCGTGACCGCGCGCGGCGACGTGTCGGCATGTCTTCGCCCCGCCTCTCGCCTTCAGTGGGCGGCAAGACAGGCAGCACGCACGACACGGGCGCCCGCGCCCGGCGGAGGTGGCAACCCATGTCGTCCATGCGCATCCGGCGCACCCGGCGCGTCCGCCGCTCCGCCGCGCTCGCCGCGGCCGCCCTGCTGCTGCCCGTGCCCCTGCTCACCGGCTGCGGCGGCAACGAGGAGCCCGAGGACGACGACGGCCCCGCCGTCGCCGCCGACATCGCCCCGGCCCCCCGCGCCAAGATCGCCGACAAGGGCACCCTGACCTGGGGCGTCGACGCCCTGCCCGCCACGTACAACACCTTCCAGGCCGACGCCGACGCCGCGGCCCACCGGGTCGCCGGAGCCGTCCTGCCCACCCTCTTCACCCTGGACTCCCGCGGCCGCCCGCAGCGCAACCCCGACTATCTGACATCGGCCGGGATCACCCGCCGCGAGCCCCGCCAGCTCGTCGTCTACCGCATCAACCCCAAGGCCGTCTGGAGCGACGGCCACGCCGTCACCGCGGCCGACTTCGAAGCCCAGTGGAAGGCCCTGCGCGGCAAGGACAGCGCCTTCTGGGCCGCGCACCACGCCGGCTACGACCGCATCGACCGGGTCGAACGCGGGGCCGACGACCACGAGGTCAAGGTCACCTTCGCCCGCAACTACGCCGACTGGAAGTCGCTCTTCACCCCGCTCTACCCCAAGGCCGTCACGGGCACCGCCGACGCCTTCAACGACACCGCCCGCAAGACGCCGCCGCTCTCCGCCGGCCCCTTCGCGGTGGGCCCGCGGGACGACGGTCAGGGCACCCTCGCCCTCGTCCGCAACCCCCGCTGGTGGGGCGACCGGGCCAAGCTCGACCGCCTCGTCCTGCGGGCCGTGCCCCGCGACCGCCGCATCGACGCCCTGGCGGCCGGGAAGCTCGACCTCGCCGAGATCAACCCGGCCGGTGCCGAACGCATCACCAAGGCGCAGGCCGCGGCCAAGAAGGACCGGAAGGACCGCAAGGACGCGGCGGACAAGGGCCGCGCCGGCGCCGCCCCCGCCGGCGACACGGCGAACAAGCCCGCGGCCGCCGACGTCACCGCCCTGCGCGGCCTGACCGTCCGCCGCTCCCTGGAACCCGCCTACACCCAGCTCGCCCTCAACGGCGCCTCCGGCCCCCTCGCCGACGAGCGCGTCCGCCGCGCGATCGCCCGGGCCGTGGACCGCAAAGCCCTCGCCGAGTACGTGCTGAAGCCGCTGGGCCTGCCCGTCGCGGCGCCCGGCAGCCATGTCCTGGTGGCCGGCCAGCCCGGCTACCGGGACACCAGCTCCGCCCTCGGCTCCGTCGACCCCCGGGCCGCCCAGGACCTCCTCGCCGCCGCCGGCTGGAAGGAGGGCCACGGCACCGGCCCGCAGAAGAAGGCGGCCGGCAGCCTGTCGCCCGTGCCCGTCCCGGCCCGCACCGCCTCCCCCGGGCACAGCCCCGGCCCGGACGACGACGACCCCAGCGGCATCGGCGACGACCCCTCCGGCGACGACAAGGGCGCCCGTGACTCCGGCGGCAAGGCCGTCGCCGCCCCCGCCCGCTACAAGGACGGCAAGAAGCTGACGCTCCGCTTCGTCCTCCCCAAGGGCACCGGCGCCGAGCCGCTCCGGGCCGTGGGCGAGCGCATCGCCCGCCAGCTCGACGCCATCGGCATCCGCACGGAGATCGTCAAGGTCGACGACGCGAGCTTCTTCAAGGACCACATCGCCTCCGGCGACTTCGACCTGGCCCTCTACGGCTGGCCCACCGGCGCCTACCCCGCCACCGACGCCCGCCCGATCTTCGCCAAGCCCCAGCCCGCCGCCGACGGCTCCCTGATCGTCGAGCAGAACTACACCCGGGTCGGCACCGACCAGATCGACCGGCTGTTCGAGCAGGCCACCGGCGAGCTGGACACCGGCGCCTCCCGTGACCTGATGGCCAGGGCCGACGCCCGGATCTGGGCCGTCTCGGCCGCCATCCCGCTCTACCAGCGCCCCGAGCTGGTGGGCGTCCGCGGCAAGGTCGTCAACGCCGGCGCCTTCGGACTGGCCACTCCGCGCTACCAGGACCTCGGATTCCTCCGTACCTAACCCCGGTTCAACCACATCACCGCAGGTCAGAAGGGGCCCTCCCGGCCCTGGGCGGCCGAACGCGGCGACGCCCCGTACCATGGAAGTGGCCGCGGCGTGATCTGCCCGGCAGGGCGCGCGTGCCGGACCGTACGCGCCGTCATCCACGATTCCGGGAGAAGCGCCGCAAGTATGCCCACGCGCCACGACATTCGAAACGTCGCCATCGTCGCTCACGTCGACCACGGCAAGACGACCATCGTCGACGCCATGCTCAAGCAGGCCGGCGCCTTCGCCGCGCACCAGCAGGTCGACGACCGGGTCATGGACTCGAACGACCTGGAGCGTGAGAAGGGCATCACGATCCTCGCCAAGAACACGGCGGTGAAGTATCACCCCAAGGACGGCGGGGCCCCGATCACGATCAACATCATCGACACCCCCGGCCACGCCGACTTCGGTGGCGAGGTCGAGCGCGGTCTGTCGATGGTCGACGCGGTCGTCCTGCTCGTCGACGCCTCCGAGGGCCCGCTGCCGCAGACCCGCTTCGTGCTCCGCAAGGCGCTCCAGCAGCGGAAGCCGGTCATCCTCTGCATCAACAAGACGGACCGCCCGGACTCCCGGATCGACGAGGTCGTCAACGACACCTACGACCTCTTCCTCGACCTGGACGCCGACGAGGACCAGATCGAGTTCCCGATCATCTACGCCTGCGGCCGTGACGGCATCGCCTCGCTGACCAAGCCGGAGGACGGCACCGTCCCCGCCGACAGCGAGAACCTGGAGCCGTTCTTCTCCACCATCCTGGAGCACGTCCCGGCCCCGACGTACGAGGAGGACGCGCCCCTCCAGGCCCACGTCACCAACCTCGACGCCGACAACTTCCTCGGCCGTATCGCGCTGCTCCGCGTCGAGCAGGGCGAGCTGCGCAAGGGCCAGACCGTGGCCTGGATCAAGCGCGACGGCTCGATCTCCAACGTCCGCATCACCGAGCTGATGATGACCGAGGCGCTCACCCGCAAGCCGGCCGAGGTCGCCGGCCCGGGCGACATCTGCGCGGTCGCCGGTATCCCCGAGATCATGATCGGTGAGACCCTGGCCGACCCGGAGAACCCGGTCGCGCTGCCCCTGATCACGGTCGACGAGCCGGCGATCTCCATGACCATCGGTACCAACACCTCGCCGCTGGTCGGCCGTGGTGGCACCGGCAAGGGCGCGGACGCCAAGGCGGCCGTCAAGGACCGCAAGGTCACCGCCCGCCAGGTCAAGGACCGTCTGGACCGCGAGCTGATCGGTAACGTCTCGCTGCGTGTCCTGGACACCGAGCGCCCCGACGCCTGGGAGGTGCAGGGCCGCGGTGAGCTGGCGCTGGCCATCCTGGTCGAGCAGATGCGCCGCGAGGGCTTCGAGATGACGATCGGCAAGCCGCAGGTCGTCACCAAGGAGGTCGACGGCAAGACCTACGAGCCCGTCGAGCGCATGACGATCGACGTGCCCGAGGAGCACATGGGCGCCGTCACCCAGCTGATGGGTGTCCGCAAGGGCCGCATGGACAACATGTCCAACCACGGCTCCGGCTGGGTCCGCATGGAGTTCGTCGTCCCGTCCCGCGGCCTCATCGGCTTCCGTACGGAGTTCCTGACCAACACCCGCGGTACGGGCATCGCCCACTCCATCCACGAGGGCCACGAGCCGTGGTTCGGCAACCTCCAGACCCGTAACAACGGTTCGCTGGTCGCCGACCGCGCCGGTGCCGTCACCGCCTTCGCGATGACGAACCTCCAGGAGCGCGGTGTGCTCTTCACCGACCCGGGCACCGAGGTGTACGAGGGCATGATCGTCGGCGAGAACTCCCGCTCCGACGACATGGACGTCAACATCACCAAGGAGAAGAAGCTCACCAACATGCGCTCCTCCTCCGCCGACTCCTTCGAGGCGATCGTCCCGCCGCGCAAGCTGTCGCTGGAGCAGTCCCTGGAGTTCTGCCGCGACGACGAGTGCGTCGAGGTGACCCCGGAGGCGGTCCGTATCCGCAAGGTCGTCCTGGACCAGAAGGAGCGCGGTCGCACGGCCTCGCGCGCCAAGCACGGCTGACGGCCGGCACGCCCTTCCGAACGAAGGCCCGGCTCCCGCGTCGCACGCGGGAGCCGGGCCTTCGGCGTTCCTCTGTCCGGATAACGCACCCACGACGCCGGATGTCGTGTTAACAGTCCGTTTCGTCGGTGTCTGTCTGCACTGCCTTTGTCCGGATTTCGAACCTCGCGCGGTGATCGATGTGACCAAAGCGAGACCCTATAAGTGTGGTTTAAAGGGCGGTCGTACCCAATAGTTGGGTTCACTGAGCTCGGGTCAACGGGTCACGCGCTGTGGGGAGCGCCGACTCACGAGCACACTCGAGGTGCCGGTTCCGTCTCCGCTGTCAGGGGTGTCAGCGTGGGGCCGGCGCCTCATCTTGTAGTGATTGTGGACTCATGAGGAGGGCATTCCCATGCGCGGTGCCAAGAGCGCTACCTGGGTCGCGACGGCAATCGCCGTCGCGCTGACGGCGACGGCCTGTGGTGGCGGCGGAAGTGACAGCGACGACAGCAACGCGGCTGTCAATCCCGACGGCACCTACACGTACTACAACGTCGAGCCGCAGAACCCGATCATCCCGAGCAACACCAACGAGGTCGGCGGCGGATACATCGTCAAGAACCTCTTCCGCAGCCTCGTCGACTTCGACGAGAAGTCGAAGCTGCGCATGGTGGCGGCCGAGAGCATCGACACCTCGGACAACAAGACCTTCAAGGTCAAGCTGAAGCCGGGCTGGAAGTTCCACAACGGCGAGCCCCAGACCTCCGCCTCCTTCGTGGACGCCTGGAACTGGGCGGCCAACGCCAAGAACGCCCAGCTGAACGCTTCTTGGTTCGAGCCGATCAAGGGCTACGAGGACGTCCACCCGGAGAAGGGCGACCCGAAGACCGAGAAGCTCGAGGGTCTGAAGATCGTCAACGACCTCGAGTTCACCATCGAGCTCAAGCAGCCTGTCGCCACCTTCAAGGAGCAGCTGTTCTACGACGCCTTCTCCCCGCTGCCCAAGGCGTTCTACAAGGACACCAAGGCGTTCGGCGAGCACCCGATCGGCAACGGCCCGTACATGATGGACGGGGACTGGCAGCACAAGGTCGAGTTCAAGACCAAGAAGTTCGCCGACTACAAGGGTGACGACAAGCCGAAGAACGGCGGCGTCGTCTTCAAGTTCTACAACAAGGACGACGCGGCCTACAACGACCTCGTCTCCGACAAGCTGGACATCATGTACCAGGTCCCCAACTCCATGGCGGGCCAGTACAAGAACGACCTCGGCAAGCGCGCCGTGAGCCAGATGTTCGGCGGCAACACCAACATCTCCTTCCCGCTGTACGACGGTGACTGGGGCAAGCCGGAGAAGGTCAAGGTCCGTCAGGGCCTGTCCATGGCGATCGACCGCGAGACCATCGCCAAGACCGCGCTCAAGGGCAGCAAGGAGGCGGCCAACGGCATCACCCCGAAGGTCGTCGAGGGCTACCAGGACGGCGCCTGCGGCGAGTTCTGCAAGTTCAACCCGGGCAAGGCCAAGGACCTCATCAAGGAGGGCGGCGGCGTTCCGGGTAACAAGATCACCCTCACCTACAACGCCGACGGCGCCAACAAGGAGTGGGCGGACGCGGTCTGCAACGACATCCGGCAGAACGCCGGCGTCGAGTGCGTCACCGACCCGAAGCCGACCTTCCAGCAGGCCCGCACCGACATCACCGAGCGCCGCATGAAGAGCGCGTTCCGCATGGCCTGGGTGCAGGACTTCCCGAACATCCAGAACTTCATCTCCGCCCAGTACCGCACCAAGGCCGGTGCGAACGACATGGAGTTCAGCAACAAGGACGTCGACGACCTGATGAACAAGGCCGACGAGGCCAAGACCATCGAGGAGTCGAACAAGCTGTACTTCGAGGCGGAGAAGAAGATCCTCCAGGAGAACATGCCCTCCATCCCGCTGTTCTTCGACCACACCCTCGCCGGGTACTCCAAGAAGGTGCAGAACGTAAAGTTCGACTCCTTCCGCCAGGCGATCTGGACTGACGTCGAGGTCAAGAAGTAACCGGGACACGCTTGCAGTGACGCAGGCCCGGCGGCCGCCCTCCTCCCACAGGACAACGGGGCGGCCGCCGGGCCCCGTCGGCGACAGGAGGAACCATGGGGCGCTTTGTCGCGAGGCGACTGCTCCAGATGATCCCGGTCTTCATCGGGACCACTTTGCTCATCTTCTTGATGGTGTACTCGCTGCCGGGTGACCCCATCAAATCGCTCTTCGGCCCCAAGGCGGCCGACCCGGCGACGGTCGAGAGACTGCGCCACCAGTACGGCCTCGACAAGCCCTTGCTCGAGCAGTACTGGAACTACATCTCCGGCCTGTTCCAAGGGGACTTCGGCCAGAGCTTCACCGGACGTCCCGTCGCCGACCTGATGGGCGAGGCATTCCCCGTGACCATCCGGCTGGCGCTGCTCGCGTTCGGCTTCGAGGTCGTCGTGGGCATCGCGCTCGGTGTCGTCACCGGCCTCAAGCGGGGCAAGACCCTGGACCAGGTCGTCCTGGTGCTCACGCTGATCGTGATCTCGATCCCGGTCTTCGTCATCGGCTACGTCACGCAGTTCCTGCTGGGTCTGAAGTGGAAGGTCATCACACCGACCGTCCAGGACTCCATGGATCTGGGCCAGTTGATGGTCCCGGCCATCGTGCTCGCCGCCCTCTCGCTGGCGTACGTCACGCGTCTGACGCGGACCACCGTGGGCGAGAACCTCCGGGCCGACTACATGCGCACCGCCGTCGCCAAGGGCCTGCCGCGCAAGCGCATCATCGGCGTCCACCTGATGCGCAACTCCCTCATTCCTGTCGTCACGTTCCTCGGCACCGACCTCGGCATGCTGATGGGCGGCGCCATCGTCACCGAGGGCATCTTCAACATCCAGGGCGTGGGCAACACGCTCTTCCGGTCCATCCAGACCAGTGAAGGCCCCACCGTCGTGGGCATCGTGACCGTGCTCGTTCTCGTCTACCTCGTGAGCAGCCTGGTCGTCGATCTGCTGTACGCCGTCCTGGACCCGAGGATCCGCTATGCCTGAGAAGACGCTGGCCCCTGAGGCCACCCCCGCCCCCGAGGCCCCCGAGGCCAAGACGGCGGGCACCAACAAGCCCCGCTCCCTCGGTCAGGACGCCTGGCGCGAGCTGCGCGGCAGCTGGCTGTTCTGGGTGTCCGGCGTGCTGCTGGTCCTCTTCATCATCATGGCGGCGTTCCCGACGCTGTTCACCGATGTCGACCCGCGCCAGGCCGACCTGCGCGGCCACTACCTGGCCCCGCCGAACTGGTCCCACTTCTTCGAGGCCGACTGGTTCGGTTACAACGGCCAGGGCCAGAGCGTCTACGCCCGTACGGTCCACGGCGCCCGTGCCTCGATCATCGTCGGCGTGTGCGTGACCCTCGCGGTCACCGTGTTCGGCGGCTTCATCGGCATGATCGCCGGCTACTTCGGCGGCTGGGTCGACGGCGTGCTCTCCCGCCTCACGGACATCTTCTTCGGCATCCCGCTGCTGCTCGGTGCGCTGACCCTGCTCCAGGCGTTCACCCACCGCACCGTGTGGACCGTGACGCTCGGCCTCGCCACCTTCGGCTGGATGCAGATCGCCCGCGTCATGCGCGGCGCGGTCATCACGCAGAAGCAGGCGGACTTCGTGACGGCGGCCCGCGCCCTGGGTGCCGGCACCGGCCGGATCCTCTTCCGGCACATCCTGCCGAACGTCCTCGGCCCGGTGATCGTCGTCGCGACCATCGCGCTCGGCGGCTACATCTCCACCGAGGCCACCCTGTCGTACCTGGGCATCGGTCTTCAGGACCCCGTGGTCTCCTGGGGTGTCGACATCTCCGCGGCCCAGACCCAGCTGCGCGACGCTCCGCACGTGCTGCTCGTCCCGGCCTCGTTCCTGAGCCTGACCGTGCTCGCGTTCATCCTGCTCGGCGACGCGGTGCGCGACGCCCTCGACCCCAAGCTGCGCTGAGGGAGGCGTACGTGACCACCACCGAGAAGACCGGACGCGTCCCCGAGCCGCGTGCCGGCGACGCGAACGCGTCGTCCCTGCTGGAAGTCCGCGACCTGCACGTGGAGTTCCACACCCGTGACGGCGTCGCCAAGGCCGTGAACGGCGTCAACTACTCCGTCGACGCCGGTGAGACGCTGGCGGTGCTGGGCGAGTCGGGTTCCGGCAAGTCCGTCACCGCGCAGGCCATCATGGGCATCCTCGACATGCCGCCCGGGAAGATCCCGCAGGGCGAGATCATGTTCAAGGGCCAGGACATGCTGAAGATGTCCGCCGAGGAGCGCCGCAAGATCCGTGGCAGCAAGATCGCCATGATCTTCCAGGACGCGCTGTCCTCGCTGAACCCGGTGCTCAGCGTGGGCTACCAGCTCGGCGAGATGTTCCGCGTCCACCAGGGCCTCTCCAAGAAGGAGGCCAAGCTCAAGGCCATCGAGCTGATGGACCGGGTGCGCATCCCGGCCGCCAGGGAGCGGGTGAACGACTACCCGCACCAGTTCTCCGGCGGTATGCGGCAGCGCATCATGATCGCGATGGCGCTGGCCCTGGAGCCGGACCTGATCATCGCGGACGAGCCGACGACGGCCCTGGACGTCACCGTCCAGGCCCAGGTCATGGACCTGCTCGCGGAGCTCCAGAGCGAGTACAACATGGGCCTCATCCTCATCACCCACGACCTGGGTGTCGTCGCCGACGTCGCCGACAAGATCGCGGTGATGTACGCGGGCCGCATCGTCGAGACCGCGCCCGTCGACGAGCTGTACAAGCGCCCCGCCCACCCGTACACCCGGGGTCTGCTGGACTCGATCCCGCGCCTGGACCAGAAGGGCCAGGAGCTGTACGCGATCAAGGGCCTGCCGCCCAACCTGCTGCGCATCCCCAGCGGCTGCGCGTTCAACCCGCGCTGCCCCAAGGCGACGGACCTGTGCCGCTCGGAGATCCCGGCGCTGCACCAGGTGACCGAGCGGGACGGTGCGGAGCTGGCCGGCCGCGGCAGCGCGTGCCACTTCTGGAAGGAGACGATCCATGGCTGAGAACAGCAAGAACGCGAAGGCCGTGGACGCGACGCCGAACGTCTCCGAGGTCGAGGTCAGCGACGCGAGCACGACCGCCGAGGTGGAGGCCGTCCTGGACGCCCCCGTCGAGCGCGGTGAGCCGATCCTTCAGGTGCGCAATCTGGTCAAGCACTTCCCGCTGACCCAGGGCATCCTCTTCAAGAAGCAGATCGGCGCGGTCAAGGCCGTCGACGGCGTGTCCTTCGACCTCTACCAGGGCGAGACCCTCGGCATCGTCGGCGAGTCCGGCTGTGGCAAGTCCACCGTCGCCAAGCTGCTGATGACCCTGGAGACGGCCACCTCGGGCGAGGTCTTCTACAAGGGCCAGGACATCACCAAGCTGTCCGGGCGTGCGCTGAAGGCGGTCCGCCGCAACATCCAGATGGTCTTCCAGGACCCGTACACGTCGCTGAACCCGCGCATGACGGTCGGCGACATCATCGGCGAGCCCTTCGAGATCCACCCCGAGGTGGCTCCCAAGGGCGACCGCCGCAAGCGGGTCCAGGAGCTGCTGGACGTCGTGGGCCTCAACCCCGAGTACATCAACCGCTATCCGCACCAGTTCTCGGGCGGTCAGCGTCAGCGCATCGGCATCGCCCGCGGCCTGGCGCTCAACCCCGAGATCATCATCTGCGACGAGCCGGTGTCCGCGCTGGACGTGTCGGTGCAGGCGCAGGTCGTCAACCTGATGGAGAAGCTCCAGGACGAGTTCAACCTGTCCTACGTCTTCATCGCGCACGACCTGTCGATCGTCCGGCACATCTCCGACCGGGTCGGCGTGATGTACCTCGGCAAGATGGCCGAGATCGGCACGGACTCCGAGATCTACGACCACCCGACGCACCCGTACACGCAGGCGCTGCTGTCGGCCGTCCCGGTCCCGGACCCCGGCGCCCGTGAGGGCCGCGAGCGCATCATCCTCACCGGCGACGTGCCGTCGCCGGCCAACCCGCCGTCCGGCTGCCGCTTCCGCACCCGCTGCTGGAAGGCGCAGGACAAGTGCGCCGAGGAGGTGCCGCTGCTGGCGGTGCCGGAGGTGTTCGCGGGCAAGAGGACGCCGGCGGCGCACGAGTCGGCGTGCCACTTCGCGGAGGAGAAGCAGGTGGTGGGCGCGGCGTAGGCCGCACTCGCGCGGCGTGGGCCGCACTCGCGTCACGGTGGCGGGGCTCGTCCGGGGAGACCGGGGGAGCCCCGCCACCGTTGTGCGTGCCGTTCTCCTTCCGGGCGGGCCCTTCCGCGCACTCCGGGCCGGCCGGGCCCCGCCCGCGTCCGTAGATGATCATGGTGAGGGGGTCTCCGGTACGGCGTGTCACACCGGGCGCCCCGCGTACGTCAACACAGTGAGAGATCACGACGGGAGAGTGCGGGATGGACGCGGAAGCATTTCTGGCCGGGCGCTTCGAGGAGCACCGGCCGCGCCTGCGGGCGGTGGCCTACCGGATGCTGGGTTCGCTGAGCGAGGCCGAGGACGCCGTACAGGAGGCCTGGCTGCGGCTGGCGCGCTCCGACGCCGACGCCGTGCAGAACCTGGCCGGGTGGCTGACCACCGTCGTCGGCCGGGTCTGCCTGGACATGCTGCGCTCGCGGACGTCACGCGGTGAGGAGCCGCTGGAGACGCACGTCCCCGACCCGCTGGTGAGCGGCGCCGACGTGGTCGACCCCGAGCAGGAGACGCTGCTGGCCGACTCGGTGGGGCTGGCGCTGCTGGTGGTGCTGGAGACGCTGACGCCCGCCGAGCGGCTCGCCTTCGTCCTGCACGACATGTTCGCGGTGCCGTTCGACGAGATCGCGCCCGTGGTGGGCCGCACCCCGGCCGCGGCCCGCCAGTTGGCCAGCCGGGCCCGCCGCCGGGTCCAGGGCGGGGCCGCGGCCCCCGACCCGGACCTCGGCCGCCAGCGGGCGGTCGTCGACGCCTTCCTGGCCGCCTCGCGGGGCGGCGACTTCGAGGCCCTGGTCACCCTCCTCGACCCGGACGTCGTGCTGCGCGCCGACACCGGCGCCGTCTCGGAGGGCGTCTTCACCTCGAAGCTGCTCCGTGGCGCCCGTGCCGTCGCCGGCCAGGCGCTGGCCTTCCGCCGCTACGCCGAGGGCGCCCGCCCGGCACTGGTCAACGGGGCGATGGGCACCGTCACGATCGTCGCCGGCCGGCCGGTGTCGGTCACCGCCCTGACCATCGTCGACGGCCGGATCACCGAGATGAACATCCTCGCCGACCCGGTGCGCCTGAGCGCGCTGGACCTGGCCGTTCTCGGCGCGTGACGGGGTGAGATCGTTCTGCTGACCTCGCAGACCACGGGGCATGTCCGAAGGGAAGCAGAACAGTGACGCAGGACCGTCCGTCGATACCCACCCTCCTGTCGACCGCGTGCACCCCGGTGCTCCGCACCGACTTCTCCGACCAGGAGGCGTGGGAGGACGTCCGCCGGACGATCGAGACGCCGACCGAGCGCGACGAGTTCGTGGCGGACGTGACCTTCGTCGACGACGAGTCCTGCGAGGGCCTCACCGCCGAGCGGCTCGCCGCGCTCGTACCGGACGACTACGAGCACCCGCTGCTCGTCCTCGTCGACGAGGTGGCCCTGGCCTCCGACGAGATGCCGCTGCTCTGCGTCGACCTGGCGGAGGACCGGGGCCGCACGCTCCGCGTCGTGGCCACCGAGCTCTGGTCGATCGAGAACAACCTGTCGCTGGCCAACATGGACTTCGACGAGTTCACGGACGCGGCCGAGGAGGACGGGGTGTTCCGGGGGTTCTGAGGGTTGGTTCTGCGGGGGTCGGGAGCCGGCCGGTCCCGATCGGGTGAACCTCCGCGCCGGGGCCCGGGACGTCTGCCGCCGTCCGTATGATCGGGAGTATGAGCCTGGAGCGTGTCACCATCACGATCCCCAGCGAGACCCTCACCGCCGCCAAGGAGGCCGCGGACCGCGAGGGGCTCAGCGTCTCGGCGTGGCTGTCCCGCGCGGCCGAACGGGCGGCGAAGATCGAGGCGGGACTGGCCGCGGCGGAGCGGGTGCTGGCGGAGGTGGGCCCGCCCACCCCGGAGGAGCAGGCCTGGGTCGACGACTTCATGGACGCGGTCGCCCGGCCGGCCGCCGAGGAATCGCCGGGCACGGGTCACCACGCGGCCTGACGGCCGGACGGGGGAGCGGGATGAGTGCCTTGCGTGCCGTCGTCTACGACGCCGGAATGCTGATCGCGGCCGAGCGGTCCCAGGCCAGGGCCTGGCGCGCCCACCGGGCCTATCTGATGGCGGGCGGCGTCCCCCAGGTCCCCGCTCCGGTCGTCGCACAGGTCTGGCGGGACGGCGCCCGCCAGGCGCGCCTCGCCCAGCTGCTGAAGGGGTGCGACGTACCGGCCCTGGACGAAGGGCTCGCCCGGGAGATCGGGGAGCTGCTCGGCGAGTCCGGGACCGCCGACCCCGCGGACGGTGCCGTGGCGGTGCTCGCCGCCCGGTCGGCGGCCGCCGTCGTCACATCGGACCCGGACGACATCCGGCACCTCCTGGACCGGCTGGGAAGCAGGGGCAAGCTCGTCACGGTCCAGGTGATGTGAGCCAGCCGACGGCGACGGTAATAGGTGGGTCTGGCAACTACTTTGGTGTTAGCTTCTGAGCACATGTCACCGGACAGGGTGGGGGAATCGTGCGCGGAGTGGCGAAGGCGGCCGGAGTGGCCCTGGTGGTCGTGGCACTGACGGCCGGGTGCTCCGGCGGCGGGTCCGGCGGGGGCGAGGACGCCACGAGCGGTCCCAGTGCCGCGGGGCCGTCCGCCACCGCCCCGCGCTCCCCGGCGCCGTCCGGCGACGGCGCGCCCCTCGACGGCACCTACGCCGCCCGGTCCGCCGACGGCCCCGTGGGCCTGTCCATCGACCGGGGCAAGGCCGTCCTCTTCAGCGACAACGGCAAGCGCGCCTGCACCGGCGACGTCCGCGGGGAGCATGCCCCCGTGACCCTCGCCCTCCGCTGCGCCGACGGCAACACCGACCGCACGGCGGGCACGATCGAGTCCACCGCGGGCAAGACCCTGGTCGTCTCCTGGGGGAGCGGCCGGAAGGACACCTTCACCAGGACCGCCGACGCGGCCCCCCTCCCCGACCCCACCCACCTCGGCGGCGGCCTCCCGGCCCCGAAGAAGCTGGGTGGCTGAGCGAAGGCGGAGCGGAATCCATCGCACGTCCGTTTGACCTCCGGCTCCTCAAACCTCTTACCCGCCAAGCGATTTCGCCGATTGTCCTACGTCGGGGGTAGTCTCGCGTTCACGCAGGGTTGACGGTGGGCTACCACTGCGGCGGCAGGCGACGAAGTGGCGAACGTAGGCGCGAACGTTGGGGGATGGTGGATGGTCGGTCGCGAGGTGTCACCCGCGGATCATCAGGACAAGGAGATCCGCCAGGTCCTCAAGCGGCTTGTTGCCGCCGGATGGATCCTGCGGAAGGAGGGGCACTGGGGCTGGCGAGTACACGATCTGGGGGGTCGAGGGTCTCGATGGAGTATGAGTTTCTCTTCGTCGTGAGCGGCATCAACGTGGATGACGACGTGGCGGTCGGCATCGTGTTCGACGAGTTCGACGGGTTGCTCACTCATCACCGGGGCAAGCACCTGCTCGATGTGTCCGAGGTCGGCGACAGCGCCGTCGACGCGGCCAATCGCCTGGTCGTACGACTGCGGCGGGAGTTGCCGCAGCTACGCCTGCTGAGGCTGGATCCGGACCTGGTCGGCGTGGGGGAGATCGCCCGGCGGGTCGGCCGGACACGCCAGAACGTCCTTCAGTGGGTGAACGGCGAGCGCCACGGGAACGCGGCCCCGTTCCCCGCTCCCGAGGGCACTGTCGGGCGTTCCCTCGTCTGGCGCTGGGCCGAGATCAACGCCTGGCTGGCGGAGATCGGTGAAGGTGTCGGCGGAGCGGGGGCGACCCGCGAAGACGCCCTGCACATCGACTTCATGCTGCCGCGCTGGCAGCAGGTGCTGGACGACGGACTGCCGATCGTACGCTTCGTGCCGGCCGCCCAGGATGACGACCGTTCGGCCGACCGGGCGCTCGTCGAACGACTCCTGGAAGCCATGCTCGCCGCCCCCGACGTCCTGGGGACGATGCTTTCGGCGTTCCCCTGGAGGGACCATCCACGGCTCGCGATCATCTGCGCCGCGCTGCCCGACCGGCTGGAAACGGTGGCGTCATGCATCCGCAGCGACGACACCTGGGTGATCCTCGCCTGCCAAGGCAGAGAGCGCGAACTGCGCCTGACCCCCATCTCCCCACGTGAGACGCCGGGGGCACGGCCGGTATCGGAGCTCGGCCTCGGCCGGGACGCGACCGTGGGCGATCTCCTTCTGGTCATCGACAACGGGGCGGTGGCCCCCGCCACCCCGGTCACCGTCATCTGACGCATCAGCCCCGGCTGCCCGTCCCCTTGGGAGGGGCCCCTCCCAAGGGCTCACGCGATCGGACCGCCGCGGGACCAGAGTTCCTCCGCGTGCTCCATGAAACGGAAGAACATGCCGCCGTCGCCCCGCCGACGCAGATGCAGCAGCGGCGAGTCGTGGCCGACCTGCCGAGCGAGGTGGGGCGTGACGAGCGCCTCGTCGTCGAAGCGGAAGACGGACAACGAGACGTGGTTCGTGGCGTCGGTGGGTGTGGAGAAGCGTGCCTCCAGGCCGTCGAGCTCGCCCATCCTCGCCAGCTGCTCCAGCGTCATCCGGATCCGCGTCGACACGGTCAGGGTCACGTCCTCGATCTCTTCCCGCTGACGGGTCACCGCGCCCTCGGGATCACCGATCAGGAAACGGACGTGGCAGCCGCCTTCCGCCTTGCGGCGGAGCAGCTCGGGCAGTGCCGGAACCTGGGTCCACAGGAAGTACGACGTGTACCCGCCGAAGAACAGATCGGTCGTCGCGTCGGCGATGAGCTCACCCCATACGGTCGACGGACACGCGGACCGGTACGGGTAGCTGTGCACGTTCTCCTGGTCGCCACCGGTCTTCAGCCGGTCCCTGACCGCCTTCGGCCACGCCATCCGTCTCCGCACCTCCGCAGGCGGGTCTCACCGGCCATGTGGGTCCTTGGACACGAACGATCCCATACCCGGCTCCGTGTAGATGAGCCCTTCGGCTCGCAGCGCGTTGAACACCTTCTGGCTCGTCGCCGTGGCGATACCGAACTCCTCCATGAGTTTGACGACGGACGGCACGCGTGAACGGGGCGGGTACGTACCGTCCTTGATGCGTTGTCGAATGATTTCGGCGACCTGACGCCAGCGTGGAATGTCCGGTGCGAATTCGATCACATGAGCACGCTACGCACACCATCGCGTCCTAGTCGAGGCATGAGGTACCTAGTACGGCTGATACGGCTGCAATACCTGCTACGCCTCCGCTAGCCTCCAGGCAACACGGAACCCCGGCGACCGCTGCAACGGTCCCGGGGCCTGGCCAACGCTGCTTCAGGAGCGTCGACATGACGAAGTCTAACTTTCGCTGGTTCACGTGGCTGAGGGCCGTCAGCGCCCGCCCTCAGCCACGACAGGTCTCCCGAGCCCCGCGAACGCACCCGGCCCTGCCCGCCTCCGTCCCCACCGCCTTCGCCTGGGTCAGTTCCCGCGGCATCGACATCCGCCCCCTCGCCAAGGAGGGCCGATGACCGACTCGGTGCCGGTCGGAACCCTGGTGCACGACACCGCGCGGGACCGGATCAGTGAGGTCCTGTCCCTCGCGGGGAAGCGGGTCACGCTGCGCGCACCCGGTGGCGGGCGTGAGTGGGAGGCTCCGATGGCCGATCTCCGTCCCGCGTCCGGGCGGGACGTACTGCGCGCGCGAGCGCTGGAGGCCAATCGGCGTAGCCGGCAGGCGGTCTGCCGGCCCGAGCCGGTGACCCCGTACCCCCGGTGCGAGGCCTGCTGGAGCATCAAGCGGCGCCGGTACCGGGCCCTCCGGGCCGGGGACCGGGCGGAGGCCGTCCGGATGACCGAGGTCATGGGCGTCCATCTGCGGGAGGCGCACGTGGGCTGAGCGGCCTCAGCCCGCGGCG
Source organism: Streptomyces sp. NPDC044063 (assembly GCF_056434285.1). NCBI lineage: Bacteria > Bacillati > Actinomycetota > Actinomycetes > Kitasatosporales > Streptomycetaceae > Streptomyces > Streptomyces sp. NPDC044063. The sequence continues at coordinate 37,880 of NZ_JBWKFM010000036.1, forward strand.
GGCCCTGTCCGTCCCCGGCCAGGGCCCGCCCCCACTCACGCATACGGGCTCATACATCCGGGCGGTTTATCCCCCCACGCGCGCTTCGCGCCCTTCCTCACATCACCTCATAAGGTGTCATTTGGGGCAGAACGCGACTCAGGGGACGAGGAGGGCAGCCCATGCGTGGACGCACGCGTGCCGGTGGAGGAGCCGGGGCACGCGCCAGGGCCGGGCTGGCCGTCTGCGCGGTGGGGGGTGTGCTGCTGGCCGCCGCCGGGTGCGGTGGGGGCGGCTCCGCCACGGGGGACGGGACCGTGCGGTCCTCCTGGGGCGACCCGCAGAGCCCGCTGGAGCCCGGCAACACCAACGAGGTGCAGGGCGGCAAGGTGCTCTCCATGATCTTCCGGGGGCTCAAGTACTACGACCCCGGGACCGGCGCCGCCCAGAACATGCTCGCCGAGAGCATCGAGAGTCCCGACCAGCAGAACTTCACCATCACCGTGAAGGACGGCTGGACCTTCAGCAACGGCGAGAAGGTCACCGCGAAGTCCTTCGTCGACGCCTGGAACTACGCCGCCGTGGCGGGCAACAAGCAGAAGAACGCCCCCTTCTTCCAGGACATCGAGGGCTACGGCGCCGTCCACCCGGCCACCGGCGAGCCGACCGCCACCACCATGTCCGGCCTGGTGGTGAAGGACGAGCACACATTCACCGTCAAGCTGCGCACCAAGTTCTCCACCTGGCCGGACACCCTCGGCTACAACGCCTTCGCCCCACTGCCCCGGGCCTTCTTCGACGACCACGCCGCCTGGCTCAAGCGGCCGGTCGGCAACGGCCCGTACCTGGTCGACTCGTACACCCGGGGCTCTCAGATGCGGCTGTCGAAGTGGGACGGCTACCCCGGCCCGGACAAGTCCCGCAACAGCGGCGTCGAGCTGCGCGTCTACACCGACAACAACACCGCCTACACCGACCTCCAGGCCGGGAACCTCGACCTCGTCGACGACATCCCCAGCGCCCAGCTGAAGAACGTCAAGGCGGACCTCGGCGACCGCTACATCAACCAGCCCGCCGGGATCATCCAGACCCTCGTCTTCCCGATGTACGACCCGAACTGGTCCAGGGCCGGGATGGAGAAGGTCCGCCGCGGTCTGTCCATGGCCGTCAACCGGGACCAGATCACCGACCAGATCTACCGCAGGACCCGTACCCCGGCCACCGACTGGACCTCGCCCGTACTCGGCGAGAAGGGCGGCTTCAAGGCCGGCCTGTGCGGTCCCGTCTGCACGTACGACCCCGGCGAGGCCCGGCGGCTGATCCAGGAGGGCGGCGGGCTGCCCGGCGGGAAGGTCACCATCACCTCGAACGTCGACAACGGCTCGCACCGCCTGTGGATGGACGCCGTCTGCAACAGCATCAACAACGTGCTGGGCAACGACCAGGCCTGCACGGTCAACCCGGTCGGGACCTTCGCGGACTTCCGCAACCAGGTCGCCGAGCAGCGCATGACCAGCATGTTCCGTTCCGGCTGGCAGATGGACTACCCGCTGATCCAGAACTTCCTCCAGCCCCTCTACTACACGGGCGCCTCGTCCAACTTCGGCAAGTTCAGCGACGCCCAGTTCGACCGGCTGGTCGACGAGGCCAACGCCGAGGCGGACACGGCCAAGGCCGTCGCGACGTTCCAGGACGCCGAACGCATCCTCGCCGAGCAGATGCCGGCCATCCCGCTCTGGTACCAGAACGGCAGCGCCGGCTACTCCGAGAACATCACGAACGTGGAGCTCAACCCCTTCAGCGTGCCCGTCTACGAACGGATCACCGTGAAGTAGTCGGTTCCCGCAGCGAAGACGTCCGTACGCACCGGAAAGGCCCTGGCCTGCATGGGACGGTATGTGATCCGGCGGCTGCTCCAGATGATCCCCGTGTTCATCGGCAGCACGTTCCTGATCTTCATCATGGTCTACGCCCTCGGCGACCCCGTCGCCGCGCTCTTCGGCGACAAGGCCCCCGACCCCGCGACCGCCGCACGCATCCGCGCGGACCTCTACCTCGACGAACCGCTCTGGAAGCAATACCTCCACTACATGGGCCAGATCCTCACCGGCAACTTCGGCACCGCCTTCAACGGTGAGGACGTCCTGGAGCTGATGGGCGACGCCTTCCCGGTCACGCTGCGCCTGACGCTGGTGGCGATCGTCTTCGAGATCGCCATCGGCATCACCCTCGGCCTCCTCAGCGGGCTGCGCCGCGGCCGCTCGCTGGACACCTCCGTCCTGCTCCTCACGCTGGTCGTGGTCTCCATCCCGACCTTCGTCAGCGGCTATGTGCTCCAGTACCTCTTCGGCGTGAAGTGGGCGGTGGTCTCCCCGTCCGTCTCGCCCGAAGCGCCCTTCGACGAGCTGCTGCTGCCGGGCATGGTGCTGGCGCTGACCTCGCTGGCGTACGTCACCCGGCTGACCCGCACGTCCATCACCGAGAACTCCCGCGCCGACTACCTCCGTACCGCCGTCGCCAAGGGACTGCCCCGGCACCGCGTCGTCACCCGGCACCTCCTGCGCAACTCCCTCATCCCCGTCGTCACCTTCATCGGCACCGACATCGGGGCGCTGATGGGCGGGGCCATCGTCACCGAGCGGATCTTCAACATCCACGGCGTCGGCTACCAGCTCTACCAAGGCGTCCTGCGCCAGAACTCACCGACCGTCGTCGGGTTCGTGACCATCCTGGTCATCGTCTTCCTGGTGGCGAACCTGCTCGTCGACCTCCTCTACGCCGTGCTCGACCCGAGGATCCGCTATGCCTGAGCCCGGTCCCCACGACGCCGCGCCGCCCGACGGCCTGTCCCCCGGAGGTATCCCCTCCGGAGGTATCCCCTCCGGCGGCATCGCCTCCGACGGCGTGCCCCTCGAGGCCATGGACACGATCACCCCGGGCGGCGGCGGGGCCATGTCCCTGGCCACCAGCGACGCCGAGACGCTCGAAGGCGGCCCGATCCCCGGCGGCACCAGGAGCGGCAAGGCCCGCAGCCTGTGGTCCGACGCCTGGCACGACCTGCGCCGCAACCCCGTCTTCGTCGTCTCCGCGCTCGTCATCGTCTTCCTCGTGCTGATCGCCGTATGGCCGCAGCTGATCGCGAGTGGCAACCCGCTCAGCTGCGACCTGGCCAAGGCCCAGGAGGGCTCCCAGCCCGGCCACCCCTTCGGCTACGACGCCCAGGGCTGCGACGTTTACACCCGTACGGTCTACGGGGCGCGGGCCTCGATCACCGTCGGCGTCTGCGCCACCGCCGGGGCGGCCCTGCTGGGCGGCGTCCTGGGCGGGCTGGCCGGCTACTTCGGCAGCTGGTGGGACGCGCTGCTCTCCCGCCTCGCCGACATCTTCTTCGGCATCCCGATCATCCTGGGCGGCCTGGTGTTCCTGTCGGTGGTGCCCAGCGGGTCCGTGTGGCCCGTGGTCGGGTTCATCGTGCTGCTGGGTTGGCCGCAGATCTCCCGCATCGCCCGCGGGTCCGTCGTCGGCGCCAGGCAGCACGACTACGTACAGGCCGCCCGGGCGCTCGGCGCCGGCAACACCCGGCTGCTGCTGCGGCACATCGCGCCCAACGCCGTCGCCCCGGTGATCGTCGTTGCGACCATCGCCCTCGGTACGTACATCGCCCTGGAGGCGACCCTCTCGTTCGTCGGCGTCGGCCTCAAACCACCCACCGTCTCCTGGGGGATCGACATCTCCAACGCCTCGAACCAGATCCGCAACGCCCCGCACATGCTGCTGTGGCCGGCGGGCGCCCTGAGCATCACGGTGCTCGCGTTCATCATGCTCGGCGACGCGGTGCGCGACGCCCTCGACCCCAAGCTGCGCTGAGGAGCCCGAAGAAGATGGAGCAGCCGGCGACGCCCCTGCTGGAAGTCCGCGACCTGCACGTCGAATTCCGCACCCGCGACGGCGTGGCCAGGGCCGTCAACGGCGTCAGCTACAGCGTGGGCGCGGGCGAGACGCTGGCGGTGCTGGGCGAGTCGGGTTCCGGCAAGTCCGTCACCGCGCAGGCCGTCATGGGCATCATCGATACGCCCCCCGGCTTCGTCACCGGCGGCGAGGTCCTCTTCAAGGGCAGGGACCTCCTCACCATGGGCGAGGAGCACCGCCGCAGACTGCGCGGCGCGAAGCTCGCCATGATCTTCCAGGACGCGCTGTCGTCGCTGAACCCCGTGATGACGGTGGGCGCGCAGCTCGCCGAGATGTACGAGGTCCACCAGGGCATGACCCGCAAGGACGCCCGCGCCCGGGCGGTCCAGCTGATGGACCGGGTGCGCATCCCGGCGGCGAAGGAGCGCGTACGGGACTATCCGCACCAGTTCTCGGGCGGTATGCGGCAGCGCATCATGATCGCGATGGCGCTGGCCCTGGAACCCGATCTGATCATCGCGGACGAGCCGACGACGGCCCTGGACGTCACCGTCCAGGCCCAGGTCATGGACCTGCTCGCGGAACTCCGGCGCGAGTACCGCATGGGTCTCGTCCTCATCACCCATGATCTCGGCGTCGTCGCCGACGTCGCCGACCGGATCGCGGTGATGTACGCGGGCCGCATCGTCGAGACCGCGCCCGTCCACGACCTCTACGCCACACCGGCCCACCCGTACACGCGCGGCCTGCTCGAATCGATCCCGCGCCTGGACCGGAAGGGCCGCGACCTGTACGCGATCAAGGGCCTGCCGCCCAGCCTCACCGACATCCCCGCGGGCTGCCCGTTCAACCCGCGCTGCCCCCTGGCCCAGGACATCTGCCGTACGGACCGGCCACCCCTGTTCGCCGTGGCGCCGGGGCGCGCCAGCGCCTGCCACTTCTGGAAGGAGACCGTCATGGGAGCCCGCGGCGACGACGGAGGACGGCTGGACGACGGAGTACGGCGGTGAGGGCCGACGGCGAGGCGATCCTGGAGGTACGGGACCTGGTCAAGCACTATCCGCTGACCCGGGGCATCCTCATCAGGAAGCGGATCGGCGCCGTCCATGCCGTCGACGGGGTCTCCTTCGACCTCCGGCGCGGGGAGACCCTCGGCATCGTCGGCGAGTCCGGCTGCGGCAAGTCCACCGTCGCCAAGCTGCTCGTCAACCTCGAACGCCCGACGTCAGGTCAGATCCTCTACAAAGGACAGGACATCACCGGACTGTCGGGCCGGGCACTGAAGGCGGTGCGCCGCAACATCCAGATGGTGTTCCAGGACCCGTACACGTCGCTCAACCCCCGTATGACGGTCGGCGACATCGTCGGCGAGCCCTTCGAGATCCACCCCGAGGCGGCACCGAGGGGCAACCGGCGCCGGCGCGTACGGGAACTGCTCGACGTGGTCGGGCTCAACCCCGAGCACATCAACCGCTATCCGCACCAGTTCTCGGGTGGCCAGCGGCAGCGCATCGGCATCGCCCGCGGCCTGGCCCTGCGGCCGGAGATCATCGTCGCCGACGAACCGGTCTCGGCGCTGGACGTGTCGGTGCAGGCGCAGGTGGTCAACCTGATGGAACGGCTCCAGGAGCAGTTCGGCCTGTCGTACGTGTTCATCGCGCACGACCTGTCGGTCGTCCGGCACATCTCCGACCGGGTGGCGGTGATGTACCTGGGCCGGCTGGCCGAGGTCGGCACGGACACCCAGATCTACGACCACCCCACACACCCGTACACACAGGCACTGCTGTCGGCCGTCCCGGTCCCCGACCCGGCCCTGCGGGAACGCCGCGGAAGAATCCTGCTGACCGGCGACGTCCCGTCCCCGGCCCACCCGCCGAGCGGCTGCCGCTTCCGCACCCGCTGCTGGAAGGCCCAGGAAAGATGCGCCCGGGAGGTCCCGCCCCTGGAGACCCCCGACTGGTTCCGCGAGGGCGGCGGCCCGACGGCCCACGCCTCGGCATGCCACTACGCGGAGGAACGCGAGGTGGTGGCGGCACCACCGGGGGCCGCCGTGGACTGAGGGCGCTCAGCCACCCAGCTTCTTCGGAGCCGGGAGGCCGACAGACAAGGGCTCTCCTCAACTCAGAAATTGCTGCGCCGCCATGTGAGACTCCAGTTCGGAATTTCGAACATTTTCTCTAGGTTTTAATCAGATTAATCGTTTCTCCTGCGACCTTCCTTGGGGTGACCTGCGATTCACCCGCTTGGAATTTCACAACAGGGCATGATCAGCTCTAGGGTGTGCGGCATGAGGCCGAGCACAGACTGTTCCACCGACGCGAACCTTCCTGGAGTCGGAGGCGATCTCGGGCGGTGGCTGCATTCGTTCTCGCTGCAGTGCGATCAGCAGATCGATGCACATGAGGCGACACTCGAACAACTACGCGCCTCAATCGCCACCGCAGAGGCAGAAGTGCGCCGCGTTCGTGAAGCTCGAGCTGATGCCAAGAGTGTGCTTGAGGACTTGCGAGGGGTCGAGGAGCGAGCCGCCGCCCTGCGTGTTACTTCCATTCAATGGGAGGGCGGCGCGAGACTCCGCGTGGTATCTCAGGAAGTGCCTCAATCGGCACGGGATAATTCGCGGTCTTCGGAAACAAAACCTCACTCTCCCAGGTCATCTGAGCGTGTTATCGCGATCAGTGGCAAGCGGTCGCTCCAGCTCCTGGAAATCATGTCCAAGAGGCCGAACGACCCGTGGAGTGCCGGTGAAGTCGCTGAGCATCTCGAAGGAGAGGCATCCGACGACGACACGAACAAGGTACGCGCAGGTCTCGATTATCTCTGCGGGAAGGGAATCCTTGGGAAAGTCCCGGCTTCCGGGAGGCCGAGGGTCGGTGTTCCGGGTCATTCTCGCGTGCACTACCGCATCATCCGGCAATGGAAGGTGAAGTGAGAGCCGCACACTGAAGACAAAAAGCGACGACCGCCGTCCAGTACACTGCCCCGGTTTGGTAGCCCTTGGTCAGTACAGGACGGCGGTCAGTGCTGCAAGACGACCGCGCTGACGGCCCGCTCGAGCACACCTGGATCTTATCGCCTCCGGTAAGACTCGCAGTGCGTGTTCGACGGAATTCACCCTGCCCACGTAACGGGATGTCGAACACGCATGTATTTTTCGATCGCTTTTTCGGGCACTGCTGCGCATCTGAGCGGCAGGCGCTTCTCTCGCCCCTGTGCACTGAAGCTGCGACGGGATGCGAGATTTTTCCGCACCGTCAGCCCCGGTGCCTGCGGTTGGAGGACTTCTGTCGACTTCCGCGGGCGCGGAGGAAGGGGCAGGGTGAATCAAAAAATCAGGCACTTCCTGAAGGTCGCATCACCCGCTCATTTGGCTCGAGTGGGCGAGCAGCTCTTGGTCGTCCGTGAGATCTACCGGCGGGAAAGATCTTTCATCGCTGGAGTTCTGCAAGCCAATGCCACCGAGATGACCCTCACGGTCGCGAAAACCTGGTCTGTCGGGGATGAGCACGTTCGCCGTGCAGTGCGCGAAGCCTTGAAGGCGCAGTGGTTTGCGCGGTGCACGCGTAGCCGACCTGCCTTTGGGGCTGGATTGAGATCTGAAATGGTCTCCAGGCTCATGCGCCTGGTGCGGGCGGGTGAAGAGTGCCAACCGGTGGTCGAGATCCCGATGGGCATCATGATCGATCTTGGCACGCTTGTGTGTCAGCCTGACGGCTGCATGCGCCGGCATGAAGGCCATAGCTTTCTCGACGTGGCAGCGGGCACAGATCGCCGTGCCGTCGGACATACCGACAGCCTGCTCGGTGCCAAGGCCGGGTCCCGGACTCGCGACGTCGCGAGCCTGCGGGCCGTTCTCAGGCAGCCGCTGTGGCAGGCTGACCTTGCGTATCTCTCCACAGAAGACATGCCTACTCTTCATCGGCATGCTGTCGGCCTCGCCGAAGCCGCACTCAAATTCAGCAGATGATCACTGTCTGTGGCCGCCCCGTCGAGTTGTCAAGCGATCTTCTGGAGAGCGCCTTTTCTATGTCTGCCGACGCCGCGAATCCTGTTTCCCTGCCCGAATTGCCGTCCAGCGGAGTGCTTGCCACGAGGCCGCACCGAGGCGACTGGGCCCTCCCTCGGGTACCTGGATTGTTGCCCCCCGTGCTCGGCCTCCAGCGCCGCTATGCTGACCGCGGGCTGCCAGCGAACCGCGATCGAGAGAGATGGCGCATGACCGTACAGCACACCGACCGCGATGGTCCGCTCATCCCCAAGCCCGCCTTGACACTTCCCGCCCTCCGCCAAGCCGTGGCGGCGGTCGCTCCGTCGCGGCTGCCGGAGTTCTTCGAGGACATGCAGAAGGTGTTCGTCCAAGCCGGCGACGAGGGCAGCGTCGTTCCGATCCGGATGTTCTACCGGCGTTGGGGCGTGGTCGTCGAGATCGAGCGCCACCCGCAGATCGCGCGGCGGTTGCACCAGGCGGAACGCGCGATGGACAGCGAGGACGCGGCAGTGCGGGAACAGGCTGTCCGAGAGGCCGGCGAGATCGTTCGCGCGGCGCACCGTGAGGTCGAGAGTGGCTGACTGGCATTGGGAGTACGACCCCGATGACCTTCCGAACGGGCTTCCACCTCAAGCCGTCGCCGAGACCGAGCTCTTGGCTCAGGCGATCGCGATGCGCGACTCCATGGTCTTTCTCGACGGAGCGTCGTACGAAGGGGTCAGTCCTGGACTGCGCTTCGAGAGCGGGAAGCACGTGATGATCACCTACCTGACGGATGTACGGCGAGAGCGCATCGTCATCGTCCAGATCGCCTGGTTCGGCTGATCGAGCCCCTCAGGGCCTTGTCGCCGCCCCGCGCCTCCGGTACCACGCCCGTGCCCCCGCCGCCGTCCGGTTCAGCCCGATCAGCAGCAGGACCGTGCTGTTCGTGAGGCAGATCCAGAAGACCGACTGCGCGACCGGGCCGTTGACCGTGTGATGGGTGCCGTTCGAGCCGACGCAGTACGAGTCCGGTGGGAAGAGGCGGTAGCCGTAGTCGTCGGGGTCGCCCGGGTGGCAGGGGGACGTCTCCGGGAAGAGGAAGGGCTGGGCGTTCGTGACGAGGTGCAGCCAGAGCAGCAGCGCCAGCGGTGCCGTCACGAACCAGCTCACCCGCCACCACAGCGGCACCCGCGTCTCACGGAACAGCCCGCGCAGCGCGAACCACAGCACCATCACACAGACCAGCGGTACCGCGAACGTCAACGCACCGCTCCGCGCGCCTGGTGACGGAGCATCGGGCGCGCGCCCGACGGTGTGAGGGCGCACGGAGCGGCCGACCAGACGGTCGCGACGATCCCGGCCAGACCGAGCAGCAACAGAACGACGAAGTACATCCGACGAGCCGATCACCTGCCGCCCGTCGCGTGCTGTGGCGCGGGCCACAGATTCGGGAACAAGCCTGTCACAGATGCCTCACCCCTCCTCTGCCGGCGACTCTTCCGGCGCCCCTTCCGGCGCCCCTTCCGGGAAGAAGCAGGCCGTCAGATGGTCCTCTCCGCTGCCCTCGGCCCGCCGCAGCGGCGGCTCGGATTCCGCGCAGCGGTCGCGCGCCTTCCAGCAGCGCGTGCGGAAGCGGCAGCCGCTGGGCGGGTCGAGCGGGGACGGGACGTCGCCCGTCAGGCGGATGCGCCCGCCCGGCCTCCGCGCATCAGGAGCCGCGTCCGCCGGCTCCGGCACCGCCGACAGCAGCGCGTGCGTGTACGGGTGGCGGGGGCGGTCGTAGATGGCCTCGCGGGGTCCCGTCTCGACGATCCTGCCCAGGTACATCACCGCCACCCGCTGCGAGAAGTGGCGCACCACCGCCAGGTCGTGCGCGATGAAGAGGAAGGCGATGCCGAGCTCCCGCTGGAGGCGCTGGAGCAGGTTGATCACCTGGGCCTGGATGGAGACGTCCAGGGCCGACACCGGTTCGTCGGCGACGATGACCTTCGGTTCGAGGGCCAGGGCGCGCGCCACCCCGATGCGCTGGCGCTGGCCGCCGGAGAACTCGTGCGGGAAGCGGTTGTAGTGCTCGGGGCTGAGACCGACGGTTTCGAGGAGTTCGCGGACGCGGGCCTCCCGGCCGCCCGGCGGGTTGATGCCGTTGATCTCCATGGGGCCGGAGATGATCGTGCCGACGGTGTGGCGGGGGTTCAGCGACGAGTACGGGTCCTGGAAGATCATCTGGATCTCGGAGCGGATGGGCGCCAGTCGTCTGCGGTCCGCGTGGGTGATGTCCTCGCCCCGGTAGAGGACGCGGCCCGCCGTCGGTTCCAGCAGGCGGGTCAGCAGCCGGCCGGTCGTGGACTTGCCGCAGCCCGACTCGCCGACCAGGCCGAAGCTCTCGCCCTCCCGTACCGCCAGGTCGACACCGTCCACGGCCCGTACGGCACCCACCTTCCGCCGTACGGGGAAGCCGCCCATCACCGGGAAGTGCTTCGTCAGTCCCTCGGCCACCAGGATCTCCGCCGGATCGGCGGGTCGGTCGACAGGCCGGTCACTTCTCATCTGCCACCCTCTCCTCCACCACCCGCCGCAGGTGGCACGCCGCCCCCCGGCCCTCCGGCAGTACCGGGCGTTCCGTCCGGCACCTGTCGCCCCCCACCTCCGCCACGTACCCGCAGCGCGGGTGGAACGGGCACCCCGGCGGTGGGTCCAGCAGGCTCGGCGGGCTGCCCGGGATCGGGGTGAGGGGTTCGCCGAGGGGCGCGGCGAGGCGCGGCATCGAGGCCAGCAGGCCCCAGGTGTACGGGTGCCGGGGCGCGCGCAGGACCTCCCGGGCCGTGCCGCGCTCGACGGCCCGGCCGGCGTACATCACCAGGACGTCGTCGGCGGTGCCGGCCACCACCCCCAGGTCGTGGGTGATCAGCACGATCGCCGTGCCCGTCTGCTGCTGGAGGTCCTTGAGCAGGTCGAGGATCTGGGCCTGCACCGTCACGTCCAGCGCGGTCGTCGGCTCGTCGGCGATCAGCAGCTCGGGGTCGCAGACCAGGGCCATGGCGATCATCGCGCGCTGGCGCATGCCGCCGGAGAACTGGTGCGGGTAGTCGTCGACCCGCAGCCGGGCGTTGGGGATGCCGACCTTGTCCAGCATCTCGACCGCCCGCAGCCGGGCCTCGCGCCGCGAGGCGCCGGTGTGCTTGCGGAAGGGCTCGGCGATCTGGCGGCCGACGGTGTAGTAGGGGGAGAGGGCGGTCAGCGAGTCCTGGAAGATCATGGCCATCCGGGCGCCGCGCAGCTTCTCCAGTTCGGATTCCGGGGCCCGGGTCAGATCCCGTCCGTCGAGGAGGATCTCGCCGTGGATCTCGGTGGTGCGGGGGTCGTGCAGTCCCAGCACGCTGAGGTTGGTGACGGACTTGCCGGAGCCGGACTCGCCGACGATGCCCAGCGTCCGGCCGCGCCGGACGTCGAAGGACAGGCCGTCGACGGCCCGGACGACCCCGTCCTCGGTGGTGAAGCGGACGTGGAGGTCCCGTACGGACAAGAACGCCTCGTCCCGCCCCGAGCCCTCGTCCCGCCCCGAGCCCACGATCGACCCGCCCTCGGTGCTCGTCGTCGTCATGGTCTGCTCCCGTTCCCGGCTCTACGCGAGCCGCACGCGCGGGTCGATCAGGGCGTACGCGGCGTCGACGACGATGTTGGCCACGACGATCGCGGTGCAGCCCACCAGCATCACGGCCATCAGCGTCGGCAGGTCCATCCCGGTCACCGACGAGACGGCCAGCCGGCCCAGCCCGTGGAGGCTGAACGTGAACTCGGTGATGATCGCCCCGCTGAACAGCGAGCCGAGGTCGATGCCGAACATCGTCACGATCGGCGCCATCGCGCCCCGCCAGGCGTAGCGGAAGAAGACCGTGCCCCGTCCCATGCCCTTGGCGCGGGCGGTGCGGACGTGGTCCTCGGCGAGCTGCTCGACCATCAGGGAGCGGGTCATGCGGCTGTAGCTCGCGACGAAGATGATGGAGAGCACCAGCCAGGGAATGATCATCCCGGTGAACCACTTCACCGGGTCCTCGGTGATCGGGTAGTAGGCCGGGTTGTCCATCCAGTGCAACCCGCTGACCAGCGCGGCCAGCGCGATGACCCCGACGAAGTAGATCTGCAGGGCGTTGCCGAGCAGGGCGAAGGAACTGAACAGCTTGTCGATCCAGGTGCCCCGGAAGGCGGCGGCCAGCATGCCGATGCCGACCCCGGCGACGAGGAACACCGCCGCGCCGCCCAGCGCGATGGACAGGGTGGTCGGGAAGCGGTCGACGATGGTCTCCCACACCGGCTGCTGGTTGGCGAAGGAGTAGCCGAAGCAGGGCGCCGGGCAGTGGCCGGCGGGGAGGTCGCGGCCGCTGATGATGCCCGCCATGTAGTGCCAGTACTGGACGGGCACGGGCTGGTCGAGCCCCAGGTTCTTGTTGATGGAGGCGATCGAGTCCGGGCCGCAGTTCTTGCCGCAGGACATGAGCGCGGGCTCGGAGGGCAGCGCGAAGAAGAGGAAGAACGTGATCGCGCTGATGAGCAGGACGATGACGAGGGCGCCGAGCGTGCGGCGGGCGAGGAATCTCAGCATGGGTCGGAGGGGTCCCTACTTCACGAACACGCCCGTGGGGTCCACGCCGCCGTAGACCGGGTGGTAGCGGACCCCGCCGAGGCCCGAGCCCCACAGCGAGAACTGCCGGTTGTAGAAGGTGGGGACGCCGGGCACGTCCTTCTCCAGGACCTGGTCGGCGAGCTTCTGCCACTGGGGTGCGGCCTGCTTGATGTCGGGGATCGCGTTGACGCGGTCGATCTCCGCGTTGACCGCGGGATCGTTCAGATGGCCGTAGTTCTGGGCGCCGTCGGCGATCTGCCGGCCGTCGAAGAGCGGCGGCACGACGGTCGAGGAGACCGGCCAGTCCGCGCCCCAGGAGGTCCGGTAGATGTCGAAGCCGTTCTTGACCTCGGCGATCGCGGCGCGCCAGGTGTTGACGTCGACCTCCTTCTTCTGGACCTTGAAGCCGGCCCGCTCCAGCGCCTGCGTCACCACGACCGACACCTTCTGCTGGGTGTCGGTGTTGGCGTAGGCGTAGACGATCTCCTGGCCGACCTTCCCGGCCTCCTTCAGCAGCTCCTTGGCCTTCTCCGGGTCGCCGGCGGGCTTGGCCTTCTTCCCGTACGGGTCGGTGGCGCGGTAGCCGTCCATGGCGGGGGAGAGGTAGTTGGTGGCGATCACTCCACCGGTGGCGCCGCCGTTCTGTTGCAGGATCTGGCCGTTGGGCATGGCGTAGGCGAGGGCCTTGCGGACCCTGACGTCCTTGAGGCGGTCGGTGTTGAAGCTCATGTAGTCGACGTAGGGCTGGACCTCCAGCAGGCGGCGCGTCTTGGTGTCGGACTGGTTCAGCACCTTCTCCGTCATCTCCGGGGCGACGGCGTTGCTGAACGAGAGGGTCGTCCTGTCCGAGCCCTGGTCGGCGAGGAAACGGCGGGTGGAGTCGGCGTACTGATGGCCGAAACTGATCTCGAACCGGTCCGCGTACTGATGCCGGACGGGGTCCGTCCGCGCGTCCCAGTGCTCGTTGCGCACCAGGGTCAGCGACTTGCCGGGCTTGTAGTCGCCGACCTTGTACGGGCCGGAGGAGAAGGGCGCGTTGTCGTACTTCTGCTTGGTGTCCTTGTCCGCCTTGACGGCCCCTACGTTGGGCATCGCCGCGGCGAAGGGCGTGTCCGCGTGCGGCCGGCGGAAGTGGAAGACGATCGTCTTGTCGTCCGGGGTGTCGAGCACGGACGCGGGCAGGTGCTTGCCGTCGTACGGGCCGTCGGGCAGCGCCTTGCGGAAGTCGTTGCCGTCGCCGGAGAGCCACTGCGGGATGTAGAGAGGGCCGTCGGACTGGTACGAGGCGTAGAGGCGCTCGATGCCCCACCGCACGTCCCGGGCGGTGATCGGGGAGCCGTCCTCGAACTTCAGCCCGTCCTTGAGGGTGAACGTCCAGGTCTTCCCGCCGTCCGACGGCGTGCCGGCGTCGGTGGCCAGATCCCCGACGACCTTGACCCGGCCCTTGTCGTCGATCTTGTAGGCGGTGAGGGTGCGGTTGTAGAGGAGCTGGTTGGTCAGGACGTCGATGTAGTAGATCTGCCCGGGGTCGAGGTGCTGGAAGGCGTCGCGCTGGAGGACGCCGATCGTGCCGCCCTTGCGGGCGCCCGCGACGGCGGGGGCGGGGCCGGTGGAGTCGGCCTTGGTGCCGATGGAGTAGTTGGCGGACGTCGTCTTGTCCTCGCCCGGCCCCTCGCTCCGGCCACCGCCGCCTCCCCCTCCGCTGCTGCATCCGGAGAGCACCACGGCGCCCGCCGCGAGCGCCACGACGGTGGGACGGCCTCTGTCCCTGAGGGCTTTGCGGAACCTCGACGTGGGGGTCATGGGTCGATGCACCTGCCTGTCCGTTGGCTGTCGGTCGTCACCATTCAGCGCCGGGTCTTCGGGTCGAACGCGTCCCGGACCGAGTCCCCGAGCAGGTTGAAGGCGACGACGAAGACGATCATCGCCATGCCGGGGAAGAAGATGTACGTCACGTCGCTCTCGTAGTAGCGGGCGCCACCGGCGAACATGCGGCCCCAGTCCGGGGTGGGCTCGATGATCCCCACGCCGATGAAGGACAGCCCCGCCTCGGTCGTCACGAGCGTCGGCAGCATCAGGGTCGACTGCACCAGGATCGGCGTCCACAGATTGGGCAGCAGCTCCCGGGTGATGATCCGCCACGGCGAGGCGCCGGTGACCCTGGCCGCCTCCACGAACTCGCGCTCCCGCAGGCTCAGCACCTGCCCGCGCAGCAGCCGCGCGAGACCCATCCAGCCCAGCGCCCACAGCACCAGGATCAGGGTGATCACGCGCAGGGCGGTCGGCGTCTCCTTGCCGGGGCTGACGAAGAGGGAGTAGACGACGGGCGTGAAGGCGATGAACGACAGCTGGGCCGGGAAGGCCAGCAGCAGGTCGATGAACCGGCCCAGGAAGTAGTCGGTCCGGCCGCCCAGATAGCCCGCCGTCACCCCGATCAGGACGCCCGTCAGCACGCACAGCACTGTGGCGGCGGCGGCGATCAGCAGGGAGGTGCGGATGCCGTAGACGAGCTGGGTGAACACGTCCCGGCCCATCGTCGGCTCCAGGCCGAACCAGAAGCGGCCGGAGATGCCGCCGTTGGGCGCGACCGGATAGCCGAACTCGTTCAGCAGGCCCGGCTCGTCCAGTCCGTACGTGGTCGTCGGATCCTTGCCGTAGAGCTTGGAGATCAGCGGCGCGGCGAGGGCGAGGAGGAAGAAGAAGGCGACGACGTACGCCGAGACGACCCCCGCGCGGTCGCGCCGGAAGCGGCGCCGCATCAGCTGTCCGGGGGAGCGGCCCACGAGCTCACGGGGCTCTGTCTGAGAAGGCATCGGCATCGCGTGGATCCCCCGCACTGTCAGTCTCGTCGGCCCTGCGCGGCAGTCGTGAACGCGGTTGGGTTGAGCGGACTTTCGCAATGGATGAACAGTGCAGTCAAGGGGGCTGCGGTGGGCGGCGCGGCCTTTCCCGCCTTCTTGAGCGAAGGTTGTGCAGATCGAGGTCACGGCGTGCTTGACAGCGACCGTCAAGCACGCCGTCCCCTCAACCACTCGTCAGGGTCGGTCAGTGGATGCCGGGAGTCCCAAGGAACGCTTCAGGAAGTCGACTTGGAGCAGCAGCAGGTTCTCCGCGACCTGCTCCTGGGGAGTCATGTGGGTCACCCCGGACAGCGGCAGCACCTCGTGCGGACGGCCCGCGGCCAGCAGGGCCGAGGACAGCCGCAGGGTGTGCGCCGCGACCACGTTGTCGTCCGCCAGACCGTGGACGATCATCAGCGGACGGGTTTGTTCCGCGGGCGACGACAAACCGTCGTCGGTGACGAGCGAGTTCCGCGCGTACACCTCCGGCCGCTCCTCGGGGTGCCCCAGATAGCGCTCGGTGTAGTGGGTGTCGTAGAGCCGCCAGTCGGTGACGGGGGCGCCCGCGACGGCCGCGTGGAAGACGTCGGGACGGCGCAGCACCGCCAGGGCCGCCAGATAGCCACCGTACGACCAGCCGCGGACGGCCACCCGCTCCAGATCCAGCGGATGGTGGGCGGCCAACACGCGTAGCGCCTCGACCTGGTCGTCGAGGGTGGTGCCCGCGAAGTCCTCGTGGATGTCCTTCTCCCAGCCGGGGGAGGTGTGCGGGGTGCCCCGGCCGTCGGCGACGACCACGGCGAACCCCTGGTCGGCGAACCACTGGGAGGTCAGGTGGGCGTTGTGCGCGGCCACCACGCGCTGGCCGTGCGGGCCGCCGTACGGGTCCATCAGCACCGGCAGCGGGCCGTCGCCCTCCCGGTGGCCGCTGGGCAGCAGCACGGCGCACGGGATGCCGCGCCGGCCCGCCCGGGTGATCCGGGGCCGGGCGGTCAGCACCGGCGTCTCGGCGTACGAGGCCACCGTGGCGGCCCGCTTGCCGTCGCGCAGGACGCGTACGGTCGCCCCGGGGCCGGCCAGGGAGGACGACGCGAGGACGGTCACCGCGCCCGAGCGTGCCGCCGAGTGCCAGCCGGGCCCCTCCGAAACCCGCTGCGCCCCTCCTTCGTTGACGCGGTAGACGTGGCACTCGCCGGTCTCGGGGTCCTCGGCCTCCGGTCCGGCCGACGCGGCGATCAGTACGTCGTCCGGGCCGATGTCCAGCACGGTCCGCACATGCAGCCGGGGTCCCGTCAGGACCCGGTCGCCGATGGCCAGGACACGCGCGCCGTCCTCGTCGGTGATCCGTACGAGGCGGCCGTCGGCCGTCCATGCGGGCACACCAGCGAAGAGTTCCAGCCACTTCGGGTCCGCGTCGGTGTGCAGCGTGCGCGTGACGCCCGTGGTGATGTCGACCTGAAGATATGCCTGGTTCCGCTGGTCGCGGGTCTGAACCAGGAGCAGCGGCGGGCCGTCCGCCGACCAGTGGACCCGGGCGAGGTAGGGGTAGCGCTCCCGGTCCCACGCGATGTCCCTGCGGGAGCCGTCGAGGCCCAGCAGGGACAGCGACACCTCGGCGTTCGGGGTGCCGGCGGCGGGGTAGGCGACCTCGGCGGGCGCGCTGCCGGGGTTGGCCGGGTCGGCGATCCACCAGCGGCGCACGGGCGCGTCGTCGACCCGTGCGGCCAGCAGCGCGTCACCGTCGGGCGACCACCAGAAGCCGCGCGAGCGGTCCATCTCCTCGGCGGCGACGAACTCCGCCAGGCCCCAGGTCTCGGTGGCGGTCGCCGGCTCGGCCAGCGCCCGGTCACCGGTGCCGTCGGCGGCCACGACCCGCAGGGCGCCACCGGCGACGTAGGCCACCCGGCGGCCGTCCGGGGAGGGCCGGGGGTCGGCGACGGGGCCGGGCACCACCAGCTCGCGGGCCGTGCCGCCGCGCAGCTCGGCGACGTACAGCCGCCCCGACAGGGCGAACGCCGCCAACTCCACGGTGGCGTCCACCGCGTATCCCACGACCCCCGCCGAGCCCTCGCGGCTGCGCTCGCGACGCGCCCGCTCCTCGGCCGACAACTCCTCGTCGGCCCCGCCGAGCAGGACCCGCGGATCGGCGGCCGGGTACTCGCGACCCTCGTCGAGGTCGAGCACCCACAGGACGTTCGTACGGTCGGTGCCCGAACGGGAGCGCAGGAAGACGACACGCGCGGCGTCCGGCGACACGCTGAACGCGCGCGGCGCGCCGAGCGAGAAGCGTTGGGTGCGGGCGTGCTGACGGGGGAACGAGAGCTGACCTGTCATGCGGGCGAGCCTAGGCCGTGCGCGCCCCGGCGGCCCTACCATCCGGTTCACCCAAGACGGCGAGAACTCGCCGTGCGCCCCGTGTTTGCTCCCGTGCACCGAGTCATGCGCACGCACGGAAAGTTATGATCGCTCGCGCATAGTGGATATGACTCCCTGGCGTCGTATGCCACCCGGGCATTCGTATGCCGCCCTTCCGACCGCGCGTACCTGGAGGTGAGCCGCTGTGGCACTTTCGATTTCGGCGGTGGTGCTGCTGGCGATCATCGTCTTCCTGCTGGTCCGGAAGTCCGGGCTGAAGGCGGGCCACGCCGTGATCTGCGTGCTGCTGGGCTTCTACCTCGCCAGCTCGTCCATCGCCCCGACGCTGAACCAGCTGACCACCAGCGTCACGGGAATGATCAGCAACATCAAGTTCTGACCGGCGGGGGCCGCTCCCGGGCGGTCCCCCTCGGAACACGGACCCGGGACGCGGACACCC
Organism: Streptomyces sp. NPDC044063; assembly: GCF_056434285.1. NCBI lineage: Bacteria > Bacillati > Actinomycetota > Actinomycetes > Kitasatosporales > Streptomycetaceae > Streptomyces > Streptomyces sp. NPDC044063. The sequence continues at coordinate 56,017 of NZ_JBWKFM010000036.1, forward strand.
GGGTCGCGGACTCGGGACGCGGACCCGGAACACGGACGAGGTGCGGCCGGACGGGTGGCGCCCCGGCGGGGTGCCGCGGCTCGTAGGGTGGAGTCATGACCGACCTTCCCGGCCGCCGGCTGCTCCTGGTGCACGCGCACCCGGACGACGAATCGATCAACAACGGCGCGACCATGGCCAAGTACGCCGCCGAGGGTGCCCTCGTCACGCTCGTGACCTGCACCCTGGGCGAGGAGGGCGAGGTGATCCCGCCCGGGCTGGCCCATCTCGCCGCGGACCGGGACGACACGCTCGGCGACCACCGCCGGGGCGAACTCGCCGCCGCGATGAAGGAGCTGGGCGTCACCGACCACCGCCTCCTCGGCGGCCCCGGCCGCTACCGCGATTCCGGGATGATGGGCGCTCCGCAGAACGCCGCGCCCGGCTCGTTCTGGGAGGCGGACCTGGACGAGGCGGCCACGTCGCTCGTCGAGGTGATCCGCGAGGTCCGGCCCCAGGTGCTCGTCACCTACGACCCGGACGGTGGTTACGGCCACCCCGACCACATCCAGGCGCACCGCGTGGCCATGCGGGCCGCCGAGCTCGCCGCCGAACCCGCGTTCCGCCGCGATCTGGGCGATCCGTACGACATCGCGAAAATCTACTGGAATTGCGTACCGATGTCCGTTGTGGAGGAGGGCTTCGCCCGGCTGCGCGCCGCGGGCCGGGAGGGCGACCTCTTCCCCGGCGTCGCGTCACCGGCCGACGTACCGGGCGTGGTGCCCGACGACGAGGTGACGGCCGCGCTCGACACCTCCGCCCATGTGGCCGCCAAGGCGGCCGCGATGCGCGCGCACGCCACGCAGATCGCGGTGGACGGCCCGTTCTTCGCGCTCTCCAACGACCTGGGGCAGCCGCTCTTCCCCCGCGAGTACTACAAGCTCGTCAAGGGCGAGGCCGGGGGCGCCGGTCGCGAGGACGACCTCTTCGCGGGGGTGGACGCGTGACCGGCGGGAGCGAGGGAGGCGGGCCGGGCGGTCCCATGCGTGTGTTCGACGTCAAGCGCCTGTCCGGCTATCTGGGGCTGGCGTTGCTCGGGATGGTGGTCGGGGCGGGCGGGGCGCTCGTGCAAGGCGGCTGGTTCCCCGGTGGGTTGCTGCTGGCGCTGCTGGGCGTGGCCGGGCTCTGCTACGGCGGCGCGACCGCCATGGGGAGCCGGGCCGGCGGTGCCGTGCCGGGTGCCGGCTGGATGCTCGCGGTACTGTTCCTGGCCGCCAATCGGCCCGAGGGCGACTTCGTCTTCGGCGCCGGGATCGGCTCGTACGTCTTCCTGCTGGGCGGGATGATCGTGGCTGTGATCTGTGCCACGGTCCCGAAACTGCCGCAACCGGACCGGCCCTCGGCCCGACTTGGCAAGTGACGTGGCGATTTCTACCCGACCGTCACCCGACCGGTCGGGGGACTGAACCAGCGGTCGTCAATGGCGAGCCCGCAGTGGCCAGTATGGTTGTGCGCGCCGCCGAGCCTCCCCTGGCCTCCGGCGATGGGCGACCCGAAGCGAGGTCAACGAGGGCGGCAAAGAGTATCCGGGAGAACCTGCTTTGAGCCGTGCATCTGACAGTTCGTCCTCCGGGCCCCAGGGGCGCGGTGGCGCCGCCTACCCTTCGGGCACCTCGCCGTACGGGACCGGTCCCGACGGGGACCCGGCCACGGGAGCCGCGGCCGCTGCCCCCAAGCCCGGTGAGCCGAAGACCGAAACCACGATGACGACGCGGATCCGGATCAACATTCCCGGCTCGCGCCCCATCCCGCCGGTCGTCATGCGGACGCCGGTCGACGGCGAGTCCCCGGACGCCGAGGCGGGCACCCCCGCCGCCGCTCCGGCCCCCGCGCCCGCGAGCGAGCGCAAGGAGGGCCTGCCGACCCGGCCCAAGCCCTCCGAGCGACGGGCCCCCGGCGGCGCGCCGGCGGCGGCCTCCGCGGATTCCGGTTCGGGCGAGAAGGCCAGCGACTGGTTCGCGCCCCGCAAGTCCGGCGGCACGACGCCGCCGCCCACCACGGCCGCGCGCCGCCAGCAGGCCTCGGCGGCCGGCGCCGCCAAGCAGCCGCCGCTGCCGCGTCGCGGCGGTGGCCAGGCCCTCGGTGGCGACCAGCGCCCGCCGGCGGGCGGACACGGCGGCGGCGTATGGCAGGAGGCGCCGCAGGCCGAGCGCCTCCCGCAGCGCCCCACGCATTCCGCTTCCGGTGGCGCACCGGCGGGCGGCGACGTCTGGCAGGGCGGCGACCCGTCGACGACGGCCGCCATGCCGCAGCCGCCGATGCCGCAGTCCCCGATGCCGCAGTCCCCGATGGCCCAGTCCCCGATGGCCCAGCCCTCCATGCCGCAGGCCCCGATGGCGGGTGGCATGAACGGTGGCGCCCCCGCGGCCCCCGTCGACGACTGGCCCGTCACCTCCGGCGCGCAGTCCTCCGGCGCGCAGTCCACCGGTGCGCGGACCTCCGGTGCGCAGTCCACCGCCGCGTGGCCGAACGACCCGTCGACGACGGGCGCGATGCCGCAGCCTCCGCTGCCGGGCGACCCCTCGACGACCGGTGCCACGCCGTGGCCGAACGACCCGTCGACCACGGGTGCCATGCCGCAGCCTCCGCTGCCCGGCGACCCCTCGACCACCGCCGCCACGCCGTGGCCGAACGACCCCTCGACGACGGCCTCGATGCCGCAGCCGCCCGTCCCGGGCGGTGCCGCCGGTGCCGTCGACGACTGGCCGGCCACTCCGGGGAAGGGCGCCCCGTCGGCCGGCGGCGCGCCGTGGCCCGGCGACGCCTCCACGCCCGCCGTCCCGCCCGTGTCCGGCTCCGCGCCGGGGGCCGGCTCCCAGCGGCGCGGTGGCGGCGACGACTGGCCCGGCGGTGCCGCAGCGCCGGCCGGTGGCGCGCCGAAGGCGAACGCCAACGCCCGTACCGCCGCCGCCCAGCAGTTCCCGCCGCCCACCATCGGCGGCATGCCGGCCGGCGGCGCGGCCTTCGCGCCCGGCCGTACGGACACCCCGCGCGAGGGCTTCCCGGCCGTCCAGCCGGGCGGTGCCCCGCAGACGGGTCCGCAGAGCGGTCCGCAGGCGGGCCGGCAGAACAAGGGCGGCGACCAGCCCGGCGGCAAGGGCCGCAAGAAGAAGGGCCCGAAGGCGGCCGCGGCGGCCCCGGCCCCGGGTCCGGTCGGCGAGACGCTGGTCAACGGCATCCCGCCGGTGTCCCCGGCCGCCGGTCAGGTCCCGAAGCCGCCCATGGACGGCGGCGCGCCGCGCGTGGCCGTGCCCAAGCCGAAGACGGGCCCGGGCGTCCCGAAGCCGCCGGTGGGCGGCGGGGTGCCGAAGCCTCCGGTCGGTGGTGGGGTCCCGAAGCCTCCGACGGGCGGCGGGGTGCCCAAGCCCCCGGCCGTCGGTGGCGGGGTCCCGAAGCCCCCGGTCCCCGGTCCGGCCGCGCCCGCCAAGCCCGCGGGCCGGAGCGCGCCCAAGGCCGGCAAGGCCGCGCCCAAGAAGAAGGGCCGCTCCAAGCTGGTGCTCGTGGCCGGTGGTCTCGTCGGTCTGGTCGGCGTCGCGTACGCCGCCGGGCTGCTGCTGGACCACGCGGACGTGCCGAACGGCACGACCGTGCTCGGCGTCGACATCGGCGGCATGTCCAGGGAGCAGGCCGTCCAGAAGCTCGACACGTCGCTCGGCAGCAAGGCGACCGCGCCGCTGAAGGTCTCCATCGGCGGGAAGACGGCCGACCTGAAGCCGTCCGTGGCGGGTCTGTCCATCGACACCCAGGCGACGGTGCGCGCCGCCGCGGTGAAGGACTACAACCCCGTCACCGTCCTCGGCTCGCTCGTCGGCGGCGCGCGGACGGCCGAGCCGACCGTGACGGTCGACGAGGAGAAGGTCGCGGCCGCCCTCAAGACGCTGGCCGGCGAGAGCGGCGCGGCGAAGGAGGGGACGATCAAGTTCCAGCCGGGCAAGGCCGTGGCCGTGTACGGGCAGCCGTACGAGGGCATCGACGTGAACGGCTCGGTCAAGACGATCGCCCAGGCCTACCGTGACCGCGCGGCCGGTGGTCAGGACAAGACCGTCACGCTGGCGACCTCCGCCCAGCAGCCGAAGATCTCCAAGGCGGAGGTCGACCGGAAGATGGAGGAGTTCGCGAAGCCCGCGATGTCCGGCCTGGTCACGATCCAGACGGACCCGCTGCACAAGGTCCAGTTCGGCCCGGACCGGTCGCTGCCGAAGATCCTCTCGGTCAAGGAGGTCAACGGCCAGCTCGTGGAGAACTACGACCTGGACGCGCTCAAGGAGCTGTACGGGGCGGCCTTCAACGGCGTCCTCATCCAGCGCGGCAGCGGTGAGAAGAAGCCGGTCATGCCGCAGGACGTCGCCAACGCCCTCAACAAGGCGCTGCGCGGCAAGACGCCGGCCGAGCGGGTCGGTGTCATCCCGCTGAGCTGAGCCGGCCCGGTCCCGGGCGGGCCCGTCAGCCCTCCGCCGCAGGCCTGACCTGCGGTGGAGGGGTGACGGTCGGCCCGGCCGACCCATGACATCTGTCATCCCAGGCTTACGACGGCTGACACTGCCGCCCCCGCCTCGCGGTCGCGATGATTGTTTCCATGACCACAACCGCGACCGCGATCACGGGGGACGGGCGGCATCGGACCGGCACACCCGTGGTCAGCTTCGAGAACGTCAGCAAGTCCTACGGCACCGTCAAGGCCGTCTCCGACCTGACCCTGGACCTCTACCCCGGCGAGACCGTCGCCCTGCTCGGCCCCAACGGCGCCGGCAAGTCCTCGACGCTCGACCTCCTGCTGGGCCTGCGCAACCCCGACGCCGGGCGCGTCGAGGTCTTCGGCACGACGCCCCAGGAGGCCATCCAGCGCGGCCGCGTCGGCGCGATGCTCCAGTCCGGCGGGCTGATGGAGGACGTGACGGTCCGTGAGCTGGTGAAGCTGGCCTGCGACCTCCACCGCAAGGCCTACCCGCTGGACGAGGTGATGGAGCGGGCGGGCATCACCGAGATCGCCGACCGCATGGTCAACAAGCTCTCCGGCGGCCAGGAGCAGCGCGTGCGCTTCGCCATGGCCACCGCGGGCGCCAACGACCTGATCGTCCTCGACGAGCCGACGACCGGCATGGACGTCACGGCCCGCCAGGCGTTCTGGAGCGTGATGCGCCAGCAGGCGAACGAGGGCCGCGCGGTCCTGTTCGCCACCCACTATCTGGAGGAGGCCGACGCGATCGCGGACCGCGTGATCGTGCTCCACCGCGGCCGGGTCCTCACGGACGGCTCCGCCGCCGAGATCAAGGCGAAGGCCGGGGCCCGTCGCATCGTCTTCGACCTCGACGGACACATCGGCGAGGCCGCCCTGCGCGAGCTGCCGTTCCTGTCCTCCCTGGAGATATCCGGCCGCACGGTCCGCATCCAGTCGCACGACGCCGACGCCACCGTCCACGCCCTGTACGGTCTCGGCCTCTACCCCCGCAACCTCGAGGTCGCGGGCCTGGGCCTGGAGCAGGCCTTCATCGCCATCACCGACGCCGCGGCCGCCGAGGAGGCGGCTTCCCGATGAACACCCTGATCAAGCTGGAAATCACGCGCACGCTGCGCGCCAAGAAGTTCATGTTCTTCTCGGTGATCTACCCCGCGGCGCTCTATCTGATGATCGCGGGCGGTGCGAGCAGCACCGAGAAGATCGAGGGCACGGACCTCACGCTGCCGCTGCTCATGATGGTGTCGATGGCGTCCTTCGGCGCGATCACCGCTGTCCTGGTCGGCAACAGCGAGAAGATAGCCAAGGAGCGGGAGAAGGGCTGGGTGCGGCAGCTGCGGCTCACCTCGCTCCCGGGCCGCGGCTACGTCACCGCCAAGATCGCCTCGGCCGCCGTGGTCTCCCTCCCGGCGATCCTGGCCGTCTTCCTCACCGCCGCCCTGGTCAAGGACGTGCGCTTCCCCGCGGTCTGGCAGTGGTTCGCGCTCACGGCCGTCATCTGGGCCGGCAGCGTCGTCTTCGCCGCGCTGGGCGTGGCCATCGGCTATCTCGCCACCGGTGACGCCGTCCGTCCCATCACCTTCATCATCTACTTCGGCCTGTCGATGCTCGGCGGCCTGTGGATGCCGACGGCCGTCTTCCCGAAGTGGCTCCAGGACATAGCCGAGTGGGTGCCCACCCACGCCTACGCCGGGCTCGGCCAGGCCATCGAGCAGGGTGGCGCGCCCCACCTGAAGGACGTCGTCCTCATGTTCGTCTACCTCGTCCTGTTCGGTGGCGCGGCCGCCTGGCTGTACCGCAAGGACACCCACAAGGCGTGACCTGATGTCGTGGCCGCTGCCGGGTCCGGGGGACACTACGAAGGTGAAAGCGCACGGGGAGTACGGGGAGCCGGCGGTCGACAGGGGCTTCATCCAGATCGGCAGGGCACCCGAGGACTGGCGCCAGCTCTTCGCCAAGACCTGCTGGACCTTCCTGTACATGTCCTACCTCTACTACGCGGTCCGGGACCTGACGGAGGACCGGTACGGGCCCGTGGTGACGGCCATCGGGTGGCTCGCGCTGGCGGCCTTCATCATCGGGTATCTCTACCTGGTCCTCGGCCCCCGCCCCGGCCCCGACCAGGTGAGCCGCCGGCGGAACTACCTGCTGGGCGGGCTGTACGCCCTCGCGCTGACGATGGCGCTGGCCTTCAGCCCGTCGTGGACCGTCCTGCTGGTCTACGTCTCCATCTCCAGCGGCGTCCAGCTCCCGCTGAAGTGGGGCCTGCGGGTCGTGCCGGCCGTCGCGGCCACCGTGGCCACGCTCTGCCTGGTGCACGGCGTCCCCCTGGTCGAGACGCTGCTGCTGGTGCTGCCCACGCTGCTGGGCGGCGGCGCGATGATCGCCGTCGTGCAGATGGGCCGCACCATGCGGGAGCTGCGCGAGGCCCGGGCCACGGTGGCGCACCTCGCGGCGAACGAGGAGCGGCTGCGCCTGGCCCGGGACCTCCACGACCTCCTCGGCCACTCGCTCTCGCTCATCACGCTCAAGAGCGAGCTGGCCGGGCGGATGCTGCCGGACAAGCCCGAGGCGGCGGCCCAGCAGGTCGCCGACATCGAGCGGGTGAGCCGGCAGGCGCTGGTGGACGTCCGGGAGGCGGTCAGCGGCTTCCGGCGCCCCACGCTGGACGCCGAGCTCGCCGGGGCCCGTACGGCCCTGGCCGCCGCCGGCGTCGCCGCCGACCTGACCCGGGCCTCCACCGGCCACGCCGACCTCCCCCCGGACGAGGAGGGGGCGCTGGCGTGGGCGCTGCGGGAGGCCGTCACCAATGTGGTTCGGCACAGCGGCGCCCGCCGGTGCGAGATCGTGGTCGAGGAGGACGGCGACGATCTGTGCCTGATCGTCACCGACGACGGCCGCGGCCCCTCCGGCGGCCACGGCCACGGCAACGGCCTGACCGGTCTCACCGAGCGGCTGTCCCTGGCGGACGGCCGGCTGGAGACGGGCCCCGGCCCGCGCGGCGGCTTCCGCCTGCGGGCGGCCGTACCGCTCTCGCGCCGCGTGATGGCCTGACCTCTACGCTGTCGCTGTGAACGCACCGAAGCCCCCCGGAAACGCCGCCGTTCGTGTTCTCCTCGCCGAGGACCAGTCCATGGTCAGGGAGGCGCTGGCCGCGCTCCTGGGGCTCGAGGAGGACATCGACGTCGTCACCCAGGTGGCCCGGGGCGACGAGGTGCTGGCCGCCGCCCGCGCCACGCCCGTCGATGTGGCGCTGCTGGACATCGAGATGCCCGGGATGACCGGGCTCGACGCGGCGGCCCTGCTGTGCCGGGAGCTGCCGGGGCTCAAGGTCGTCATCCTCACCACCTTCGGCCGGCCCGGCTATCTGCGCCGGGCCATGGAGTCCGGCGCGGACGCGTTCCTGGTCAAGGACGCCCCGGCGGCGCAGCTGGCCGACGCGGTGCGGCGGGTGCTGCGCGGCGAGCGCGTCATCGACCCCACCCTCGCGGCCGCCGCGCTCGCCGAGGGGGCCAACCCCCTCACCGACCGGGAGCGCGCCGTCCTCGCGGCGTCGGCCGACGGCTCCACCAACGCCGAGCTCGCCGCCGCTCTCCACCTCTCGCACGGCACCGTGCGGAACTACCTCTCCACGGCGATCCAGAAGACCGGCGCCCGCAATCGCGCGGAGGCCGTCCGGATAGCCCGCGACAAGGGCTGGCTCTGACCCCTGGCCGCCGGTCCGGCGGCCCCCTCAGTTCAGCATGGCCCGCGCGGCGAGTGCCTGGTGGCGGACCGTCTCGGCGGCCGTCGGCTCCAGCGGGGCGATGACCGCCGCGTATTCCTCCAGCTCACGGGCGCCGCGGGCGAACTCACCGCGCTCCACGAGCAGCTCGGCGCGCTCGTAGCGCAGCCGGGCCGGGTGGGTGGGGAGCAGCAGGGACAGTTCGACGGCCCAGAGCTGGATGTCGCTGCGCTCGGGGCGGGCGGCGGCCCAGGCGCGGATGTTGTTGAGGACGCGCAGGACGATCTCCAGCGGCTCGGCCGGGGAGAACATCGACGGGGCCAGCGGGGTGCCCGTCGTGCCCGCGACCAGCAGGCCGGCGTCCTCCTCGGACAGCGGCCGGCCGCCCTCGAAGGGGTCGGCCAGCACATGCTCCCCGCCCGGGTCCCCGAAGCCGACCACGAAGTGGCCGGGCAGGGCCACCCCGTACACGGGCGCGCCGGCGCGGCGGGCGACCTCCATCCACACCACGGACAGCAGGATGGGCAGGCCGCGCCGCCGCCGCAGCACCTCGGGGAGCAGCGAGGACTCCAGTCGCCGGTAGTCGGCGGGGGAGCCGTGGAAGCCGCAGCGTTCCCCGAGCAGCTCGGCCAGGGCCTCCGCCCAGCGGCGGGGCGCGGCGTGCCGGCCCAGGGCGGGGAGCAGTCCGGCCAGCCGGTCCAGTTCGATCTGCGCGGCGTCCGCGGTGTTCTCGCACAGCCCCGCCTCCGCCTCCGCCGCGACCAGGAGGCACAGCAGCGCGAGGTCGGGCCGCTCCTCCCGGGCCGCGTCCGCGAAGGCCCGCCGCCGTCCAGTGGTGTCGTCGTACATGGGTGCCTCGTACCCGCTCGGGGCGGTGGCCACAGCCACCGCCGGTATCCATGGTGCGACCAGGTCCGCGGCTAGCGCACCGGCTCGCGGCGGTAGTGGTAACCGTGGTGAGTGGTGAAGCCGAGCCCGTCGTAGAGGGCGGCCGCGGGGCCGTTGTCCGTCTCGACCTGCAGATACGCCGCCGAGGCGCCCTCGCTGAGCGCCTGCTGGGCCAGGGCGGCCATGACCAGCCCGCCCAGGCCCTCGCGCCGCCGTCCGGGGCTGACGTGCAGCGCCGCGAAGCCCGCCCAGCGGCCGTCGACGACACAGCGCGCCATGGCGGCCGGCCCCGTCCCACCGGCCTCCTCGTCCGGCACGGTCGCGAACCACACCGACGGGCCGCCCGTCAGCACCGCCAGGGCGTCCTGGGACGACGCGCCGGTGCGCCCGTAGGCCGCGAGCCAGGCCTCGTCCGGCTCGCGGGTCAACCGCACCCGCTCGGTGGCGGCACCCGTATCGGCGATCGGCGCGAGCGCGGCGGTGCGCATCACCGCGTGCCGCTCGGCGGTCCAGCCGCGCCGGGCCAGCTCGGCGTCCAGCTCGGTGTCCCGTGCCGGGTCGCCGGTCGTGACCTGCACATACGCGGGCAGGCCGCGCTCGGCGTACCAGGCGGCGACCCGGTCCAGCGCGGCCTCCGCCGGCAGACCGGGGTCACCGAGGGGGAGCGCCGAGTTCGCGCGGGCGGTGAAGCCGCCGGACGCGCGCAGCGTCCAGTCGCCGAGGCGCTCCGTCTCGCGGGCGGGCCAGCCGCGCGCGGCGACCTCCTGGAGCTCACGGACCGTGGCCGCGGGGCCGCGCCGCCGGGCCGGGGTGGCCGGTACGACCTTGCCGGCGACCAGCCAGGACTCCGGGACCTCGACCGTTTCGCCGTTCCTGCGTGTGATCCGCAGCACACCCCCCTCCCAGGAGGAGAGCACGCCGACGGCGTCGGTGAAGCGTTCCGGCGATCCGCCGGAGGCGTTCAAGTGCCGTACGGAGACGCGCTTGCCCACGTCCGCCGTGGTGATCCGGACGTCAAGCCTTCCGCCCGTGGTGAATTCCACAGCTGTGCCAGCCCCTCTTGTTCGTCATGTGCCCGGGGAGGGAGATACTAGGTGTGGGCATCGACGACGCCGCGCTCCCGCGCGAAATGAGCCCTACCGAGGAGGAACGACAGCGTGACCTACGTCATCGCGCAGCCTTGTGTCGACGTGAAGGACAAGGCGTGCATCGAGGAGTGCCCCGTCGACTGCATCTACGAGGGCTCCCGGTCCTTGTACATCCACCCGGACGAATGCGTCGACTGCGGCGCCTGTGAGCCGGTCTGCCCGGTCGAGGCCATCTTCTACGAGGACGACACCCCGGAGGAGTGGAAGGACTACTACAAGGCGAACGTCGAGTTCTTCGACGAGCTCGGTTCGCCCGGTGGTGCCTCCAAGCTGGGCCTGATCGAGCGGGACCACCCCTTCATCGCCGAGCTGCCCGCGGACATCAATCCGCAGCACTGACGGCGCCGGGGGGGGGGGGGGGGGGGGGGGGGGGGGGGGGGGGGGGGGGGGGGGGGGGGGGGGGGGGGGGGGGGGGGGGGGGAGGGGGAGGAGGGGGGGGAGGGGGGGGGGGGGGGGGAGCCAAGAGGGGAGAGGGGAAAAAAGCGGC